>CAYWVN010000021.1:7044-17764 GCA_964461725.1 uncultured Coriobacteriia bacterium | reverse complement strand
ATCGCGCGTGAGCAGAACCGCTGGATCAAGGTCGCCTGCGCGTTTCCGTCGAGCCGTGCCAGCACCAACACCCGCGGCATCGACGGCACCGACTGGATCCCTATCGACCGGGTCACCTACGACGCCTGCCTGGACCAGCGTGACCACGGCCGGCGGAAGTAGCAGCGCTGTGCCGCCCTCGCACGCGGCCTGCGGTCTAGTGTTACAATGGCGACTGTTTCCAGGCAGAGTGCCATGGTGCCTAACCATACGGTTACATCTAGCTGGAGGTCGTCGGCCGGGACTTCCCGGGTGCCCGCCGGGAAACGGACTCGCCGCCGGGCACCGAGAACTTCGCCGATTTCACATTGCGGGTGCGGGCGGGATGGGCGGCCGAAGGAGGCGGGGCAGCGACATGAGCGACACCTACCGCGTATATCCCGGCGTCACCATCGGTGAGGGCGCGCGCATCGGCGACTACGTGACTGTCGGCGTGCCGCCCGAGGGGTCCGACGAGGGCGAGCTGGAGACAACTATTGGCGAGGGGGCTACCATCCGCAGCCACGCCGTTATCTACGCCGGTAGCCAGATCGGCCGCGGCTTCCACGCCGGCCACCACGCGATGGTCCGCGAGCACTGCCAGATCGGCGATGACGTGAGCGTGGGGACATCCAGCGTCGTCGAGCACCATGTGGCCATCGGCAACCGGGTGCGCATCCACTCCGGGGCCTTCGTCCCGGAGTTCACCGTGCTGGAGGACGACGCGTGGGTGGGCCCGAACGTCGTCTTCACCAACGCGCTGCACCCAGAGTGCCCCAAGGTGTACGACTGCCTCAAGGGGGCGCACGTGCGGCAGGGCGCGAAGATCGGGGCCAACGTGACCATCCTCCCCGGCGTCGAGATCGGCCGGGAGGCCTTGATCGGCGCGGGCTCGGTGGTGGTCAAAGACGTGCCGCCGCGCACGGTGGTGGTCGGCAACCCCGCACGCGTGATAGAGTCCGTTGATGATTTGACCTGCCCGTTCGGGCTGATAGCGACGCCGTACGCGCGGCCGAGGCGGGACGAGGAAGAGTAGCGCGGAAGGACCGCATGAGCATCGAGTTCGTCGATTTGAAGCGCCAGTATCTCAGCATCAAGGATGAGATCGATGAGGCCATCGCCGGCGTCATCGACGAGTCCGCCTACATCCTGGGCGACCGCGTGGCCGCCTTCGAGGAGGCCTTCGCCGCCTACTGCGGCGCCAAGCACGTCATCGGTGTGGCCAACGGGACCGACGGCCTGCGCCTGGCGCTCATCGCCTGCGGGGTCGCGCCGGGCGACGAGGTCATCACCGTCCCCAACTCCTTCATCGCGACGGCCGAGCCGATCGCGGAGTTGGGTGCCATCATCCGCTTCATCGACGTCCGCCCGGACACGATGTTGATGGACGTCGATCAGCTCGCGGGCGCCATCACCGAGAAGACCAAAGCCATCGTGCCGGTGCATCTCTACGGCCAGATGTGCGAGATGGACCGGATCATGGAGCTGGCCGAGGCGCATGACCTGGTCGTTATCGAGGACGCCTGCCAGGCGCACGGGGCGCGGCTGGGTGACCGGCGGGCCGGCGCCATCGGCGACGCGGCGGCCTTCTCTTTCTACCCCGGCAAGAACCTGGGTGCCTATGGGGACGGCGGCTGTGTGACGACCAACAGCGACGCCGTCGCGGCGATCGTGAGACTCATGCGCGACCACGGCCGCAAGGGCAAGTACGAGCACGAGGTCCTGGCTTTCAACAGCCGGCTGGACGGGCTCCAGGCGGCCATCCTATCCGTTAAGCTCAAGCATCTGGACGATTGGAACGTCGGCCGGCGCGCCAACGCCGCGCGCTACGCCGAGGCCTTGGCGGACGTGGCAGCGGCCGGGGACATCGTGCTCCCGGTAGTTCGGGACGACGCGGAGCCGGTGTGGCACCTCTACGTCGCTCAGGTGACCAAAGATGTCCCGGCGGTGGCCGGACGGCGCGCGCGCAACATGCGCGACGAGCTCCGAAACGCGCTCGCCACCGAGGACATCGCGACCGGTATCCACTATCCGGTACCCCTCCACGTGCAGCCGGCGGTGACCGCGCTCGACCTCGGCTATGGTGCCGGCGACTTCCCGGTGACCGAGGCCGCGGCCGAGCGCATCGTCTCGCTGCCGCACTACGCCGAGCTCACCGAAGACGACATCTCCCAGGTGGCCGACGCGGTCCGCGAGTTCCTGGCGCGGCCGGAGGAGGTGTAGGGCGATCGGAACCAAGGCGCTGGTAACCGGCGGCGCGGGGCTCATCGGCTCGCATCTTGTCGACCTCCTGCTGGAGAACGGCTACGACGTCCGCATCATCGACAACCTCGAGGAGCAGACGCATCCGTTCGGGCGGCCGGACTGGATACCGGCCGAGGCCGAGTTCATCGAGGGCGACATGCGCACCTACGACGACCTCGCGCGCGCGCTGAGAGGTGTCGAGGTCGTCTTCCACCAGGCCGCCTTCGGCGGGTTCACCGCCGAGCTCTCCAAGTACATGGACGTGAACAGCGGCGGCACGGCGCGCCTCTTCGAGGTCATCCGCGAGCAGGGGACGGTGCGCAAGGTCGTGGCGGCGTCCAGCCAGGCCATCTACGGCGAGGGCCTCTACCGTTGCCCGGACCACGGCCTTGAGCATCCGCCGATGCGCGCGCTCGCCCGGTTCCAGGCCGGCCAGTGGGAATCTCCGTGCCCCGTCTGCGGCAAGGACATGGCCTGGGCCCAGAACCCGGAGCAGACGAGCGCTGACGGCGAGACCATCTATGCGCTGAGCAAGTACTCCGAGGAGCGGCTGACGCTGGCGCTCGGCAAAGCGCTCGGCGTCCCCAGCGTGGCGCTGCGCTACACGGTGACCTACGGGCCGCGCCAATCCATCTACAACCCCTACACCGGCGTCGTATCCATCTTCTCGACGCGGCTCTTGAACGACCTCCCGCCGGTCGTCTTCGAGGACGGCCATCAGACGCGCGACTTGATCTACGTCGGCGACGTGGCGGCGGCCAACCTTCTGCTGATGGAGGACGAGAGCGCGGACGGCGAGGTCTACGACGTGGGCACCGGTGTGGCCACCGAGGTGCTGAAGCTGGTCGAGACGCTGGCCCAGCTCTACGGCAAGGACCTCGACCAGAACCCTGAGCTGAAGCCCCAGCTCACCGGGGCGTTCCGCCCGGGCGACGTGCGCCACATCATCTCGGACTCATCCAAACTCCGCGCGTTGGGCTGGGCGCCCGCGCACACGGTGGGGCAGGGCCTGGCGCACTATGTAGAGTGGATCCGCTCGCAGGGTGATGTGGCCGAGTACTTCAGCGACGCCGAGGGCAAGCTCCGTGAGCGGGGGGTCATCCTTGGGGGCACCGACTAGAAGGGATCAGAGAGACGTGAAAGCCGTCATCCCGGCCGCCGGCCTGGGCACCAGGCTCTATCCGGTGACCAAGGTCGTGCCCAAGGAGTTGCTGCCGATCGGCGGCCGGCCCGCCATCCAGCGGGTCATCGAAGAGGCCATGCTCTCCGGGCTGACAGACTTCATAATCCTCACGCGTCCCGACAAGCCCTCCATCGAGACCTATCTCAAGGGGCCGGACCCCGACGACGGCCCGGCCTTCAGCGGTCTGAGGCGCCTGCGCGAGAAGGCCACGCTCACCTTCGTCGAGCAGCAGGAGCCCTGGGGATTGGGCGGCGGGATACTGCAGGCGCGCCCCTACGTGGGTGACAAGGCTTTCGCGGTGCTGCTGCCCGACAACATCATCGTCGGGCCGCGCCCCGGCATCGCGCAGCTCCTCACTGTGCACAAGACGCACAAGCAGTCGGTGCTGGGGCTGGCCTGGCGGCGCGAGGACGAAGTCGGCCTGTACGCGCCGGTGGCGACGGAGCGGCTGGAGGAGCGGCTGCACCGCATCGCGGAAGTCGCCTGGCCGGCCGACCCGGTCCTGCCGGGGCAGCTGAGAGGCATCGGCCGGTACGTCTTCCGGCCCGACATATTCGAGTATCTCGAACGGCGCGCGGCCGAGGGTCTCTCCGACTTCGGCGAAGCGGCGGCGCTCCGGGCCTACATCGAGGACCATCAGCTCTTGGGGTACGAACTGGAGGGCGAGGTCTACCACGTCGGCAACTGGCCGGAGTTCGTTCGGGCGGTGACCGACTTCGGCGTTCCGTAGAAGTCCAGAGGGCCTATGTCCGGTATAGCAGGCATATTCGATCCCGGCTCGTGCGCCGTGACGCCGCGGGATATCCATGCTATGTGCGAGGCTCAGATCCATCGGGGGCCCGATGAGGAGGGCTACCTCTTCTTGCGCGGGGAGACCGAGCCGCGTCTGTGCCGGGGGCGGCTCTCCAAGTGCGGCGACCTCCACGAGGACTACTTCCTGGGGTTCGGTCACCGCCGCCTGCGCATCATCGACCCGGCCACCGGCCAGCAGCCGATGTGCAACGAGGACGGCACGGTCTGGGTCATCTCCAACGGCGAGATCTACAACTACCGGGAGCTGAGGTCTCACCTGGAGGCGCAGGGCCACGAGTTCTTCACCCGCTCCGATACGGAAGTCCTCGTCCACCTGTATGAGCAGGAGCCGATCGACCGGTTCCTGGGGATGCTGAACGGAATCTTCGCCATGGCCATCTGGGACGCGAAGCCGGAGAGCGTTCCCGGCGTGCGGTCCCGGGACATGGCCGGGGCAGTGAACGCTCCGGACGGTCAGTCCGGCCGGCTCCTTCTGGCCCGCGACCGGCTGGGCGTCAAACCGCTGTGTTACTCGATTCTGGGACCGTCGAACACCTCGGGGGGAGGTCCCTCCTCCGGCACGGCCGCCGGCGTCGCCCGCCGCGTGATCTTCGCGAGCGAGATGAAGGGCATCCTGGCTGCCCCCGGTGTTCCAAGGGACGTGGACGTGGAAGCGCTGGCCGACCACTTCACCTTCCAATTCAGTCTGGGCGACAAGACACTCATCAAGAATATCAAGACGCTGCCCGCGGGGCACTACCTCACCGTGCAGTCCAACCAGTTGGACCCGGCGCGCTCGTGGACCGGCGGTCTGCAGTCGCGGAGCTACTGGAATCTTGCCTACTCGGACGGCGGTTCACTGGCCGCTCTGTCCGTAGAGGCGGCGGCGGGACAGGTCCGCGAGGTCTTCGAGCAGGCCGTGACCCGCCAGCTCGTCTCGGACGTGCCGCTCGGGAGTTACTTGTCAGGCGGCATGGACACCGGCGCCATATCGGCGGTGGCCGCCCGGAGCGTCCATCCGCTGCACACCTTCACCTGCGGCTTCGACATGTCAGCGGTGACCCCCGAGGAGAAGCACTTCGACGAGATGCCTCACTCGGAGGCGCTCTCCGGGCTGCTGGGCACGACGCACCACGAGCTGCGGCTGAAGCCCGGCGATATGCTGCCCGCTCTGCCGGAAGTAGTCTGGCACCTCGATGAGCCGGTCGTCGGGATAAGCTACCAGGTCTACCTGGTGGCCCGCCTGGTGCGCGAGCACGTCACGGTGGTTATGGCCGGTGTGGGGGGCGACGAGTTCTTCGGCGGCTACCCGTGGCGCTACCGCCCCGTGATGGACCTGACAGACGCCGACGGCTTCGAGAGCGCCTACTACCGGCAATGGGTCCGCTTCATGGACGACGACGCCAAACGGAAGCTGTTCACCCCGCGGGTCGTGAAGGGATTGCGCGACTACTCGACCTTCGAGGCGGCGCGCGCGATCATGCGCGAGAGCCGCGGGTGGCATCCGCTGCACCGGGCCATGCACTTCGACGCCAAGACCTTCCTTCAGGGGCTGCTCATGGTGGAGGACAAGCTGGGCATGGCGCACAGCCTGGAGTCGCGGGTTCCGTTCCTAGACAACGAGTTGGTCGATCTGGCGGTGCGCCTGCCGGCGCGCCTCAAGGTCAGCGGCGACGATTTCAAGATCGTTCTAAAGCAGGCGATGAAAGGGCTCTTGCCTGATGAGACCTTCACGCGCCGCAAGATGGACTTCACGCCGCCGGACGCCTCGTGGTATCGGATGGAGCCGGCTATGGGTTACCTGCGTGAGCTGATAATCGGCCGGCGTGCGTTGGCCCGCGCCTACTTCGAGCCGGCCATGCTCGACCGGATCATGGACGACCACATATCGGGCCGGGCCAACAACCGTTTTCTCATCTGGTCGCTGGCCTGCTTCGAATGGTGGAACCGGCTCTACATCGACCGGGAGCCGCTGTCCTAAGGGAGGGACCCGTCACGGACCCAGTCGAGCGTCGTCGCCAGGCACGTCGGAAGGCCGGTCTCCCCGAGCGGGACCGGAACTACCTGTGGCCTGTCGTGGCGCTGGTCTCGCTGCTCGTCATCTGGCTGTGCTGCTGTCCGGCGCTCTGGTGGGCCGGCGGCCGGTGGCTGGGCGGAGCCAAACCCGCTGCCAAACCCGCGGCCAAACGCGCCGTCACGCGGCGGACCACGGCAACCTCTGCGGCGGCTGCCAGCTCGAGTGCGGCCGTCTCGCCCCGGGCGACACCAACGTCCTCCAAGTCGGCCGTGGTCGCCAAGCCGACCGCAGCCGCCGATGCCGGCCCCGGCAGGGTGCCCGGGAAGCTCGTCCGGCGCGCGCTGGCCATGGCCCGCGCCGCCGTCGAAGAGGCTGTGGCTTCCATCGGTCCGCTGGACCCCACCTACGGCACGGCGGGCAAGCGCATCGCCGCGCTCACCCGGGTCAACCGCTTCGTGGTGCCGACCGGACCGAAATCACTGGAGTGGATGCCCGATGGGCGGCGTGTCGAAGTCAACGACCTCTACGCCGACGCGGTCTCGTTCGTCGACGCGAAGACCTTCAAGATCCTGAAGGTGGTCCCGATCCCGGGCCAACCCGTAGAGTCCGCTTTCACAGACGGCCCGGCCGCCGGGAAGGGGCTGGCCGTCCCCCGGAAGGACAGGGGTCGCTACGCCTGGGTCTCGCTCTACGAGGGCAACGCGGTCGCGGTTGTCGACACCAAGACCTACCGGGTGCTCAAGCGCATCCCGACCGGCGTCGTACCCAAGGTGGTCGCCGTCTCGCCGGACCAGCATTTTGTCTACGTGGCCAACTGGACAAGCAACAGCGTTACCGTCATCGGCGTCCGGAGCATGAGGCGCATCAAGGACATCCCGGTCGGGCGCGTGCCGCGCGGCATCGTGTTCTCGCCGGACAGCCGCTTCGCCTACGTCGCCAACATGGGCGGCAGCACCATCTCCAAAGTCGACGTGCGCCGTGGCCACGTGGTCGTGGACAGCCTGGAGGTGGAGTCCAACCCGCGCCACCTGGTCATCACGCGCGACGGCCGATACATCTACGTCAGCAACAACGCTCTGGGGCAGGTGCGCAAGGTGGATGTCAAGACGTGGCGGGTCGTCGGCGTGGCGCAGGTGGGCAATGAACCGCGGACGGTCGAGCTGGTCCCCAACGAGCGCTTCCTCATCGTATGCAACTATCGGGATGACACGGTGGGGGTGCTCGACACCCGTTCGATGCGCCAGCTGTTCACGGTGCCCACGGCACCCCATCCGGTCGGAGCCGCCGTGTCGCCCGATGGCCGCCAGGTGTGGGTGGCCAACTACACGGCGAGCACCATCACGGTCTACAGGGTGACGTACCGCTAGGCACGTACCGCGAGGCGGTAGCGCTAGGCGGCTGCGCTAGGCGGCTACCGTTTGCGTCCACGGTGTGCTAACCTTTATGTCCAGGTCGCCTTTTTGCGGCGGGGCGCTGCAACCCGGCAAGACAACTTGGGGCATGAGTGCACAAACGATGGTCGCGAGAATACGAGGTGCCGCAATGCCCAAGCAATGCTGGGAGATCTTGGAGAGCGTAAGGGCGGCGAGCGGGGTCTGCGAGAGCTGTCCTGCCTACATCACCGGTCGTCAGTGCTGGGAAGTCGAAGGCACCCTCTGCTCGACCAGCCCCGCCGTTTGCATCCTGATCGACTGCCCGGTCTATCGGGAGAACAAGGAACAGGTCGAAAGCAAGCTCCACAACGGCGAGGTCGAGGAGCTCCTGGAGGCGGTCAAGGCCGTCGCCCACAGCAAGTGCTGGGAAGTCAGCAACTGCTCCGCCGAACGCCGCGAGGCCTGCGCCGCGTATCAAGGCGGCAAGAACTGCTGGGAGGTCGAGTCCTGCGGCTGCCAGACGGAAGACCCCCGCCGCTGCCTGGTCTGCCCCGTGAACGTCTACCATATCAGATTCAAGGACTAGCCGGCCGGCGCTACATTGCTCACCAAACGACTCATGCATGTATTTGATTAGGCGTGCAGGAAACCCCCCGAACTGCGTCGAAACATGAGATGAAGACGGTGCTCGATTTCCGATGAGCGTCAGCGAAAAAGTTTGGCATGCCCCGGAACAGGGGACGGCAAGCGGGAGGCGAATGTGATGCGGAGGCGACTGTGGATTGCGGGCGCTGGACGGATCGGCGCTGGGGGCAGGCCTGACCGCGGCGGCGGTGGACGGGGTCGGATAGTCAGGTTGGCGACCGTGGCGGCACTCGCCGCAGCGGTGCTCTCGGCACTGGCCGCTCCAGCCTACGCTCCGTTGGGCGACTACATCGCCTATTCCCAGTATGGCGATATCCACTGGATTACGCCGGACTACTTGGGCGGCCCCCTAGCCAATACGGCCGAGGCGGAGTCGCAACCCAGCTGGGACGTGAACCAAGACCGGGTGGTCTATGTCAAAGGCGAGGCGCCCGGACCGACGGACATATGGCTCTACAACAAGACCGCGGACAACCGCATCCAGGTGACCTTCAACGGCCGCTCGTCGAACCCGTCCATTCGAGGTAACTTGGTCACGTATGTACGCGAGGAGACCATCACTGCCGGCGGCACTCCATCCCCTGTCGATCAGATCTGGACCAAGAACCTTCTCACGCACGTCTACACCAAGCTCACGCACTTCAAGCCGGGACAGGATATGGGTGGCCCACCCCACATCGGATGTACGGCCTTCACGCCGTTGGGCGAAGGCATCTCGTTCATGTGGGGCCGTCGCTGGGACAGCCGGTTCATCAGGGTCGTCGGCAAGAACGGTGGCACGGTCTTCAACGTCCCCACGGACTTCCTGGGCGACACGCGGTTCTCGTGGTCGCCGGACGATGTGACCCTCTTCTATGCCAGCCGCGACATCGGGGGCGTCTTCAAGGCGCACAGCATCCATCGCCGCAACTGGCCCCATGACGCCGACCCGTCGGTCGAGTCCACAGTGAAGACCGGAAACGACTGGAACTGGAACATGAACCCCTCAGTCGGCCACCAGGGCCTGAGCCTGGCGTACGAAAGGGAGGACGGCGACGGCCTGCCAGGGGCCTTGGCAATCATGGACTGGGACGGTGGCAACAGTCTCGGTATAGTGGGTCCGGCCGGCGAACCATCCTGGCTGAACTCGCTCGACGTAGACATGTCGCCGCCGGTCGCGAAGAACCTGGGCCCCGCATCACCGGCCTTCACGACTCCCGGCGGAAGGGGCAAGCTGCGCTTCCGGACGGGCACGCATCAGACCGTTCTTCCGCGGGTCTGGTGCAACATCTACAACGCTGGCGGCGGCCTCGTGAGAGTACTGGGGCCGTACGCCAAACTCATCGGTTACGGCTACATGTACTGGAACGGTAAGAACGGCGCCGGTCACTACGTCGCCCATGGCACGTATCACTACCGGTTCCGCGTTCAGGACCAGACGGGGCTGGCCGCGTACAGCTCCCTTAGGAACGTCGTCGTGCACTAGCGGACGCCGCAGCCGGCCGATTTGATGCTATGCTTGGCGCTGCATGTGCCTGCACCGGTGGGCGGAGCCGTCACGGCGCGCGCACCGGCGGGCGGCTGAGGGCACCCACGCGCCTCCCGCCCGGGACACCCATGAGGAGACGTGCCTTAGGTGGGCGTGGCGTCGCGCATCGCCAAGAACACGGCCTTTCTGGGCCTGGCCCAGGTGGCCAACAAGATAATCACCTTCGTATTCCTGCTGTTCGCGATGCGCTTCCTGGGCGCCGCCGGGTTCGGCAAGTACTCGGTCGTCTTCGCCGTCTTCTACCTCCTGAATACAGTGGCGGACATGGGCATGAGTCCGCTCATGGTGCGCGAGGTCTCCAAGAACAAGAAGTTGGCCGACAAGTACCTGACCAACGTCCTCGTCGCCCGGCTGGTCGTGACTTCCGCGATGGCCGCGGTCGCCTTTGTGGCGCTCCCCTGGCTGAACCTCCCGGCGGAGACCACCGCGGCGTTGAGGATCGTCGTGGTGTCGCTCGTCATCTACTGGGCGGCCTACGCCTTCGGGGACCTCTTCTCGGCGCACGAGCGCATGGAGTACGTCGCGATCATCCTGGTCACGGTGAACATCTTCACCAGTGCCCTCGGGGTGCTGGCGCTGGCAAACGGGTTCAAACTGGTCTCGATCGCCGTCATCTGGCTGGCCGGCGCGGTGCTCCAACTGGCCTTGGCCGCCGGGCTGGTGCTGAAGGTCCTCTTCCGGCCGCGCTGGCGGTTCGACCCGGCATTCATCCGCCAGATGCTCGCCCAGGCGTGGCCGTTCATGCTCTCCAGCGTGGTGCTGATGGCGTTCTGGCGGGCGGACATCCTGATACTCTCGTGGCTGCGGGGCGATGTCCAAGTGGGTTGGTACAGCGGCGCATATCGCTTCCTCGATGCGATTCCCTTCCTCCCCCAGGCGTTCCTTGGGCTGATAGTCCACGAAGCGGATGTTGGACAGCC
>CAYWVN010000021.1:0-7034 GCA_964461725.1 uncultured Coriobacteriia bacterium | reverse complement strand
GGGGGGGGGTGAAAGTGGGTTGTCACAGCGGGGCTTATCTCTTCCTCGATGGGCTTCTCTTCATCCCCCAGGCGTTCCTTGGCGCTGTCTATCCGGCACTGTCGCAACTGCACGGCACCGATGAGCATGGCTTCCTGCGGCTGTGCCGCAAGTCTTCACTGTATCTGATGGCGGTCGGCATGCCGATTGCCGCCGGAACGACGATCCTGGCGCCGCAGCTCTTGCCACTTCTCGTGCGCAACGCCGCGTTCAACATGTCGGTGCCCGCTCTGCAAGTGCTCATCTGGGCGTTCGTCACGCTGTCGGTGAGGAGCGTGTTCACCAATGCCCTGAACGCGGCCGGGCACCAGAAGACCAACTTCTACGTCGATGGCGCGGGGGTGGTCGCCAATATCGGGCTGAACCTAGCGCTCATCCCGCTCTTTGGCTACATGGCCGCGGCCGGCGTTACGGCGGGGACAGACGTCCTGGTGCTTGTCCTGGTCTACTGGTTGTACCGCAGGCTGGTTGGCGGCATCGGGCTGGCGGACATGGTGTGGCGTGTGGTAGCGGCTACGGCCGTCATCGCCGCTGTGGTATGGGTGCTCCGCGGAGCCCCCCTGCCCGTACCGCTGGTGTCTAGTGTGCTAGTGTATCTCGCTTGCGTGTGGGCTCTCAGGGTCTTCTCGTCCGAGAGCATCGACTTTGTGCTCCGGATCTTGCGTAGACCCCCGGCGGCCACCGAGGTGATGCCGGCCCAGATCGTAGAGATGGAGACCAGATGAGTGGTGGAGCTTGCCAAGTATCAGGCAGTTCGTAAGTCTGGAGACGGCCAACGCCTGCAACGCCCGCTGTCTGATGTGCCCCAGGGACAAGATGACCCGGCCATCGGGCAGTTGGACCGCGATATCGTCGAAGCTGGGCTGGATGAGATATCCTTCAGCTTCGATGCTTTCACTAGGGAAACGTGCGCCGGCACTCGCGGGTCCGGCAGGCGTATCTGACAGGTCGATTCGGCTCCGTGCGACTGTGCCCGGGGTGTACGATGCACTTGGCGAGCCGGCTGTTCGGCTGGTGGTCTTGATTGGGTGAGGCTATGAGCAATCGGGGGCGTCGTGGACGAGAGTAGAAGGACAGTCTCCGTCTGTCTGGCGGTACACAACGAGGAAGAACTCCTGGAGGCGGCGCTCCAGAGCGTGCGCTGGGCAGACGAGATCGTGCTGGTCGACTGCGAAAGCACCGACCGGACGGTCGAGATCGCCCGGCGTTTCGGTGCCAGGGTGCTCCACGCCAAGAACCACGTCCAGGTCAACATCAACAAGAACTTCGCCTTCTCCCAGGCCACCCACGGCTGGATACTCGATATCGATGGGGACGAGCGGGTGAGCGAGGCGTTGGCCGAAGAGATTCGCAGGGTCCTGGCCGCGGGGCCGGCCGAGGCGGGCTTCTGGGTCCCGCGGCGCAACATCGTATTGGGCAGGTGGCTCAAACACGGCGGTCACTACCCCGACTATCACGTCCGGCTTTTCAAGAAGGGCGCCGGCAGCTTTCCGCTCGAGCGCCTTCACGTGCAGCTCGGGCTGGACGGCCCGGCCGGATACCTCGAGAACGACCTGCTGCATCCGAACATCAGGCGCTACGGCGACCACGTCAAGAGGATAAATGAATACTCCGACGTTGAAGCGGGCCTTCTCGAAGAGGCCGGTTTTGCCTGGACGCGGCGCGCCGGCCTCGCTTACCTGGTCGGGAAGCCGGTCTTCTACTTCCTTCGCAGCTATGTTTTCGGGCTGGGTTTCTTGGACAGGATGCCGGGTCTGCTCTTTGATGCCAGCGGCGCCTGGTACTACTTCGTGTTGGGCGTGAAGCTCTGGGAGAGAAGCCGGTCGTCCACCAAAACCCGAACGGGCTGATCGGCGTGTTGAGGAGCTTAGCAGCGTTCGCCAACCGCGCACTGTGCTGGATCAGGCGAAACCGCGTGATCACGCCGCCGCCCGGGGTCGTCAAGGTGAACCTCGGCAGCGGCTTGGCGGTGGCTCCGGGCTGGATCAACGTCGACGCCACCCTCATGGCCGCCGTGTCGCGGTGGCCGCGCTTCATGCTCCGGTCTCTCTACGGTCTCATCATGCGTGCCTATCGTGGGCCGGACGAGGAGTGGGTCTCCGAGACGGAGTATCTTGACATCCTCAAGGCGAACACCTTCGTCCACAACGACGTCCGATACGGTATCCCGCTGCCCGACACGTCGGCGGACTACGTGTTCTCCTCGCACATGCTGGAGCATCTCACCAAGGACGAGGCCCTGCGGGTCATGAAAGAGGCCCGCCGCGTCATGAAGCCGGGGGCGTTCCTGCGTGTCTGTGTGCCGGATCTGGAACATGTGGTAGCGTTGTACCAGAGCGGTCGCCGGGAGGAAGCACTGGATCTGCTGTATACTCCCGGCAGCAGCTCTTTTCACCAGCATCACTACATGTACGATTTTCAGTTGCTCTGGGGGCTGCTGGAAGAAGCTGGATTCACGACGATCGAGCGCCACGACTACCGGGAGGGCAACACTCCCGACCTCGATCGACTGGACAACCGCGCGGACCACACGCTCTACGTCGAGGTCCACCTATGAGTCCGGTGCTCTGTCGCAGGGTCTGACCGGTCCGGGCCAAGCCGGGACCCGAAAGGAAGGCACGTGCTTATTTCCCGTACGCCGCTCAGGATCAGCTTCGGAGGCGGCGGCACAGACCTGGAGGCCTACTACCTGGAGCGCGGCGGCGTGGCGCTCTCGGTGACTATCGACAAGTACTTCTACTGCGCCGTGACGCGCCGGGACGACGGCAAGACGCAGATCATCTCCGCGGACTACGATATCGATGAGACGATCGACGGCGTGCCCGACGTCCCCACGCCCGACGATCCCCTGCGGGTCGTGAAGGCGGCGTTACGCGAGTTCGGGCTGAGCGGCGTCACGGTGCTCACGCGTTGCGACGTGCCGGCCGGCACCGGGCTGGGCTCGTCGTGCGCGGTATCGGTCGGGCTGGTCGATGCGTTCACCGGTCTCACCGGTGAGGTCCTCCCGAAGCATGAGATCGCTGAGAAGGCCTTCCATATCGATACCCGCGTCCTGGGTTTCCCGATCGGCAAACAGGACCAGTACGCGTCGGCTTTCGGGGGACTGAACCTCCTCCGGTTCGAGTCGGACGGCGTGGTCGTGGAGCGCGTTCATCTGGGAGACGTGTTTCTGAGGCTGCTCGAGGGGTCCCTCATGCTGTTCTTCGCCGGCGCGTCACGGAGCGCAGGCAAGGTTCTCTCCAAGCAGCGCGAGTCGACCGCCTCCGGCGACGAGCAGGTCATCACGGCCCTGGACAGTATCAAGGAGCTGGCTCTGAAGATGCGGGAGGCGCTGGTCGCCGAGGACCTGGAAGGGTTTGCCGCGCTTCTCCACGAGTCGTGGATGCACAAGCGGGGCCTCACGCCGGACGTCACCAACGAACGTATCGATTCAGCCTATGAGGCGGCACGTGCCGCCGGGGCGCTGGGCGGCAAGATTTGCGGCGCCGGCGGCGGCGGGTATCTGATGTTGTGCTGCCGGCCCGACGTTCAGCCGGAGGTCACCCGGGCGATGGCCGCTTCCGGATGGGAGCCGCTCGAGTTTGAGTTCGATTACCACGGCACGGTCCTCGGGGCTGAAGAGGAAGGTCCCGACGGCGCCGAGGGTGACGCTCCCGGTGGCGGTCCTGGCGGAGGATGCAGCGGTGACTGCGGTGGATGCGGTGGCGCGCCAGAGGCCGGAGGGGAGTAGGCGTGCTGCCCGACATCATCCGAGCCAACGTGTTCCTCGACCGTGACGGTGTCATCTGCCGCAACCGGTCGGACTACGTCAAGAGCTGGGAGGAGTTCGAGTTCCTGCCGGGCGCGCTGGAGGCCTTGGCGCGGGGCACCCGGGCGGGACTGCGTTTGATCGTCATATCCAATCAGTCCTGCATCGGGCGGGGCATCGTCGACCGGGAGACGGTCGACGAGATCAACCGCCGCATGCAGGAGGAGGTCGCCCGGGCCGGCGGCCACCTGGCAGCTGTGTACATCTGCCCTCACAAGATCGACGAGGGCTGCTACTGCCGCAAGCCCCGAACCGCGCTCTTCCGGGAGGCCGCCGAGGACTTTGGGCTCTTCCTGGAGGAGACGTTTTTCGTGGGCGACGCGGAAAGCGACATGGAGGCCGGCCGGGCCATCAGGGCCCGTAACGTGCTGGTCTTGACCGGTTTGACCGACCACCGGACCGTACCTAGAATGGACGGCGAGCTGGCCCCGGAGCACGTGTCCGCCGACCTGTCCGACGCGGTCGACTGGATGATTGGCCAACTGGACGATGGCGGGGAAAGAGCCAACTAGAGGAGGAGCTCCCCGATGAAGATCCTTGTGACCGGCGGCGCCGGTTTCATCGCATCCCACGTCACCGACCGGTTCATCGCCGACGGCCACGAAGTCGCGGTGCTGGACAACCTTTCGAGCGGCCGTCGCGAGAACCTGAACCCGGCCGCGGTCTTCTACGAGGGCAACATCCGCGACAAGGACCTGGTCGAGGAGATCTTCGCGCGGCACGGCTTCGATATCGTGGACCATCATGCGGCGCAGATGGATGTTCGCAAGTCCGCCCTGGATCCGGAGTTCGACGCGCTGGAGAACATCGTCGGCAGCCTGAACATCATCATGGCTTCCGTCAGGCACGGCGTGAAGAAGATCGTCTACGCCTCGACCGGGGGTGCGGTGTACGGTGAGCCCGACTACCGGCCGGTGCGCGAGGACCATCCCGTAAACCCCCTCTCGCAATACGGCATCTCCAAGCACACCGTCGAGCATTATCTCCACCTGTACTGGATGCAGCACTGCCTGGAGTACACCGCGCTCCGCTACCCGAACGTGTTCGGTGAGCGCCAGAGCCCGCGCGGCGAGGCCGGCGTGGTCGCCATCTTCACCGGGCAGTTGCTCGCCGGCGAGCAGCCGACCATCTTCGGCGACGGCGGCAAGACGCGCGACTACATGCACGTATCCGACGTGGTCGGGGCCAACGTGGCGGCGCTCGGCGAGGCCGGAAACCACATGATCATGAACATCGGGACCGGCGTGGAGACGAGCGACCGGCAGATCTACGACGGCGTGGCGGCGGCCGTCGGGAGCGACATGCTCCCCGCATTCGCCGATGTCCGCCCGGGCGAGATCAACCGGATCTCACTCGATGCCTCCAAGGCGCGCGAGGTCCTGGGATGGGCGCCGCGGCTCGGTTTCCAGGAGGGCCTGCAAAGGACGGTCGACTATATCCGCGAACACGGAGCTTAGGGGGAGCCGGCCGGTCTTGAAGGAACGACGCTACATCTACATGAGCCGGATGGCGCGTCTGGCCGCCGGCGCCTTCGACCGCCTGGGTCGACTGGCGTTGGGGCGGGGGCTGACGGCCCGCCCGGCGCCCTTCGATCTCACCCGCGAGCCCCAGCGAGTGTTGGTGCTGGTGCTCGACCACCTCGGCGACGCGGTCTTCAGCACGCCGGCCGTCAAGGCCATCGCCGAGCTTTGGCCCCACGCCTACCTCACGGTGCTCTGCGGCGAATGGTCGGCCGATCTCTTCCGGCCGGCCAAGTGGGTCGACGAGGTGATGATCTTCAACGCGCCCTGGTTCGCCGAGCGGGCCAAGCGGCGCTCCTTCGAAGCCATCGCGGGTGAGGCGGCGGTCATCTCGGAGCTGGGTTTCGACATCGCGATCGACCTGCGCGGAGACCTGCGCCACATCCTGATGCTGCATCGCGCCCAGGTGCCGGTGCGCGCCGGCTTTGCTGTGACCGGCGGTGGGTTCCTCCTGTCGATGTGTCCGGCCTACCCGTGGGACGCGCACGCCGTCGACAAGCGGCTCGCCATAGCCCAGGCGATGGGCGCGCATCCGGCGGACCGGCTGCCGGTCATCCCGCAGGACCCGGAGGCCGAGACGCGGATCGCGGGGCTCTTCGAGAGGCGGCGGCTGGCGAAGTCCCACCCACTGGTCGGTATCCATCCGGGCGCGGGCACGGAAGCCAAGCGGTGGCCCTACGACCAGTTCGCGATGGTGGCCGACACGCTCTTTCGGGACCACGCAGCCACCCTGGTCATCACGGGCAGCGAGTCGGAGGCGGAGCTGGCCAAGCGGGTGCACGCCCGCATGGTCGCCCCGGCCGAGGTCCTGGCCGGTGAGACGACCGTCGGCGAACTCGTCGCGGTGCTCCGCCGGCTGGTCCTCTTCATCTCGGGTGACACGGGGCCGCTTCACATCGCCGCCGCGCTGGGGGTCCCGACGATCGCCCTGTGGAGCGGAACCAACGATCCCGCGCTGTGGGGGCCGCTCGGCGGAGAATCGACTATAATCTCTAGCGACGTGGAGTGCGCGCCCTGCGGACAGACCGAGTGCGTGAATCCGCGCTGCATGACGGGCATCTCGGTCGACCAGGTTCTCCAGGCGGCTGTCGCCAAGCTGGATAGCCTACGGAGGTAGCCTGTCGGCCCAGGTCTCCAACACGGGGGTAATCGGTGAGCAAGGAGTACCGCCCGCTCGACAATTCGGGGCTCAAGACGTACTCGCTCAGGGACCGGTCAAGTCTGGTCGATCTCCAGGTGATGGCCGCCGCGCCGTCCCCGGGCGCGTCCTTCCAGGATTTCCTTCACGGCCTGCCCGACGCGCTGGCCGCTCGGGACCTCCGAGCTGTCGCGAGCGCGGTCGTGGCCTCCCGGCGCAACGGGCGCCCGGTCATCCTCGGTATGGGGGCTCACGTCATCAAGTGCGGCCTGTCGCCGGTCGTCATCTCGCTGATGGAACGCGGTGCGGTGACGGCTCTCGCCATGAACGGCGCCTGCCTCGTCCACGACGTCGAGCTGGCTCTGGCCGGCCGGACGTCCGAGGACGTGGCTTCCGCGCTGGCCGACGGCAGCTTCGGCATGGCCCGCGAGACGGCCGAGTTGGCCAACGGCGCGGCGATCCGCGAGGAAGCCACGGAGGGCCTCGGGCACGCGGCCGGGCTGGCGCTGACTGAGGCTGGGGCCGAGCA
>CAYWVN010000020.1:0-17852 GCA_964461725.1 uncultured Coriobacteriia bacterium | reverse complement strand
GAAGCCACCCGCCCGGCGTTCGCCCGCGGCAACTCGGTCAAGTCCATCGCCATGGGCGCGACGCCCGCCGCGGCGAAGGCGATGGCCGCGCGCAGCAGACGCGCGAACGCATCCGTGGCGAACATGCCGGCCAGGATTGGTGCGGGCGGCGCGTCGACCAGCAGCACAAGCACGCCCGCCACGACCAGCGCCGCGGCGGCAAACGCCGCATGACGCTTGACGGGCCCCTCTCCCCCCCCGGTCGGGAGGAAGAGGACCACAAGTGCTGCTGCTGCGACCAACAACTCCGGTGCTATCGAGAGCACTGCGACCCCTTCCGGGCGCACCTGCCGCCCTTGCCGTTCCTGTCCGCCTCGATCTCCACGCGAGTCGGCCCAGGCCCGTTACCTATCGACGGAAGACAACCGCCAGAACCACGATCACAATCAGCGCGACAACGATCAGAAAGACGTAGTTCTGCCACTGACCAGACTGCATCCCTCGCCGCAGCCGGCCGCCGGCCTTGTCGCCCATCTTCACCACGGCGTGCGACATGCCGTCGGACATGGCACGGTCCAGACGCTGGGCCTTAGTCCCGATCGCCTTCATCGTGTATGGAGGAGGCGCTTCCTCCTTGGTGGGTTGCTCCTCGCCGGGGCCATCCCCAGGCCGGGCTTCATCTCGGTCCCTATCGTTCACTCTGCACCCCTCTTCGGCCATCCAACCACGCGCGCGCTTGTCGCACGCACGCACGCACGCCGGCCCTGGCCCATCATCAGTGCACGTACCGCGCCAAGAGGCGCACCACGTCCATCTCCAGCACCCTGGTCACCAATATGGGTGCCAGACCCAGCACCAACACCGGCACGGCCAACGGCAAGTAGACGGCCATGCGCGGCACGTCCATGTCATCGATCTTCGGCACGGAGACCCCGTCGGCCGGCCGGTTAAGCGTCGTCCGGGCGAGCACCCAGAATATGTACCCGGCCATGATCAGAGCCCCCACCAGCGCGATCACCGCGAGCACGGGAAAGCGCTTGTAGCCCCCAAGGAGAACGTATAGTTCACCCGGGAAGCCCGACAGCCCGGGCATGCCAAATGACGCCAGCGACGAGAACCACAGTGCTCCCGCCAGGATGGGCGTCCGCACGGTGAGGAACGAGAGCTCGTTGGCGTTGCGGCTGCCGGCCAGCTGCTGCAGATAGAAGATCACCAGGAAGAACCCGGCCGTGAATAGGCCGTGGTTGAACGTGTGCAGCATCGAGCCCTTGACCCCGATGGAATTCAGGCTGATGGCGCCGAACATGATGAAGCCCATGTGGGACATGCTGGAGTAGGCCGTCATCCGCTTGATATCCCGCTGCACCGTCGCGCACAGGTCGCCGTAGATGACCGTAATCACGGCAAGCACCGCCACCAAGTTCGCGAAAGCCAGCGTTCCCTCCGGCAGCAGGGCCAGGCAGACCCGCCAGAAGGCGAACGCTCCCATCGCCGCCAGAGAGCCCGACATCACCATGGTGACGGGCGTGGGCGCCAGCGTATAGGCGTCCGGCAGCCACACGTGGAACGGGAACAGCGGCACCTTCACGGCCAATCCGATGAAGAACGCGGCGAAGACCATCCGCTGGACGGCCGGTGGTATCGTCGCGCTCTGCAGGGCCACCATGTCGAAGGTCTGCGGTGTGGCCCTGAGGTAGAGGAGCACGATCCCGAGCAGCATGACGAAGCTCCCGACCAGCATGTAGACCAAGAACCTGATGGCCGCCTTCTCACTGCCCTCGTCGCCGTACATCGAGATGACGAAGAAGATCGGCAGGAAGGCGATTTCCCAGGCGATGTAGAAGAGCACGAGGTCCAGCGACACGAAGACACCGAGCAACCCGGCCTCCATGGCCAGCATGAGCGCAAAGTAGATCCGCGGCCGGCTGGTCTCGGCCGGTGATATCCAGAGACACATGGTCACCAGGAACACCGTGAGCAGGACCATCATGAGCCCGGCGCCGTCCAGGCCGACGTGATAGGTGATGGCCGGGTCCTTGATCCAGGTGTACTCCTCCTGGAGCTGCCAGGCCGGTCCGGACGCCCGGAAGAGAACAGCCGCGCCCAGAGCGAGGGCCCCCGACGCCCCCGAAAAGCAGAGCGCCACCTTCTTGGCGGCGCTATCCAGCCGTGCACCCGCGACCAGCAGCAGACAGCCCCCGACTGCCGGAAGCAGCACTATTGCGCTAAGTAAAGGGAACTTCATGATGCTCCTACCATGCTCGCACCGCTACCACTTGAGTAAGTCCACCTCGTCCACGTTGATGGTCTCCCGGAGACGATAGAGTCTCAGCACTATGCCCAAACCGACGCCGATCTCGGCCGCCCCGACGGCCAACACCAGCACGGCTGCCACCTGCGCGGCGGCGGCACCGGCGTGGGGCGCTGAGGCGAAAGCCACCAGGTTCAGGCTGGCCGCGTTCAGCATCAGCTCGATGCTGATCAAGATCAGCACGGCGTTGCGCCTGGCCAGCACTCCGTAGGCGCCCACGCAGAACAGGATGATGGAGAGGCCGACCGAGAGCTCCATCGGTATCATGGCGACCTCCTCTGCCCGGCCACCACGACCACACCGACCAGCGCCGCCAAGAGGACCAACGACACCATCTCGAAAGGGAGAAGATACGGGCCGAAGAGAAGCTCACCGAGCACCGCAACGCTGGGCGAGAAGCCCCCCGCGCGCCCCCAGGCGGTCGCGGACAGGCAGAAGATGGCAACGATGAGCAGGATGATCGTGGTGGCGGCCGCGCGGCCGCGGGATTGGTGGTCGAGCGCGGCCCCCCGGCCGCCGCCGACGGGCGTCTGCATCAGGCCAAACACCAGCATGACGGTGACCGCGCCGGCGTAGATCAGCACCTGGACGGCGGCCAGGAACTCGGACCCCAAGAGGAGAAAGGCGCCCGCCAGAGCGACCAATGTGATGACGTGCAGAGTCACACTGTGGACCAAGTTGGAGCTGCCGACCATCCACATGGCGGCAACGACAACAACCACAGCATTGGCAATGAACAAAGCTGTCGCTATCGACATGGCACCCCCACGGCTCAACTCGATAGCAACCGCCTCGGCCGCCCGTATGATCAGCGGCCTAGCCGGTCCTCGCCTCGCCCGCCCCGGCGACGGCCCAACAGGTCCCCGGCAGAGCTATGTCTAGGAGGCCCCCACAGCGACCGCCTTGGTCTTCTTCTCGAGCGCCTTCTTGACCTTCTTCAGGCGGAACAGGTCTTCGCGGGCCCGTTCCTCCAGTGACATCTGGATGTACTTCACCTGGTCCTTCAACTCCGGCACCACCACGTAGTCGAGCGCGTTCACTCGGCGGCGGGTCTTCTGGATCTCCTCGCCCAAGCGTTTGAGCTTGGTCTCGACCGCCGCGATCTCGATGATGGCGTTGATCTCATGCTCGAACTTCTCCGCCGTCTCGTCGATCCGGCTGGAGACTCCGGTCACGCTGTACCCCCGCGTGAGCGCTGTGCGCATCGCGCTCTTCTTGGCGACCTCCGGTATCGGCACACCCATGACATAGGAACCGCTGATCTCGACCACCACTTCGCCTTGAGTGGCTAGGGCGGCCGATTTCACCGTCACCGTGCCGTCGACAGCCTTGGCGACCGCCAGCGCGTAGTTGGCGTCGGCCGACATGCGCTGAAGGCGCTGGCTGGACTCGAGTACCACGTCCATCACGGACATGAACTCGATCAAGAGCGCGTCCCGCTTGCGCTTCAGGAGGTCCCGGCCCTGTTCGGCCAAGGATATCTGGTTCTTCCTCTGAAGCAGCTCGGTTCTAGTTGGGTGGACTTCCTCCACTGGCTAGCTCCCCGATTCCTGATCCCCGGCCGGTGCCTCGTCGGCGCCGCCCCCTGACTCCGTCTCCTCCGCGGCCCCAGTGGACCGCTTGGGTAGGTACTTCTCGATGAAGTCCTTCTTGATCCGCTTGAGCTCGCCCTGCGGCAGCATGGAGAGCAGGTCCCAGGCGATGGACATGGTCCGCTCGATGTCGCGATCCTCGTCGCCTTGGGATAGGTAGACCTCCTCGAAGTCGTCGGCGAACTTCAGGTACTTGCGGTCCGCCTCCGAGAGCGCCTCTTCACCGATGATCGAGACCAGGCGCCGGAGGTCACGGCCCTGCGCATAGGACGCGTAGAGCTGGTCGGCCACGTTGCGGTGGTCCTCGCGAGTCTTGCCCTGACCGATACCCATATTCATCAGGCGCGACAGGCACGGCAGCACATCGATCGGCGGGAAGATACCGCGCCGGTGGAGGTGCCGCCCGAGCACTATCTGCCCCTCGGTGATGTACCCGGTGAGGTCGGGGATCGGGTGGGTGATGTCATCGTCTGGCATCGACAGGATCATCAGCTGCGTGATGGAGCCGTTCTGGCCCTTCACGCGCCCGGCGCGTTCGTAGATGGTGGCGAGGTCGGTGTACATGTAGCCCGGATAGCCGCGGCGTCCCGGGACCTCTTCGCGGGCCGTCGATATCTCGCGCAGCGCTTCGAAGTAGTTGGTCATGTCCGTCAGGATGACCAGAACGTGCATGTCGTAGGTGAAGGCCAGGTACTCGGCCACCGTCAAGGCGCAGCGCGGGGTCAGGATCCGCTCGATGGTCGGGTCGTCGGCCAGGTTCAGGAAGAAGACGACGCGCTCCAGCGAACCGGTGCGCTCGAAATCCTTCCGGAAGTACGATGCCTCCCGGTGCGTGATCCCCATCGCCCCGAAGACGATGGCGAACTGCTCGCCGCCCCGCACCTTGGCCTGGCGGATGATCTGCGCGGTGAGCTCGTTGCCCGGCAGGCCGGAGCCCGAGAATATCGGCAGCTTCTGGCCGCGGACCAGCGTGTTCAGGCCGTCGATGGCCGACACGCCGGTCTGGATGAAGTCGGACGGTTTCTCGCGCGCGAACGGGTTAATCGGCTGGCCGGTGATATCCAGGCGCGCCTCCGGGAGGATCGGCGGGCCATCGTCGATGGGCTTTCCCGTGCCGTTCAACACCCGGCCCAAGAGGTCGATGGAGACGTCCATCTTGGCGACCTCGTCACGGAAACGGATGCGGGCGCGGGCCACGTCCATGCTCTGCGTGCCCTCGAAGACCTGCACTACGGCGTAGTCCTCCGTCGCCTCGAGGACCTGGCCGGTCCGGCGGTCGCCGTTCTCGCCGATGATGTCGACCATCTCGTTGTAGGCGACCTTCCGGACGTTCTGCACGAACACCAGCGGCCCGGAGATGTAGTTGACGGTGCGGTACTCAGTCTGGAGCAGGTCCAGTCCCTCGGCCATCTTAGAGCACCTCCAGCGCCACGATATCGGTGTTGATACGCTCGATCAGACTCTCGATGTTCTTAGTCGCCTCGTCGATGGGGATCTCCTTCATCCGCGAGATCTCCTCCTTGAACGGCAGCGCCAGTATCTGGTGAAGCGCCACTCCACGCCGGAGCGCCTGCACGGTCGCCTCGTGGAACGTGAGGATGGACTTCAACATGAGCAGCTGCTTCTGCAGCGGGCAATAGCTGTCGATCTCGTGGAAAGCGAACTGCTGCAGGTAGTCCTCGCGGATCATCCGCGTGACCTCAAGAATCGCCCGCTCCGACTCCGGCAGGGCGTCGGGGCCGACCAACTGCACGATCTCCTGGAGCTCGCTCTCCTTCTGGAGCAGGAACATGGCCCGCCGACGCAACTCGTCGAACTCCGGCGAGAGCTCTCTATCGTAGTACTCCTTGATCTGTCCCTGGTAGAGCGAGTAGCTCTTGATCCAGTTGATGGCCGGGAAATGCCGCCGGTGGGCCAGGCTGGTGTCCAGTGCCCAGAACGCGCCGGTGATGCGCAGCGAGTTCTGCGTCATCGGCTCCGAGAAGTCGCCGCCGGCGGGCGAGACGGCCCCGACAACGGTGACGCTGCCCATCCGTTCGTCGCCGCCCAGGCAGACCGTGCGGCCCGTGCGCTCGTAGAAGGCGGCCAGGCGCGTCGGCAGGTAGGCCGGGTAGCCTTCCTCGCCGGGCATCTCTTCCAGGCGCCCCGAGACCTCGCGCAGGGCCTCTCCCCAGCGGGAAGTCGAATCCGCCATCATCGCGACGTCGTAGCCCATGTCGCGGTAGTACTCGGCCAGCGTGATACCGGTGTAGATGGAGGCCTCGCGGGCCGCCACCGGCATGTTGGAGGTGTTGGCGATAAGGATCGTCCGGTCCATCAGCGGCGCGCCCGTCTTGGGGTCGATGAGCTCGGGGAACTCGGAGAGGACCTCGGTCATCTCGTTGCCGCGCTCGCCGCAGCCCACATAGACGATGATGTCCGCGTCGGCCCACTTAGCGAGCGTCTGCTCGGTGACGGTCTTTCCCGTGCCGAACCCACCCGGTATGATGGCCGCCCCACCCTTGGGGATGGGGAAGAACGTGTCGAAGATGCGCTGCCCGGTCAAGAGCGGAATCTCGGGATCCAGCTTGCGCTGGTATGGACGGTTCTGGCGAACCGGCCACTCCTGCATGAGCTTGAGCTCAGTACCGTCGGAGAGCGTCCCGATCGTGTCGGTGACTTTGAACGCCCCCTTCTTGACGTCCTTCACTTTCCCGCCCTTGCCCGGCGGCACCATGATCCTGTGCTCGACCGAACCGGTCTCCGCCACCGTTCCGATGATGTCGCCCGCGTTGACCTCGTCGCCCGCTTTCACGGTCGGCTTGAAGTCCCATTTCTTCTTGCGGTCGAGCCCCGGCACGGAGAGCCCCCGGGAGATGAACGAACCGGACTGCTCGAAGATACCCGGCAGGGGCCGCTGAATGCCGTCGTAGATCGAGGTCAAGAGACCCGGGCCCAACTCGACGTTCAGAGGCGACTCGGTCGACTCCACCGGCTCGCCCACCCTCACGCCGGAGGTGTCCTCGTAGACCTGGACGACCGCGCTGTCGCTTTCCAGCCGGATGATCTCGCCGAGAAGCGAGCTGACGCCGACTTTCACGATGTCGTACATCCGGGCGCCGGTCATTCCGTTCGCCTCGACGACCGGCCCGGTGATCTTGGTTATGGACCCTGACAGCATCCCTTCTCCTCCCTGAAGAGCCCCCGGCTTCTCGAGCCTCGCCTACTCCTCCTGCAATTTGATGTCGAACCCGACGGCCCGCCTGATCAGTCGCGCCAAGTACTCGCGTCGCTCCTCCCCCACCTGGAGCTTCCTCTTTGAAGGGATCGGCACGACTATCGGCCGGTACATCTTGTCGATCCTCTCCTGGGTCCGCTCATCGATGGCCGCCATGAAATCCTCGCTGATGGCGATGATTCCAGAGCGGTCATCGTTGATGAGACCGATGAGTTCGCGCCGGGCGTCTTCCGGGGTCGGCGCCGCCACCACATCGACGCCGCCCAGCTTGAAGCCGATTGCGCTCTCCGGATCGGTCAGTACGACGACCCTATACAAGGACCAGCCCCTCCCTGATCCGCTCCTCCGGCATGCCCAGCGCTTTGCCGCGCACGATGATGCGGAGGTTCACTATCTCGTTGAACTTCGCCCAGATGTAGCCGATGATCAGCCCCACCGAGAGCGGGTCCGCCCGGAACATGGCTACGCACTTCTGGATGATGTACTCCTCCATGTGCCGCTCGATGACCGACAGCGCGCCCGTCTTGAAGAACTGCTCCAGGCCCGCCGCCAACGCCGCGTGGTACTTCGTGTCACGCACCGCGTCGATGATATCTTCGTGGTTCTTTCTGGTCGCGAGCTCCTTTAGGCGCTTGATGGAGAGCTCCTTGCCGCCGTCAATCAGGTACTTCTCGATCTCGTCGGGTGTCATCTGATCGCGCGGAAGGCGCAACACCGTCATCAGGTTGACGAAGTCTATCTCCCGCATCAGCACTTCCTTCACCAACTGGACCGACAGGGACTCGAAGCCGAACCGGCCGCCGGCCAACTCGGTGAGCGCTTCCTCGTAGTAGTAGTGGTCCAGTGCCAGCTCAAGGACCACCAGGTTCTTGTTGCGGGCGTACTCCGGCCAGGCCGCGATCAGCGGGCGATAGTAGGGCACGCGCCAGGTAGCCATCACATCGATGCAGGCCTTGATATCGCCCCGCTTGACCAGGTCCAACAGCAGCGCCTCGTCCAGCTCGCCCGCCGCCACCAGGCTGTCGATAATCTCCTGAGAGCCCGCGCCGACGTGCTTGCCGCGCAGGACGGACTTCAGGTTCAACACGTCCCAGCGGCCCAACAGAACCCGGACCAGGTCCTTGGCGTCTGCATCCACGATGCGGATGACCTTGCGAAATGACTTGACGGTGCTGCGCCGCAGCCCCTCTTCCACGCCGCCGACTCCCGGGGCCTTCAGCATGCCCTCCTCGACGTCGCGGCTGTAGACAGTCTGCTCCAGCGCGTTTATCACCTCGGACCACTCTTCTAGACCAAGAAGCTCCTCGAAGAAGACGCGGTTGAGGAGCTCGCTCTTCATGGCCCTGATTCGCGCGTTGGCGTAAGCGAAATCTGCCATACCACCTACCCGAACAGAGTCGATGTGACTTCCGGACGGAGCAGGCGCGACGCCTTCTCCAGCCGGGAATCGATCGTATTGTCGATGGTCACCGAGTCGCCGGCCGTGCGCACCATGATTCCACCCAGGCCGACGAGGCCCCCCTCCACGCTGCAGCCGGTCCCCATCTTGGCGACGAGCTCGCGTACCAGCGCCTCGTCCTCTTTCCTGGCCACGACCACGGAATCCCCGTTGGCCTCAGCCACAGCCTGGTGGAGGAGCTTCTCCAGCACGCCCCGATAGTCGGACCGGGTGCCCAGGTCGGCCAGGTGCTCGTTCACGTCTTCGAAGACCTGGACGATAATCTCCTCTTTGGCCTTGGCGACCTCGCGCTTCACCTCGAGCTTGGCGGCAGAGAGGATCCGGGCCTTCTGGGCCTCTATGCCCAACAGAGCCCTCTCGCGCTCCTTGGCCTTGAGCTCTTCAGCCTCAGCCTTGGCTTCCTCGAGGATACGGGCGGCCTGCGCCTTGGCGCGTCGCTCAACGCGCTCGCGCTCGCCCTCCGCCTCGCCATCCAGTGCTTCTAGGATCTCCTCTAGAGCCATACGCTTCTGACCTTTCCCTTCAGACAAACGCCCCCGAACCGATGATGCCGAAAGACCGCCGTGCCCCCGACGGTCTTGTCACCGCGAATACGGACGCGCTGTATCAGGCCGCCGCGCCGCCGGTGAACAGGATCAATGCGGCGATAGCGAACCCGAACACGACCATCAGCTCGGGCAGCGCCATCAGGACGATGATGTTGCCAAGGAGCTCCGGCTTCTCGGCCAGAACCCCGGCCCCGGCCGATCCGATCTTGGCCTGGGCATAGCTGGTGCCCCACGCGGCGAAGCCCACGGCCATTGCCGCCGCGATCGCCTTCAGGCCCACCTGCGCCGCCGCGATCGCCTCTACCGCCCCCGCAGCCTCTTTCGCATCTACCGCCATACTTACGCACCTCCTGCTTTCTTGAACGGCTTGTACGCCTTACCACCGGTCTCGTAGAACTTGCCGAAGAACTCGATCATGTTGAGACGTAAAGCGTGGATGGTCGGGCTGAACGCGCTCACCACGAGGTTCAACGCATGGATGAGCATGGCGATCAGAACACCCAGCACCGCGCTTCCCATCATCCCGCCGATCTTGTTGGCCACCATGGCCAGGATGACCCCCGCCAAACCGAGCGCCATGATACGGATGTAGGACGCGACATTAGAGAACAAGCTTATCACTTCGATGGCCGCCAGACCCCCGCCGCCCCGGATGAGCAGGACCACCGACAGCAGCAGCAGCACGCCCAGCGGGTACTGACCGATCCTCCAGATGGGAGTGTCCTGCCAGAGGATGTAGGTGCCGATGAGCAGGATGAACGTCATCAGGAAGCCGAACATGCCGCCCTTCTCCATCGCGTGATGCTTGCTCTTGGCCCGAAGCGCGTTCACCACGCCCAGCGCCAGGCCGAGCAGGATGTGGGCCGCGCCCATCGCCAGACAGACGATCATGAGCCCGATGACTACGTTGGGATTCGTGCGGTTGAGGGGAACCTCCAGCCCGCCGATGTTGATGAACCTGATCAGGTGCCTCGTCTCAAGAGTGTCGCCGAAGAACTCGCCGAAGACGAATCCGAACATGATGGTCGAGAGCGAAGCCATCATGACGATGGTGGTCACCGCCCGGATGATCTCGCTCGTCCGGTAGCGGAACCGCAGCCAAAGCGCCACGCCCAGGAACATCAGGCCGTACCCGATGTCCGCCACGATCAATCCGAAGAAGATGGGGAAGAACAGGGCCAGGAACGGCGTCGGGTCGATGCTCCCATACTTGGGCGGCGCGAATATCTGCATGACCATCTCGTACGGCCTCACGATGGCCGGGTTCTGGAAGACGATCGGGGCCTCTTCCCGGTCCTCCTCCCTGACCTCCAGCGCATCGACGATGACCTTCTCCCCGAAGCTCTGGTGGAGCGCCTTCTTGATCCCCTTGACGCGTTTCAGGGGAATCCAACCTTCTATGACGAACGTGTAGTCCGTCTGGCCGAAGTTGCCGACCATCTCCAGCTGCTGGATGCGGTCGTTCAGCACGTCTCTCACCACCGTCAGGCGCTTGAACCAGCCTTCGGAGATCTCGGCCAACCGGCCCTTGATCTTGTCCAGCTCCGGGGGCAGCGCCAGGCGCCGGTCGCGCAGCTTCTTGACCGCGATGTCGAAAGGCTCGTTGGCAAGCTCCTCGGGCAGGCGCACCTGGTTCACGTTCTCGGCCCAGAGGAACGAGTGGACAGGCTCAGAGTAGGTCTTGTTGAAGACGATCAGGGCCGCGGTGGTGTCTTCATCGACGTCGGTCGAGACGATCTCGAACTGATCTTTGGTGATCCGGCCCATCTCCTTGCGGATGATGTCGAGGACCGCCTTGTGTTTGCGTTCGATCAACAAGGCCACCGTCTCGAAGCCTTCCAGCGTCACCAGGTCTTTGACCAGCGGCTGAATCTTGTCGAGGATGGTCTCGTACTTGGCCAGCGAGGCCAGCTCTAGCTCCATCTCGCTCTTCTTGGTGGCCAGGTCGCGTGTCTTGTCCTCCAGCTCGGCGACCATCTCGTCGACTTCTCCCTTGAAATCGTCGACTTCGTCCCGCCATATGTCGTTGTACAGGCGCGCCCGCTCCACCTCGCTCATGTCGAGCGATTCTTCCGGGGCCACGCTGGCGCTGATGCTGTTCACGCGGACCAGAAGGTTGTGGAGCGCGTTCCGGGACTCGAGCGTCTCGGTGTCGAGCTCCATCTTGCGCACGAGAGAGGACCCGGGCGAGATACGCTTGGAGAGATCCTCGATGTGGAGAGTGCCGACTTCGTGGAGTACGCTCAGAACATCGTAGAACATGTTCTTTGGCCCGATGATCTCTACCTTGGCCATCTCGAGTAGCATTTGCCCCCGCCTTTCCCCGAAAACCGCATGTTGCCGCCGTCGCGGGATACCCCCGACTGATCCCCGCCCCTTGAGATAACGTGTCTAGCCGACCGGTGCCCCGCCGGTCTTATGGGAGAATAGCCTCCAGCAAGCGCTGGGCGGCTGTATCTTTGGCGGCCTTGGCCTTCTTGGTCGCCGTGGCGACCTCCTGGGCGCTCGACTTGCGGATGGACTCCGCAGCACTCTCCGCCTTCTTGATCTCAGCAGCGAAGGCCTTCTGGCCGTCCTTCTGGCCCTCTTCGACGGCCTTCTGCTTGATCGCCTCGGCATCCTGACGGGCTTTGGCAACCAACTGCTCGGCCTTCTTCTTGGCCTCGAGAACGCTCTTATTCAGTTCGAGTTCTTTTTCACGGATAAGAGACAGGGGAGAGGACGATTCGATGGTTTCGCGATGCAGTTCATACTCGGACATGTCAGACGCCTTCTGTACCACGTCGTTACCCCCGTGATGTCGCTGAATAGGTAAATGTCCTGGCTCGGGACAGGGGAATCAGCCACGCTAGTATACGACAGCCCGATTGACTCAAGCAAGAGAAACCGCGAAAGAGAAACCGCGAAAGACCCTAGTCCTCGCGGGTCCAGGTGACCCGGACGAACTCCTCCTTGGGCAACCACTGGATGTTCAGCACGCCCGAGAAGGCCCGCTCGAATTCCTTGCCGATGCGCTCGGCCAGCGAGTGCTCCGTCGTCTGCACGACCAGCCCATCGGCGTCATCTTCGACCGTCACCACGCGCGCCGCCACGTTCTTATGCCGGCGCTTGTCCGCCTCGTTGTGGATGAGGTTCATCGCCTCCTCACGGTGGCGGGCGAGGAACGCGCTGCAGGTGCACGACGCCGTCGACGCGGCGGCGCTTGATGCGCTCGCAGCCCGGGCACAGCTCGGCCGAGCGGCGCGCGTCGCGCCCGGCCGGTGCCTCACCGGGCCAAATCCACCTGGTGCCGTTGAAGGTGGCTTGGCACTCGGGACAGATCTTGCAGGACGTCATACTGTAGGCCCCCTCCCCTGGGCGCGCCTACGCGTCGAGATAGACCCGCGGCACGCGCTTGCTCACCATGCAGACGATCTCGTAGTTTATCGTGCCGATGAGTCCGGCCAACTCGTCGGCGGTAATCTCCTGGTCTCCCTGCCGACCGAGACGAACGACCTCCGCGCCGGAGCGGAGATCGCCCTCGGGCCCGAGGTCGACCATGAACTGGTCCATGCAGACACGTCCGATGACCGGTGCCCGCCGGCCTCCGACCAGGACCTCGGACTTCCCGGAGAGAAGCCGCGTGTAGCCGTCGGCGTAGCCCGCCGGCACCGTGCCGATGACGGTCGCCCGCGGCGTCCGGTGGATGTGCCCGTAGCTCACGCCCTCGCCGGCCGCAACCTCTTTGACGAACGAAAGCCGCGACTTCAGTGACATCGCGGGTTTCAGCTTCACGCGGCCCTTGGTCGCCTCTCCCGGGTGCAGCCCATAGATGCTGATGCCCAGACGCACCATGTCGAAATGGGTCCGGGGTACCAGCACGGCGGCGGCGCTGTTGGCAGCGTGGCGGGTGAACCCGGCAAGACCTCGGCGCTCGAGTTCTCCGCAGACCTGCTCGAAGAGCTCCGTCTGGGTGGCAACCGAAACGTCATCCGGCTGATCGGCGCAGGCGAAATGGGTGAACACGCCGTCCAGGGCCAGCCCCGGCCGGCCGGCCACTTCCTCCGCCAGACCCAGGGCCTCGCCCGGCTTCGCTCCCAGCCGGTTCATCCCCGTGTCCACCTTGAGGTGGCACGCCACCGTCTTGCCGGCCATGGAAGCAGCTTCGGACAGCGCGCGCGCCGCGCCCGAGGAGCACACGGTCGCGATGACCCCCAGCTCCACGGCGGCCCCGGCGGCGGTATCCGGCATCTCGCTCAAGACCTGGATGGGCGCGCTGACGCCGTCCGCGCGCAGCTCCGCCGCCTCCTCGATGAGCGCGACGCCAAGGCAGTCGGCGCCCGCTTCGAGCGCGGCTTTGGCTACGGCCACGGCGCCGTGGCCATAGCCGTCGGCCTTGACGACCGCCATCACCCGGACACCGGGGGCGAGCAGCGCATCAATCGCGCGTACGTTGTGGCGGAGCGCCTCGAGGTCGATCTCGGCCCAGACGGGCCTGCGGTAGGAGTCCATTGGGTCTTCCCGTCGGTCAGCTTCGGCTGAGGGCCCGGACGATATCCCCTTTGGTGATAATGCCGATCAGCCTGTCCCCTTCCATGACCGGTAACCGGCTGACCCCCTCATCCACCATACGGGTGGCGACGTCCTCGATGGAGTCATCGGCTGCGGCCGCGACGACCTTGGAGGTCATAACGTCTCGGACGGTCGCGCCGACCGCCTTCTTCAGCTCCTCTTCGAACCGCTTCCGGCTCTCCAGGTAGATGATGCCGTCAAGGAGCTGGATGTAGGTGGGGAAGTGGATGCGGACGTCCTCCATGATGAGATCGCCTTCGGTCACCATGCCGATCACTCGGCCGCCGTCGACAACAGGCAGCGCCCCGATATGGCTGTCCACCATGACCTTGGCGGCGTCCTTCACCGGAGCATCGGGACCCACCGTCTTCGGGTCTTTGGTCATCACATCTCGAGCTCTGAGCTCCTCCAAGGTCCTTCCCCTTTCACATCTGGCCGTTCGGCGTCAAAAGCCGGCCCCGGATTCTCATCCCGCCTCGGTGCCTGGAGACAGCACCGCGCGGATCGCCTCCGGGAGAAAATCGATGATATCACTTGCCACCAGGCAGTAGGCGGTGCGGTGCGCCGCCGCCAGGTCCCCTGACAGACCGTGCACGTACGCCGCGAGCACCGCCGCGTCGTGTGCGCCCAGACCCTGGGCCAGGAAGCCGGTGATCATGCCGGTCAGGCAGTCGCCCGTGCCCGCTGTCGCCATCCCGGGATTGCCGGTCAGGTTGATGCGGATCTCGCCAGCCGTCGCTATGACGGTGCGCGCGCCCTTTAGCACGACGGTCGCCCCGTATTCCTCGGCCAGCAACGCGGCGGCGCCCGGCGAGTCCTCCCGCACGGCGGCGACCTCAGCGCCCAACAGCACGGCCGCTTCCCCCCAGTGGGGCGTCAACACGGTCGGCGCCGCGCGTCCCGCGACCGCCTCCGGATGGCCGGCCAGCGCGTAGAGGCCGTCCGCGTCCACGACGACCGGGCACGTCACGCGCGCCAGAAGGTCTCGCACCAGCTGCAGCGTGCCCTCCTCCCGACCGAGGCCCGGCCCTATGGCGACGGCATCGCACCCCTCCGCGAAGCGCCCCAACCGGTGAAGGGCCCGGGTGGCCAGCACTACGCCGCGACCGCCCACGGCCTCCGTCACCGGCAGGGTCATCTCTTCGGTGAGGTGCGCTTCGGCGATTGCGTTGAGGCTCACGGGAAGCGCCAACGTCACCAGGCCGCTGCCCGACCTCAAGGCGGCACGGCTGGTGAGCACCGCCGCGCCCGTCATCCCCGTCGAACCGGCAACCACCAGCACCCGGCCGCAAGTGCCCTTGTGCGCGTCGGCCGGACGGACCGGCCACAGGCCGGCGGCGTCCGCCGCGTCGGTCAGCCTCATGGAAGTGTGCCGCGCCACCGTCTCGTCCGGGATGCCGACATCGGCCACGATGACTTCCCCTGCCTGCTCCGCCCCTGGGTACAACACAAGGCCCGGCTTCTGGCAGGTGAACGTGATCGTGACGTCGGCCCGCACCGCCCGGCCGAGGGTCCGCCCCGTGTCCGCATCCAAGCCCGAGGGGACGTCCGCCGAGACCACCGTCGAGGCCAGTGCGTTCATGACCTCGATCGCCCGAACGGCCGTTCCCCGCACCTCACCGGTAAGTCCGATGCCGAGCAGGGCGTCGACGACCACCCGGGAAGCCTGCAGGGATCTTCTGAGGAGACCGAACTTATCGTCGGAGAGGACTATCGGAGTGACTGACGTCCCGTAGTGAAGCGCCTGGTAGGCCTCGTGGGCCGCACCCTTGAGGTCCGCCTCGTCGGCCAGCGAGAACACCGTCACCGGCACCCCGGCACGGGCCAGATGCCGGGCCGCGACGAACCCGTCGCCGCCGTTCATTCCGGTACCACAGAGCACCGTCACCGGACTTCCGCCGGCCCGCGCCGCGGCCGCGTCGGCCACCGCCCGCCCGGCGCGCTCCATGAGGTCGACTATCCGGACACCGGCGTTGACGGCGTCCTCCTCGATCAGCCGCATCTGGCGGCCCGTGGCTACGTACAAATCTCTACTCCGTGCCAATGGCGATGGCCGAGGCGACTGCGGAATGCTGGTTGAAGGAAAGCGACACGAATATGTCGCAGACGCCCCTCTCGTGTGCCTGGGTGGCCACGCTGCCCCCGAGCTCCAGATAGGGTTTCCCTAGGTGGTCGCGGCGCACCTCCAGGTCGGTCCATTTGACGCCGCGGAAACCGGTGCCCAGGGCCTTCAAGGCGGCCTCCTTGGCAGCGAAGCGCACCGCGTAGTGCAGGTGAGGGCGGCCCTGGGCAGTACAGTACTCCTGCTCGTGCGGGGTATAGACGCGGTCTCGGAAGCGGTCGTGGCGCTCGAGCGCGCGCTTGATGCGCTCTATCTCGACGATGTCCACACCGATGCCCTTGATCAAACTTGTGACTCCACCTTTCGAAGGGCCGGTTGTTCGCCCGCGACTACTCCACAGTCACACTCTTGGCCAGATTGCGCGGTTTGTCAACGTCGCATCCGCGCGCCTTGGCCGTGTGATAGGCCAGCAGCTGGAGAGGGATGACGGCCACCACGGGTGAGAGTATCTGGGCGCAATCGGGCACATAGAGCACGTGGTCGGCATGGCTGGCGATCCCGGAATCGCCCTCGGTGGCCACCGCGATCACCTTGGCCCCACGCGCGCGGACCTCCTCCATATTACTCACCATCTTGTCGCGCAGCGTCCCCCTGAGCGCCACCGCGACAACGGGAAAACCCTGGTCGATGAGAGCTATCGGCCCGTGCTTCATCTCTCCGGCCGGGCAGCCCTCGGCATGGATGTACGATATCTCCTTCAGCTTGAGCGCCCCCTCCAGCGCCACCGGCAGCCCGATCCCGCGACCCAGGAAGAGGAAATCCGCGCGGTCCTTGTAGACAAAAGCGCACTCACGCGCCACCTCGTCGGAAGCCACCGAGGCTTCCACCTTCTCCGGCAGACGCGCCAGCTCCGCGGCAAACTCGCCCGCCGCGGCCGGCTCGAGGCAATCCCGGCGCCGGCCCAGCCAGAGCGCCAGCAGGTAGAGCGCGACCATCTGCGCGACAAGCGTCTTCGTGGCGGCGACGCCGATCTCGGGGCCCGCCCGGGTGTAGATGACGCCGCCATCGGACTCGCGCGTGATGCTGCTCCCGACGACGTTGGTGATCCCCACCACGCAGGCGCCGCAGCGCTTGGCCTCGGCGACACCGGCCAAGGTGTCGGCCGTCTCTCCGGACTGGGTTATGGCGACCACCAGCGTGTTCGGGCCCACCACGGCACCCCGGTAGCGGAACTCGCTCGAGATGTCCACCTCCACCGGGATACCCGACCAGTCTTCGATGGCCTGCTTTCCCACCAGGCCGGCGTGATAGGAGGTCCCACACGCGATGATGAATATCTCCGTCAGACGAGCCACCTGCTCGTCGTCCAGCGTCAGGTCCTCCAGGGTCGTCGTGCCGTCGGGCTCGATGCGGCCGCGGAGTGTTTCACGGACGGCCGTCGGCTGCTCATGGATCTCCTTTAGCATGAAGTCCTCATAGCCGCCCTTCTCAGCGGCTTCCGCGTCCCACTCCACCTGGGTGGCCTCGCGCTCAACCGGCGAGCCGTCGAAGCGCATGAGAGAGACGCCGTCGGGAGTCAGCACGGCCATCTCGCCGTTCTCGATGATGAGCGCGCGGCGGGTGTAGTCCAGGATGGCCGGGATATCGGAGGCGACGAAGTTCTCACCCTCGCCGAGGCCGACGACCAGCGGGCTGTCCTGCCGCGCGGCCACGACCATGTCCGGCTGCCCACTGCAGACGACGGCGACGGCAAAGGTGCCGTGCAGGCGGCCTACCGCCGTCCGGACCGCCTCGGGCAAATCGCCATCGTAGGCTTCCTCGACCAGATGCGGGATGACCTCCGTGTCCGTCTGGGAGAGGAAGACGTGGCCCCGCCCCAGCAGCTCTTCCCTGAGACTGAGGTAGTTCTCGATGATGCCGTTGTGCACCACCGCGATGGTCCCTTTGCCCGCCAAGTGCGGGTGGGCGTTCTCCTGACTGGGGGCACCGTGCGTCGCCCAACGGGTGTGGCCGATGCCGACGCGCTGAGGCGCGGCGCCGTTGCCCGCGGCCAGCGCTTCCTCGAGCGCGGAGAGGCGCCCTTGACGCTTCACAAGCCCAAGCCCAGCGTCGCACAGGTAGGCGACGCCGGCC
>CAYWVN010000019.1:0-18086 GCA_964461725.1 uncultured Coriobacteriia bacterium | reverse complement strand
GTCCAGTACACGATACCCAAGCCGACCACCAACGAGAGAACCCCCAGGAAACGCCGCAGGCCGCCGGCCATGACTGTCCCGAGCAGCACCAGCCCGCCCAGGATCCAGAATGGCGCCATTGTCTCGGCGACGGGCGACGCGGTGGCCAGCACAGTGGAAACCACCGTCAGGGGAATCCACAGCCACCATCCACGATATGTTTCCTTTCGGGCGGCAGAGCGCGCGGCGAAGCCGGCGGCCCGATCGTCGGCAGCCGTTTCGTAGCCCGCCTGGACGATGCGTGCCACGTCGTCGTAGTTCTCCGGTGTGCAGTGGAGGCGCAGGACCACCCGCCACCGGTTCCGCAGCACGACCACCCGTTCCCCGGGGTAGAGCTTGACGCGCCACACGTCCCGCCAGGCCACGCTCACCTGCTCCTGAGCTTTGGCCAGCAGGCCGGCTCCGGCCGTGGAAGGACGCCCGGCCAGGAGCCCCAGGACAGTCACCAGGCTGTTGACGCGCCGCTGTCCCTCCGTCACCTCGAAGCGGGCCCCCCGGGCGTCTACGGCAAACCGACTCGGAAACCGATTTCGGTAGACGAGCAGCATGACCATGAAGAAGAGAGCAGCCAGAATGACGGCGGCCAGCCCGACGACTGGGACGAGACCGGCGACTTCCCCCAGGGTGCCATCGAGCGCCAGAATCATCGACCCGGCCAGGACGAGCATCAGGAGCGGTGCCAGCACTATGATCTTGGCGACATCCCAGAGAATGAAGCGGTTAGTGACGAGCGGTATGTCAAAATCCCAGGCGACCTCGCCGGGACCGCTCTGCTGAGCGCGGTGCCGGCCATCTCGCCCGGCACCTTTGACATCGAACCCGGAGCTCAAGCTTGGCTCCCCTGCTTGGTCTGGAGGACTAGGACGCCCAGGTTCCGCGGCAGGACATCGATGTGATGGTCGAGGTGCAAGCGCCCCAGCTTGGCCCTCGTCTCGGGCGGAAGATCGTCGAGAACCGCTCCCTCGAGGATCAGGCCCGTTTCTTCCTCATCGAAGCCGTCTCTCTCTTCGGCCCAATCCCAGACGCCCCGGTCGGCAGGGCAGGCCAGCTGGCACCTCATGCAGCCGTTCACGCAATTGTGCCAGGCCGGATCCACCCACCCCGGAAACTCGCCCGGCAACTCGTTCAGGAATGTGATGCAGCGCTCCGCCCTGAGGAGAAAGCGGTCCTGGGCAATCGCGCCGGTCGGACACGCCCGCGCGCAGGCGACGCAGTTGCGGCACATGTCCAGCATCTGGTGTTCGCCCAGGGGCAATCCGGGCGCCGGGAGGTCCGAGTAGAAGGCGGCGGGCCGGTGGAAGCTCCCGCTCTCGGGGATGTAGGTGATGTTGTTCTTGCCGTAGCGCGCCAGGCCGCTCCGCGCAACCAGCATCTTGTCCGGCAGGTAGGCGCGCCGCACCTGGTAGCCGCGCTCGCTGAGGAAGTCCGTCAGGCAGGCCTGCATCTCCTCGCGGCTGACGTCCCGGCTCTCCGCGACGCTGCCCGAGCTTCCCAGGCCCTCTAGCTCGCGCTTGAGTCCCCGCACGTGCTCGATGCCGACAACACGCCCCGTGTAGCCGCACTGGTCAAGGTGCTCGTAGAGCTCGCGCACGAGACTGGGCCTCCCTCCAGAGTCGTGTCAATAGTAGAGACATCCCGGCGCAATGTTCAAGCGTGCCGGCGACGCGTCGTGTGACTCAGGTGCCGTTGATCTCCTTCCAAACCTTGACAACGAAGATCGCGGTCACCGGCATGAAGATGCCGAAGAAGCGTAGGCCCGCCCCCACGGCCATCATCGTCTGGGCGCCCGGCCCGGTCGGGATGCTGAAGAGGACAGGAAACAGGTAGGGCGCTATGAACAACGCGACCAAGGACGCTGCGATTCCGTAGACCGCCGTGCGCCGGTCCTCCGCGGGCACCGAGCTGGAGGGCATCAGAGCCAGCAACCCGAGCGCCAGCGCCGGCACCGAAGTCGCCAGCCACAGCGGCACGACGCTCGCCAGTCCGGCGATCATCGCGACGGCGCCGGCCGCCAGCGACCAGAACGGCAGACGGTTGAGGGCGTGAGTCGCGACGTAGACCGGAAACGCGACGGGCCAGCTCAGAATGGTGAGCGCCAGCCACCCCTCGGCATTCGAGAGGTTCTTGACCTTGGCGTCCATCCACACCCACACGGCCGACAGGCCCACCAGACCGACCGCGAAGGCCAGAGCGGTCTCAGTGAAGAAGCCGGCCGCCTGCAGACCGATACTCATAATCGCCACGAGAAGCAGGAAACCGACCACGAGCATGCGGAGCCACGGGGGTACGAAGTACCCGACGATGTTCCCGGGCCCAGGCCCCTCCAATGGGATGGTGGGCAGACGCTTCTGTCGCGGGTCGATCGCCCTGATGATGCCGTACGCCCTTACCCACTCCGCCTTGGCCCGCTTGAGATCGCGCCGCCGGGCCGCCACGAGACCCGCTTCCGGCCGCTTCTGCACCGCCTCCAGCGCCATGGCCATCAGGCACAGCGCCTCCCAGGCCGGACGAGCGGGCCCGTCACCCTCGAACTCGGCCAGGCGCTGCCGCGCCTCAGAAAGAGGCTTGGACAAGCGGATGCTCAGAGCGGGCTCCGAGATGTGGGCCTGGGCGTCCTGATAGATGGTCGCAAGGAGCCTGAGGGGATGCACAAGGGGGCCGACGTCCCGGCGGGATTCCCCCTCCTTAGCTATCTCCCCCCCGCAGGCGGGGCATGGCATGTCTTCGGTGGCAAGATCGGTCAGCTCGAACTCGTGCTGACAGGTCATGCAAACCGGCATCGCGCTGCCCCCGGGGGTCAGATGTTGGCCGCAACTGCTCTCCGGCCCTACATTCCGCAGGCTTGTGCTGTTCGCACGCGTGCGCTGTCTATGTGCCCGCGCCAATTCCTAGCTTATAATAGACAGTGGCACCCGCCCAAGTCCAAGATGGACCCAGGCCGTGGCAGGCCGAAAGCCGGGTGCCGACAACACGAGGAGGCCGACTGTGGCTCTAAAGCCATTCCCGGGATTCAAATCGCTGAAGACGGATCATTGCGTCACCGGCAGCATGCGTCACATCTATGAGTTCCACGGGTATCCGATCAGCGAGGACCTGCTGCTCGGCCTGGGCGAAGGGCTGAGTTTCATCTACTGGCACATGACCGGCATGCGACCTTTGCTCGGCGGACGAGGCAACGTCGGACGACCCAAGGAGGAGGGGCTCGAGAGGGCGGTCGGGCGGTGCACCGGCGTGACGGTCGAGCGCCTCCACACCGGCAGTGCCCGCAAGGCCGAAGCCGAGCTTCTCAAGCTTCTCGAGGCCGGCGAACCGACGATGGTCGTCCTCGACATGGGATTCCTCCCCTACTTCGACTTGCCCGAGGACTACCACTTCGGCGGTCATGTCGTCACGGTGTGCGGCTACGACGCCGCCAGCCGTCAGGTGTTGCTGGCCGATCGCGACAAGGGGCTGCATCCGGTCTCCCTGGAGGTCCTGGCGCAGGCCCGAGGCTCCAAGTTCAAGCCCTTCCCGCCGATGAACATGATGTTCACCTTTGACTTCTCGGAGGCGCGCAAACCCCAGCCCCGAGAGATCCGCCAAGCGATCGGCCGCGTGGTCAAGACGATGCTGCAGCCGCCTATCGCCAACGTAGGCGTCAAGGGGATCAGAACAGCTGCGCGACGCGTAGGGGCTTGGGCCATCTTGCTGGACGAAGCGGACCTCCGCCAGACCTGCCTGGAGGCGTGGATCATGATCGACTACACCGGCGGCACCGGCGGCGGCCTCTTCCGCTACATGTACGGCCGGTTCCTGGAGGAGGCAGCCAAGTTGACTCGCGACAAGGAGCTGGCCGCGGTCGGCCGGCAGATGCGGGCCGTCGGCGACCACTGGCAGGAGGTGGCCACGTCGTTCAAGGAAGCCTCGGAGGCGACGAAGCCGGCGGCTTCTCTGACCAAGATCAGCGACGCGATCCAGGAGATCGCCGGCCTGGAAGACGCGGCCTGGGAAGAACTCGCCGCCGTGGTGCTCAGCGAGGACCACTGGGAGAAGCTCGAAGCGGCGCGCCGGGAAGAAGGCAAGCGCCACTCGACAGCCGCCCGGGCCAGGGCGCGCGTGCGGAGAATCGCCCGAGACTAGGCCCTAGACTAGCCCGGGTCACGCCGGGCCCCACTGTGATAGAATACCCCCAACTGAATAGCTCTCTTCACGTGACCCCGTACCCACGGGGTACGCGCCAGGGCAATCCGGTGCAAGTCCGGGACGGACCCGCCACTGTGAGCCCTGAGGCGCCTGAAGCCGGTGAACTTGAACCGCCGGCCCGCAGCGCCCCGGGCAAGTCAGAAAACCTGAAGGAGGGCACCACCAGAACAGGCCTTCGCGGAGAGAGGTGATGTGGGCATGGGAGTGCGAGTGTGTCCTCAGCGAACAGGCTGAGGCCTTTTTGTTTGCGTGGCGAGATGCCACATTCCGATCGACGACAACCCCGGAGGTGAAACGTGAGAGCAAGACTTCTGCCAATTGTCACGATGGCGCTGGTGGTGGCCATGCTGGCGCCCGGCCCGGCCATGACCGCCGCACGCCAGGTGGAGGTGCAAGTCCGCGTCGAGGGACAGAACGCCACTCTGTGGAGGGGTACCGCGGCGGTCGGCCCGTCCACGATAGTGGACAGCACCGGCGGGTCGCACACCATCCCGTCGGCCTCGGCCCTGGGTGCGTTGGACGTGGCGGCGACCCGCGGCGCCCTTCCCTACGTTGCGAAGAACATGGGCTTCGGCCTGTTCGTGGACTCGGTGAACGGCGAGGCTTCGGTGCCGGCGCCGCCGTGGCCCGGTTGGATGTACCGCGTGAACTTCGTCTCGCCGAGCGTCGGCGCGGCCGACTACGAACTGAAAGAGGGCGACTCGGTCCTCTGGTACTACGGGACATACGACTCGACGCCTTTGGCGGTCGCCCTGCCCCGCCGCGAGGTCCCCGTCCACCGGACGTTGACGGTCACGGTGCAAGGGTATGATCTGGCCGGACAAAACTCACCGGTGAGCGGGGCCACGGTCCACGTCGGCTCGACCACTGCTGTCTCGGACATCGCCGGCCAGGCCGCCTTCAAGATGGACCGCATCGGGCTGATCGGTGTGCGCGCTGTCCTGGCGGGCCACGTGAGGTCCGGAATCGCTACCGTGAAGGTCGGCCGGCTGTCACGGGTGACCCTGACGGCAGTGCCGAGTGTCGTACGGCGCGGGCATGTCATCCGCCTGCTCGGGCAACTGAGCGACCACAGCGGGGGCCTGGCGAACCGCATGATCGTCATCCAGATGCGGGTCGGCAGCCGGTGGCACAACATAGCTTCCGACAGGACGAACGCGCGCGGCGTGTTCTCCCACCCGCGCCGTGTCTGGCGCAGCGCCGAATACCGAGCCGTCTGGGGCGGAGACGCCAGCCACATTTCGGCGCGGAGCGCGCCGGTGAGGGTCCGTGTGGTCACACCCTAGCTCCGAAGGCAATCGAGCGGGACGGTCGCGAACGACGCTGCCGGCTCTCGCACTGGCGGCGCTGATCCTGGTGACGGCCGGATGCCGCGCCTCGACGGTCGAACCGAGCGGGAACGCGGCCGGGATGCGGCAAGACCCCGGCGCCGCCAACCCCGGCGCGCGTGTCCGCGTGCAGGTGACGCAGGACTTCGCCGCACGGGTTCTGATCGACCGCCGGATCCCACCATCGCCCGGCATGACGGTGATGGACGCGTTGCGAAAGGTCGCCAAAGTGGAGACCCAGTACGGAGGAGGGTTCGTCAGCTCCATCAATGGACTGGAATCTACCTACGGCGCCGGCGGTGACGCGCCGAGGGACTGGTTCTACTACGTCAACGGACGGATGGCCAAGGTCGGCGCCGCCGACAAGGTGATCCGGCCCGGCGATGTCATAAGGTGGGACTACCACCGCTGGAGCGCCGACGACTGGGGTGAAAGATGACGCGAGGAGCGCCGGTGGACGGACCCTATTCAGGCCGACTGTTCGGGGGCGAGAGCGGACGGATGCTGCGCCGCACCCGCCCGGACAGTGCGCTCGCCTACCTGGCAGTGCTCGCTCTGCTGCCGTTCATGGTCGAGGGCCTGTGGCTTCTCACCCTCCTCCTGGTGTGCGGCTGGCTGTTCGCGCTGGCGGCGGGCGTTCGGAGGCAGTGGCGCTCTTCCGTGACCGCGGCCGCCGCCATGGGCCTCGTGATCGTGGTCTTGAACCCGTTGGTCGCGGGTCAGGGCCCGACCGTCCTTGCCGAGGGCCCGAGTCTGCCTGTTGTTGGGCGGCTGATCGTGACGGCCGAAGCGCTCTCCTATGGTCTCAGGATGGCCCTCCGTCTGATGGGGGTCGTCTCCGCGTTCGCGCTCTACACGGCGGTCGTCGACTCGGACGCTACCGTCCGGCTGCTGGCCCAGCGTTGGATGCGCTCCGCGCTGGTAGTAGCGCTGGCGGTCCGGTTCATCCCGTCGACCGCACGGGACGCCGGACGGATCGCCGACGCCATGCGTTCGCGCGGCCTGGGGCTCGGCACAGGCAGCCGACTCCAGCGCGCACGCGCACGGCTCCCTATCCTCAAGAACCTACTCTATTCATCGCTCGACCGGGCGGTATCGCTGGCTGAAGCGATGGAGGCGCGCGGGTTCGGGCGCGCGAACGCGCGGCCTCGCCGCCTCGTCGAGTGGCGAGGGCGTGACACGGCTCTGGTGGTGGCGGCCGTCCTCGCCTGCCTCGTGGCGGCTTGGCGGCCTGGACCGTGGCCGATGGCCGGACTGCTTGCCTTTCTGCTGTCGATCCCCCCGACCCTGGGATGGGGATGGAGTCGCTGGACATACTTGAAATCGATCATCTGACATACAGCTACCCCGGCGGCGCTGCCGTGCCTGACGGTTCGGCGGCGGAGCGTCCGGCGCTCAGAGACGTGTCGCTCAGCATCGGGGCCGGCGAACTGGTGCTCATCGCGGGCCACTCCGGCTGCGGCAAGTCCACGCTGCTCAGAGCGGTGAACGGCCTGGTGCCACACTACTACGGCGGGACGATGGCCGGCACCGTGCGCGTCACCGGACTGGACACGCGCACGACCCAGCCGCGCGACCTGGCGGGCACCGTCGGCTTCGTCTTCCAGGACCCGGAGACACAGCTCGTCTCCATCGGCGTCGAGAGCGAGCTCAGCTTCGGTCTGGAGAACCTGGGGCTCGCCGAAGACCAGACGGCCCGGCGGGTGGAGGAGACGGCGGCGGCGCTGGGCGTCTCGCACTTGCGCGAACGCGAGATCATGACGCTCTCAGGCGGCGAGATGCAGCGGGTGGCACTGGCGGCGGTCGTGGCGATGCACCCGCGTGTGCTCGCGCTGGACGAGCCGACCTCACAGCTGGATCCGGTCGCAGCCGACGCGCTGCTGTCGCTGCTCCGTCGCCTCAACGAGGAGAGCGGGACCACCGTGCTCATCGCCGAACACCGGCTGGAGCGCTGCTTCCACTATGCGGACCGGGTCGTGATTCTCGACGACGGGGCGGTGGTCTTCGATGGCGATCCGGCCGCGGCGGTCGCCTGGAGCGCCGCCACCGGCGGAGTGTTCCTGCCGCCGGTCAGCCGCATCTTTCTCGCCGCCGGGCTGCCCGACGCGCCCCTCACCGTCAAGGAGGGCCGAGCCGCGCTGACTCGGGCGGCCGCGGTCCGGCCCGGTAGTTTGTCCGCCACGCCTGACCGTACGGCATGTCACACCAGCGTTGCCGGAGCCCCCGTGCTCACCGTCCGCGGGCTGTGGCACGTCTACCCCGACGGCACCGAAGCCGTGCGCGGCGTCGACCTGGACTTGGCCCGCGGAGAGGTGCTCGCCGTCATGGGCGAGAACGGCGCCGGTAAGACCACGTTCGTCAAGCACTTCAACGGGTTGCTGGAGCCCACTCGTGGCCGGATCCTGTTGGAGGGCGAGAACATAGCCGGCCGTCCGGTGCAAGAGACGGCCGCCCGGTGCGCCTACCTCTCCCAGAACCCCAATGACTATCTGCTAAGCGACACGGTCCGCGAGGAAATCGAACTCACGCTGGCCGCCATGCCGAGTGGAAGCACGCGGCCCGGCACACCTGCGGCGGCCATTCCGGGCGAGGAAGTCCGCTGTGTGCTGTCCCAGTTCGGCCTGGAAGACAAGTCCGCCAGCTACCCCCGAGACCTTAGCGCCGGGGAGCGCCAGAGGGTGGCGCTGGCGGCGCTGGTGGCCTGGGGGCGCGAACTGGTCGTGCTGGACGAGCCGACCCGCGGGATGGATCCGGCCGCCAAGTTGGCCCTCGGTGACCTTCTGACCGAGCTCGCCTCACAAGGGAGCGCCGTCGTGGTCGTGACCCATGATGTCGAGTTCGCCGCCCGCTTCGCCGAGCGAATCGTGCTGATGGGCCGTGGGCGCATCGTGGCGGACGGTCCCCGGGCCGAGATGATGAGTGATTCGCCGTTGCTCTCCCCGCAGGCGAACCGGCTGTTCTCGGGGGTTGTCCCGGGAATCGTGACAGAGGAACAGGCGGCGCGGGCCGTCCGGGAGTTGACATGCTGACGCCGGGGCGGAACGGCGGACAGAAAGGGGTGCCTGCCACGATCGCGCCGACCCCCGACGCGGCTTCCCGACAGGCACGGACCCCAAGAGCGACGCTGGTCGTAGCTGTTCTCGCTCCGGCGGCGGCCCTCGCTATCGGGTCTTTCGCCCGCGTCGACGTCGGCGCCCTGCTCCTGTGGCTGGGTGCGACAGAGGTGTTCATCCTCTACGGGCTGGCCGGAAGCGCCGGTCTCACGACCAAGGAAATCGCCGTGGTCTCGTCACTGGCGGCCCTGGCCGCCGCCGGCCGCGCCGCGTTCGCCGGCATACCGAGCGTGCAGCCGGCCACCGTGGTGATCGCGCTGGCCGGGCTGGTGTTCGGCCCCCGGGCCGGTTTCATGGTCGGTGCCACGACCGCGCTCGCCTCCAACTTCTTCCTCGGGCACGGCCCCTGGACCATCTGGCAGATGGCCGCCTGGGGCATGGTCGGCGTGACGGCAGGGTGGTTGCGGCCGCTCGTTCTCCGCCAACGGGACGGCGGACGGGTCCGCTGGACGCTCGCCGCCTTCGCCGGGCTCTGGGGACTGGCTTTCGGGCAACTCATGAACCTCTGGTTCTGGCTGGCTTTCATCCAGGTCCATACCTGGCAGAGCTACGTCGCCGTGCAGTTGGCGAGCCTGTGGTTCGACGTCGCGCACGCTGCCGGCAACGTCGTCTTCGCGCTGGCCTTCGGCCCAGCGGCACTGAAGATACTGACGCGCTTCCACCGGCGCTTCATGGTGACATACGTCCCGCCGGCCGACGCCGCGCGGGAAGGCTCCTCGGTGGGCTATGCGACCCTCGGCCTGACACTGCTGTTGACCGCCACGCTACTGCTGCCGCTGGTACTTCCCGGTGCCCAGCCCAGAGCGGACGCGGCGCAGGCGGGTACGGCCCTCGGTAAGGCCCTGGACTACCTCCGGTCCCACCAGAAGAACGACGGAGGATTCGCGCAGTCCGGTGACCGGGGCAACGACATGCTGACCGCATGGGCCGTTTGCGCCATCACAGCGGCCCGCGAGGATCCCGCGTCTTGGACGCGCGCAGGACGGACACCGCTCGACATGCTCCGCGGCGTCGACCGAGACGGCCAGAGCCTGACGGACTGGGAGCGCACCTTGCTCGCGGTGGCCGCGGCCGGCGGCGACGTACATGACCTCCGGGGCGTCGACTTGGTCGCCAAGGTCAAGGCGGAGCAGTCGGACAGCGGGTTGATCGGCTCGCGCGTCAACACGCACATATGGGGCATGCTCGCCCTGTCGGCGGCCGGCGCCGATGTGCCGGCGAAGGCGGTCCGCTGGCTGAAGGGCCAGCAGAACTCGGACGGCGGTTGGGGGTGGGGGCAGACCATCGCCAGCGACACCAATGACGCGGCGGCCGCCCTGCAGGCGCTGGTCGCCGCCGGCGATTCGACCTCCTCCGACGCCGTCCGCCACGGCATCGCCTACCTCAAGGCGCGCCAGCGGGCCGACGGCGGTTTCTCCTACATCGACCGAACCTCGGATTCAGGCTCCACCTCCTGGGTCATCCAGGGACTTATTGCCACCGGAGAGCACCCCGCCGGCTCGGCCTGGAGCAAGAATGGGCGCACGCCGCTGGGTCGGTTGATCGCCTTCCAGACGGCGACCGGAGCGATTCGCTACACGTCGGGCCAGACTGTGAACCCACTCTTCATGACGATCGAGGCGATTCCCGCCCTGTCCGGGCGGGCATGGCCGGTACGGCACACCAGCGGGCTGCGAGACGCACCCGAGAGGCGCCCGCGCGTCAGCGGCCCCGTACCGGGACCGGGCACTCAGACGAAGGCGGGACGCGTCCTGCTCGGCGCCCGCGTCACGGACGGCGGCGCCGGTACGGGCGTCGCCGCGTCGGGCGTCGCTCTGACCTTGAACGGCCGCCGCCTCCGAACAAGGTGCTCATTCCGTGCAGGCCGGGCCCGATTCACCCTACGAGACCTCGCCCCGGGCCGATACCGCGCCGTGCTGACGGCCACCGATCGAGCCGGCAACCGGACGTCGCGCGCGTGGGAGTTCCAGGCGACCGAGCCTGACCCGTCGGCGGCATCATCGGCAGCGCCGTCATCGACCTCAGCCACTGCCGCCGCCCAGGCAACACTCACCGGGACCGCCACCGGGATACCGGGGTCGGCCCTGTCAGCCGACTCCGCACCCCTGTCCCCGACCGGCGTATCGACCGGGGTACCCGGTCCGTCCGCGCCGCTGGGCTCGATGGACCCGTCTTCACAAGCCGACGACCCCGAGTCGACGGGGCACGCGTCGACCCGCGGTCGGCTGCCCTCGCTGATCTCCCTGCTTGGGTCGGAGAGAGGCGCGCGCGCGTCGGTCGGTCGTGACGCCGATTTGGCGGCATGGGCGGTGCTCGCTTTCGCGACGGTCATGCTGTCCTACGGGGTCATTTGGGGGGCGGGCCTGCGGCGACGCCGCTTCGACCGACTCATCGGCCGGCTCGTCCCTAGGTAGCCTTTGCCGAGGCTACATCTTGGCCGAGACCTGCGAAGTCGCCGCGCTGATAGCCATGGCGCTCGTGCTCCGCTACGCTTAGGCGACACCGGCCGCGGGCAACCAGGAGAACAGTGAGACTCTATCTGACACGGCATGCGCAGTCCGACTGGAACGCCGAGTTCCGCTACATCAGCACGACCGATCGGGACCTCTCGGACGAAGGCCGCGTTCAGGCCCACGCTCTCGGAAGCCGCCTCGCCCGCGAGCCGCTGGAGGCCGTCTTTTCGAGCCCCCGTACCCGAGCGCTCGATACCGCGCGGGCCGTCGCGGAGCCGCATGGGCTGGACGTCGAAGTCATCGACGGACTTAGCGAGATCGATTTCGGAGACTGGGAGGGGCTTACTTACGATGAGATCCGCGATGCCTTCCCCGCGTTCGATGACTGGCTGGCCGCCCCGGAAGCGACCCCGATACCCGGCGGCGAGACATGGCATGGATTCCTCACCCGGGTGGTCTCGTGCACCGACGAGCTCCTCGCCCGTCCCTACGCCGCGGCGGCCGTCGTCTCCCACGCCGGTTGGCTCAAGATGACCCTGAGCATCGCCATGGGGCTACGGCGGACGGTCTTCGGCAATCTGCGACTCGACCACTGCGGGCTCACCGTCGTCGAGGCCGAGGCCGATGGATGGCAGGGCAACACACGCCTCTACACCTTCAATGAGACGTGCCATCTCGACAGACAGCCTGGCTAGGCCACAGCCCGCGCGATCCCGGCCGCTATGCGACACTACGCGAGCAGCACCCCTTCGTCGACCACCACGATTTCGCCGGCCATATAGTCCGACGCTGACGAAGCCAGGAATACGGCCACCTTGGCGATGTCGTCGGGCACACCCATCCGCTTCATCGGGATCCGGGCCGCGAAGGCGTCCATCATCTCCTTCATCTGCTCCTCGCTCATTCCGCTGGACTCGAGCGGCTTGGAGGTCCCCTCGGTTCCGATGCCCCCCGGAGCGATGGCATTCACCATGATCCCCTTAGGAGCCATCTGCAGCGCGGCTGCCTTGGACATAAAGACCAGACCCTTCAGGTTGACCTGGTAAACCTTGTCCATGAGCGCCGGCTCCATCTCCAAGACAGACACCTGAGGGTATATGCCGGCGTTGTTCACCAGGATGTCGATGGAACCGCACTGCTCCACGCAATGGGCGACGACCTTGTCGCCGATTCCGTCCTCGGTCACATCGGCCCGCATGGCCGAGGCGTTACCCGGCCCTCCGGCGAGCTTATCCGCCGCCGCCTGGGCGGCCCCCTCATCCATGTCGGCGATGAGCACGTTCGCGCCGCCGGTCACCAACCGCGTTCTTGCCGGTCAGATCGAACGGTCCCCAACCTGCCATATCTACCTCCCCTGCTCCCGCCGGGCAGTCTGCCCGCGCGTCTAGGCAATCTGTCGCGACCTGGGCTATATCATATTGCTAATATATATATCGATATTGACACATCCCTCCGGACCGGAGTACTCTGAACACGAGGTGATCATCATGACGACCAAAGTGATGATAACGATGCCCCGGGGATTCCTCCGGCAGATAGACGAGGTTGCGAGAAAGGAGCGGCGCACCCGCTCCGAGTTCATCCGCGAGGCCGCGCGTTTCTACATGGAGCAGAAGACCCCTTCGCGGCCGATAGACGATCCTGTGGTGCAGGAGGCGTACAACCGCATCGTCTCCACCGCCGACCGCTGGTCGGGCAAATGGAATTCCGCTGAAGCCGTGAGAAGGATGCGCGACAAGCGGTATTCCAAGTGAATTCGCTCGTTCTTGACACCTCGGTCATCGCCAAATGGTACCGCCGGGAAGAGGACGAGCCGGACGCCGCCCTGGCCCGGGGGATACTCCAGTCCTACGTCATGGGGATGGTGTCGCTCTCCGTCCCCCCACTAGCCGTGTTTGAGCTAGGGAATACGCTCTTGATGGCGGAAGGCATCCCACCGGAGGTGCGGACAGCTTACCTGGAGGACTTCTTCCGACTTGGCTTGGAGATCGCGGACTTCGACGAAACACTCGCCACGGAGGCACTGAGCATTGCCGCGACAGACGAACTCACCTACTATGACGCTGCTTTCGTGGCTCTGGCCAGGAGCACGGATAGCGAGTTCATCACTGCCGACAGGAAGCTCGCCCGCAAGACCTCCTACCCCAAATGCCGCCTACTGAGTGACATCGCCCTGCCGTAGACGGCTTGGCTACATCTGGGCGGCGATGGCCGAGGCCATCTCCGAGGTTCCTGCGGTACCGCCGAGGTCGTAAGTGACGTCTTGGCCCTCCGCGATGACCGCGGCGACGGCGCTGAAGAGGCGCTTCGCCGCGTCGCGCTCGCCGAGATGTCGGAGCATCAAGACGGCCGAGAGGATGATGGCCGTCGGGTTCACCTTGTTCTGGCCGGCATATTTCGGGGCGCTGCCGTGGACGGGCTCGAAGAGCGCGGCGTCAACCCCGATATTGGCGCCCGGCGCGATGCCCAAGCCCCCGACCAGGCCGGCGCAGAGGTCGGAGAGGATGTCGCCATAGAGGTTGGGTGCCACCAGGACATCGTAGAGCTCCGGTTTCTGCACCAGTTGCATGCACATGTTGTCGACGATGCGGTCCTCGAACGCGATTTCCTCGTAGTCAACCGCCACGGCCTGGGCGACCTCTAGGAACAGCCCGTCGGTCTCCTTCATGATGTTGGCCTTGTGCACAGCGGTCACCTTCAGCCGGCCCTCGCGCCGCGCATACTCGAAGGCATACCGGCAGATGCGCTCGCTGGCCCCGCGCGTGATGCGCTTGATGCTCTCGCGGGTGTCGTCGTCGATACGCCGCTCGATGCCGGCGTAGAGGTCCTCCGTGTTCTCCCGCACGACGACCAGATCGATGTCCTCGAAGCGCGACCGCACGCCCTCTAGCGAAAAGGCCGGCCGCACGCACGCATAGAGGTCGAGCTCTTTGCGGAGCGCCACGTTAATGCTCCGGAAGCCGCTCCCGACCGGCGTCGTCACCGGCCCCTTGATGGCCACCTTGTTCCGTCGGATGGACTCCAGCACGTGTTCGGGCAGCGGTGTGCCGTACTCAGCGATGACGTCCGCGCCGGCGTGGACCTCTTCCCAGTCGATGTGGGCGCCGGCCGCCGCGACCACCTTCTGCATGGCCGCCGCAATCTCCGGCCCGATGCCGTCGCCCGGGATGAGCGTCACTTTGTGGGTGGCCAAGTCAATCCTCCTCCTTCGCGGGCGATGCCGTTGCGGACGACTGCCCTTCCGGCACCGCGACTCCCTCCAACGCGAAACCGCGGTGCTTCTTGAAGTGGGCCACGAGCCCGCCGTCTTCCAGGATCTTCAGCATCACGGGGGGCAACGGCTTCACCTTTATGTCCGTCCCGCCGGTAAGGTTTCTCACTGTGCCCCGCCCAACGTCGACCTCCAGCGTATCGCCCGCGCTGACTCTCGACGTATCGCAGATGATGACCGGCAGCCCCACGTTGATGGCGTTCCGGTAGAAGATCCGCGCGAAGGACTCCGCCAGCACAGCGCCCACGCCGGCCAGCTTGATGATGGTCGGCGCGTGCTCGCGGGAAGAGCCGAGGCCGAAGTTGCGCCCGCCGACAATGAAGTCGCCCGGCTGCACGCTGGAGGCGAACTCGGGGTCTGCGTCCTCCATGACGTGCTTGGCCAGCTCCGGCAGGTTCGTGCGCAGGTGGAACAGCCGCCCGGGAGCGATGTGGTCGGTGGAGATGTCGTCGCCGAACTTCCACGCATTGCCCTTGAGGATCACGTCAAGAACTCCCTCGGGTCGTATATGACACCCTGGATGGCCGACGCCGCGGCCGTCGCCGGGGAGGCCAAGTAGATCTCAGCCTCCGGATTGCCCATGCGGCCTTTGAAGTTCCGGTTCTGGGTGGATAAGCACACCTCACCGTCGGCTAGAGCGCCCTGGTGCACGCCTACGCATGACGCGCAGCCTGGATTCAGAACGGCAGCGCCGGCGGTCACGAACACCTCCAGCAACCCTTCCTTCATCGCCTGCAGGTAAGTCTGCCGCGACGCGGGGCACACAAGCAGTCGCACGCCATGCTTCACCTCGTGCCCGCGAAGCACCTGGGCGGCCACGCGCAGATCCTCGATGCGGCCGTTGGTGCAGGTGCCGATCAGCACCTGGTCGACCCGCGTGCCGGCGACCTCAGCGGTCGTCTTCACATTGTCAACTGCATGGGGCGCCGCGACGACAGGTTTCAGTTCCGAGGCATCCAGCTCGAACCGGCGCTCGTAGTCGGCGTCCTTGTCGGGTGCCAGCGCCTGCCAGTCGTCAGCCCGACCATGCTCGGCTAGGAACGCCTTGGTCGTCTTGTCGGAAGCGCACATGCCGGTCTTGGCGCCGGCCTCCACGGCCATGTTGGCCAGCGTGAACCGCTCCGACATGGTCATGCGGGCCACGCAGTCGCCCGCGAACTCCAGCGCCTTGTAGGTGGCGCCGTCGGCCCCGATCAGGTCGATGAAGAACAGGATCAAGTCCTTCGCGTACACTCCTTTAGGAAACGTGCCGGAGACCTCCACCAGGAATGTCTCCGGCACGCGCAGCCAGGTCTGGCCCGAGGCGATGGCGATAGCCACGTCGGTCGAGCCCATGCCGGTGGCAAACGCCCCCAGGGCGCCGGACGTGCAGGTGTGAGAGTCGGCCCCGACCACGATGTCGCCGGGGCGAGAGAAGCTCTCGATCAGGCGCTGATGGCAGACGCCCTCGTTGACGTCGGAGAGCACCGCGCCGGTGTCGCGCGCGAACTTGCGCAGGGTCTGGTGCGCGTTGGAGAGCTCGGAGCGGGGGCTCGGCGCGGCGTGGTCGATGAAGAGTACCGTCTTCTCCGGGTGGACAGCCCAGCGCGTACCCAGCTCGTCGAGCTTGGCCACGGCGAGCGGACCGGTACCGTCCTGCACCGCCGCTACGTCCACGTCGGCGACAACGATATCGCCGGCTGCAACCTGCCGACCGGCGTGCGTCGAGATGATCTTCTCCGCCAGGGTGTGGCCCACGCTGCCCTACTCCCCTTCCCCGGAACGCGCCCCCGCGGGGGCTACGCCTTCTTCCGCTTCTTGCTCCGGATGTCCTTGTAGATGTACATCAGCTCTTTGTCGAAGAGCGCGCGCTTCAGCTCGACGGCCACCTTGCGCACCTCCGCCAGAAGCTCGCGTGCCTGCTCGTTCGAGAGCTCGATGCCATACTCCTGGAACTTCACCAGCAGCGAGTGGCTGCCGGAGTGCTTGCCGACCACCAGTTGGCGCGTCAGCCCGACGTCCTCCGGCGAGAACGCCTCATAGGTCATCGGGTTCTTGATCACTCCGTCGGCGTGGATGCCGGACTCGTGGGCGAAGATGTTGGTCCCGACGATCGCCTTCCAGATGGGCACCGTCCGGGCCGAAGCCGCCGCCACGTACTCGGAGAGCTCCCGCAGCATCTGTGTCTTGAAACCCAGGTCGGTGCCTTCCAGGACCTTCAGAGCCATGACGACCTCTTCCACGGCGGCGTTTCCGGCCCGCTCACCAAGGCCGTTCACTGTCGTGTTCACCCACGTCGCACCGGCCCGCAAGCCCGCCAGGGCGTTGGCCGTCGCCATGCCGAAGTCGTTATGCGTGTGCATCTCGATCTCGAGACCGGTCTCCCGGATGAGGTCCGAGATGGTCGCGTAGGTCTCGAACGGCTCCATGATGCCCAGCGTGTCGCAGAAGCGCAGCCGGTCCGCCCCCTCGCCTTTGCCCGCCAGCGCGAACTGGACCAGGAACTCGAAGTCGGACCGCGAGGCGTCCTCGGCGTTGAGCGACACGTATAGGCCGTTCTCCTTGGCAAAGGCCACCGAGGTCTTGACGGAATCCAACACCCACTGGCGGTCCTTCTTCAGTTTGTGCTCGATGTGGATGTCGGAAGCGGAGAGCGACACGGCCACCGCGGTCACGCCGCAATCGAGGGAGTGCTTGATGTCATCGACCACCGTGCGGTTCCAGGCGAGTATGCTTGCGGCCAACCCCAGGCCCGCGATCTCTTTGATGACGTCCTTCTCGTCGCCGCCCATGGCCGGGATGCCGACCTCGATCTGCTGCACGCCGACCTCACTCAAGAGCTTGGCGATGCGCACCTTCTCGTGGTTGGAGAAGACCACGCCGGCGGTCTGCTCGCCGTCGCGTAGCGTCGTGTCGTCGATCTTGATCCTGGCCGGATCAAACTCCCCACCAGTGATACAGAAGTTAACCTCGCGACCCTTGACTGACTTCTTGACCATGCGAATCCCTTACGTAGACGGCGTCTTCAACCAAAGACGGGCCTTCTCGGGCCCGATACTCAAGGATGGATGCGTCTGGCTTTGCCTTCCGAGCTGGCCGAACGTTAGCCTATTCTAAGACAAGAACCGGCGATTGCCAACCTTCCTCCGGCGGGGCCACCGGCGGGGCCACCTCCGCCGGCCGAAGTAGGCGCCGATACGGCCTCCCTCTCAGCACCCAAGATTGCTAGAATGACTCACGGCACCTACCATCAGTCTGCCGGCTCGGCTTCCGGCCGTCCACCGGCGGTTTCAGCCAATCGCCACAAGGAGCTCACGTATGCCCGTGCGAGAGGACATTAAGAAGGTACTGATCATCGGTTCCGGCCCCATCGTCATCGGCCAGGCGTGCGAGTTCGACTACTCGGGCACCCAGGCCTGCAAGGCGCTCCGCGAGGCCGGCTATGAGATCGTGCTGGTGAACTCCAACCCGGCCACCATCATGACCGACCCCGTCATGGCCGACGCGACATACATCGAACCGCTCAACTTCGAGACACTCGAGGAGATCATCGCCAAAGAGAGACCCGACGCGCTCCTCCCGAACCTGGGCGGCCAGTCGGGCCTGAACCTCTCCTCCGAACTCCATCGTCACGGCGTCCTCGAGAAGTACGGGGTGAAGATCATCGGTGTCGGCGCCGACGCCATCGAGCGCGGTGAGGACCGCATGGCCTTCAAGGAGA
>CAYWVN010000018.1:0-18216 GCA_964461725.1 uncultured Coriobacteriia bacterium | reverse complement strand
ATCTCGGCGATGCCCTTCTCGTGCAGCACGATGCCGCCCATCAGCTGCACGTCGAAGTGGCGCATGCCGAGATGCCGGCGCGAGGCCTCGCGGGTCAGCGCGAAGGCCTCCGGGAGCACGGCGTCCAGCGCACGGTGGACGACCGCCGCGCTCTCCTTTGCCTCCTCGGGCTCCATCAGGCTGACGGCAACGTTGTCCAGAGTGCCGCCGCCGTCCTCGATCTCGGAGCGCACCTCGTCCGCGAGCGCCCGCATCCGGGCACGCATCCCATCGTCGGACAGGGCCTTGACCTCGTCCTCGAGATCGTTGATATCTAGGACGCGGCCTTCAAGGGTCTTCAGCCGGCGACCCTCGCCGGCCCGCAGGACTTTCTCGAAGATGTTCTTCATGTCTGTCTAGACCACCTCTGTCTGGGACGCCGGGGCATCGTCGCGGGGCGGCATCGCGCGCATCCCGGCGCTGCCCGGCGTCAGGCACCACGCTATTGTACCACCGGCCCCGGGAGTAGCCCGGCTAGTGCTGTGAAGAACCTGTGCGGATGTGGGCCTCTTCCGGAGGGCACCCCACGGCGAAGTCCGAGGGAACCGCCGGGTATTGCATCGCCTGCTGAATGAATAGCAGGAGGCCCACGGAAAGCAGGATATCGCCGGCGCTCAAGATGACTATCTTCGGCGCGGGCAGCAGCAGTGGGAACGGCAGAACGTCCCCCAGCCAAGGAAGGCGCGTGGAAGTCGTCATTGCCAGGTGACGATAGCCCTCCCGCCGTAACACGTACCCCAGGTCCTGAGGGGTGAATCGTCGAACCATCGCCACCGAGACCGGCATGGCGCCGTTCAACGCGATGACGGCGATGTTCATCGCTACACCGACTCCCGCAAGGAGCATAGTAATGCTGTTGGCGTTCAGAACGACCATCAGCACAATCAGCCCGTAGCTCGCCAACAACACCCAGAAGCTCCCGCCGCGACCGATCCAGCCGGCCACCTCCATCCGCGGGATCGCCAACTGCATCGTGACAGCCAGGATGATCAGCCAGAGACCCCGGAACCCGTGGCTCACCAGACGGGCCAGGCTTCCTCCCCGCCACCAGCCGATCAGTAGCCCCACCACGAGCGCGTCGAAGAGCACTTCCGGACCACCTCCATCCTCGGACGAATGGAAGTCTAGCACACCGAAACCGGCCAGCGGATGGGGCGAGTCCCGTCCGGCGACTAGGGCAACTCCCGGCGCCGGCGCGGCCGGCGCGTAGGACGCTCACCCGCCCGCCGACGGACCCCCAGCGGGTGCCCCACGAGCGCGGGCGACGGCGCGACCTGCTGGACGGGCGCCCGGCTGAACCCGTTATCTGAAACCTCGCGACGGGCCGCCAGATACGACTGCACGAGCGCGAGCGCCGGAAAAGCGACCGTGGCGACGAGCCCGGCCGGTGTTCTCATCCACGCAACAGCCCGTCCCAGAAGCGGCAGGCGGGCAACGACCTTGCCTTGTACCTGCCCCGGCCGGACCGGCCTGGGGTCCCGTACGGGGTTGGCATCACCGCGGGTCAGAAAGTACGGCATCCCCCTCCTCAATCGCACCGCGACCACCCGGTGGGCCGTCCCCGGGCCCGTCCCCGGGCTCCGTCCGTCCCGCCAGACGATGACGTCGCCCGGGTGAACCTCATCCTCCGGAGCTCGGCGGACGATGATGATGTCCCCCGGATAGTAGGCCGGCTCCATACTCCGTCCCAGGACCACGCAAGGCCAGTACCCGGCCCACCAGATCGCCAACCCCAAGGCAAGCGCTGGGAGCCACAAGGCCCACCGGAACACCGCGTCTCCCCCGCCGGCATCCGCACCTCCTCCCCTCGCCCGTCGCTCGCGCCGAACACTCCACACACGTTGTGCTTCTCCATTCATCGATATCACTCCCCTCCGCGCAGCCGGGACGCGCCATCGCATCGCCGGCCACCACGGTCAACATCTCTCTGCCATCCTGCTCGGGTCTGGCGACGCCTCGGGGAGGGACACCCTTGGGACTTGTCGCCGTTCGATGATTTGCGCCCGATCAGACTGCGCGGCCCAGAGGGCCTACTCAGCCCAGGCGGGATTGTCTATCTGCGTCGCGTCGATCAGCATCTTGAGGGAGGCCGACTTGCCGGCCGAGGAATCCGTTGCGGTCGTCGGCAGGCCGACCGTGAGGTCGTACTCGGCGAAGTCGCCGTGGTTGCCCAACGCCGGGTCGTAGACCGTGCCGGCCGCGTCGAGGTTGCCGCCGATATCGCTGTTCTGGCCAAGCTCCCATAGCAGGCCGTCGTAGACGACGGTCCCTTTGAGAGCCTCGTCCGGCCCGGTGTAGACCAGCTTTGCCGTCATGACCTTGAACAGGGTGTCGGTGCCGTCCTGCTTCGCCGCCTTCAGACGGAACTTCATCGGCATGCTGCCGGTGCTCATGACCTTGATGGGCTTGGTGACAGAATCCCCAGGCTTCATGTTCTGCATCCCGATGAAGGACGCCGCGGGATCTGTGCCGACGGCAAGTGTGCCGCTGGCGAACGCGTTGTCGCGATTCTGCATGGAATTGAGCAGCCACGCGAAGGCCCCGCCGCCCAGCAGGTTGGTCGCGATGCCGGCCGCCAGAACGACCGCCGCCAGGCGCATCTTCGCGCGCCCGGCCGGACGATCCGCCCGCCGGATAGTGCAGGAAGTGTCAGATAGGTGCCCCATGTGTACCCCTCCTTCCGTTGCCGTAGTGGTGTCCCTCCCCAGCGCACGCCAGGGCAATTCTAGGCAACAGAAGGATTGGGGCAATCGGACTAAAGGGCAAAGGTGTCTGCCCTTTCGGGCAATTCGGTGCCTGAGCGACCGGCTACCGCGGGTCCGCTACCAGCTGGTGACGACCTTGGTCCCGATGGGAACGCGCGGATACAGGTCGATGGCGTCCTTGTTGTACATGCGGATGCAGCCGTGCGAGGCCATCGAGCCGATGGTCCACGGCCACGGCGTGCCGTGGATACCGAAACCGGTACGCTGCCATCCGCCGCCGGAGGAGCGATAGAGCCGCATGTGGCGGGCGGACATCGGCGCCGTCATGGATCGGTAGCTCTTCTCGAGGACCTTCCAGGTAGCCGAGGGCGTCGGCGTCGACGGCTTGCCGTGAGCTATCGGATAGCTCTTCACCACGCTGTCGCCCATGTAGAGGTACAGACGGAAGCGGGCCAGGCTGACGAAGATGCGGACCGTCCTTGACTTGACCTTGACGGTAGCCTGCTCGACCGGCACGCCCCTGCCGGAGAACCAGGCTACGCCTGAGTGGACCAGGTCCCAACTCAGAGTATACGAACCGGTGTCCGGCGGCGCGGTGACCTTGGCGAACATCGTCACCGTCTCGCCCGGTTCGACCACAGTCTGGAAGTAGGTGCGCCGGAAACGCAGGCCGGCAGGACGCCCTGTGGCCCGGTTCCGCCACCGGTAGCCCACCGCGACGCCACGGCCACGCGGCCAGCGCATGGCGCTCGTGTTCTTGATGCGGAGCTTCACCGCATAGGTCTTGGCGCCGTACATGCGGACAGGCGTCGAATGCGCCAGGAAGGCCGCGTGGTAGTCTGCCGCTACGGCGATGGCGTTCACGCTGACCGGCTGGTTGTGCGTCGAGAACCAACCCACGCCCCGGCCCGCCATGTCCCAGATGAGTTTATGGATACCCGGCTTGGACGGCGCGCTGAGGCTAAGCGTGAAGACGTACTGCTCTCCGGGTCCCACGTCGGTCGTGGGCTTGACGGGCGCGATGCCGGGGTAGCCTGCCGAAACCAGACGCTCCCGCGAGTTCCGCCATCGATATGACATCCCGATGGCGCCCCCGGCCGCCCAGGTGTTGCTGCCGACGTTGGTGACCGTGACGGTCGCCGGCACCGTATTGAAACAGTATGCCGAGGTAGGTGTCTCGACCGAGTCGTAGCGGACCCCGTACGGCCCCGTCACGACGACCGAGTGGGTCGACGGTGGAACGCCCTTCGACGAGAACCAACCGTGTCCCGTCCAGACCATGTCCCAGATGAGTGTGTACGCACCGCCATCGGCCGCTGCCCTGAGCGGGGCGTTCACCGTCCATGTGGTGTCCGGAGCGACGGCCGTGGTCGGGTACGTCCTGGCACCGACAGCGCCGCCGATAAGGACCGTCGCGCCGCGGCTGTTCTTCCAGCGATAGTCGATCCCGACCTTGCCGCCGGCTGCCCAAGTGCTCGAGGATGTGTTCTTGATAGAGAGGGGCACCGAGACGGTCGTCCCGGCATCCATCGCGGCCGGCGTGGCGGTCGTGTCGGCGTAGTCGGCCCCGTACGGGTCGGCCGCGACAGCCATGCCGACCACGAGCCCAAGCACCAGGAGGATGCCGGCGGCGGCGGACGCCAGCGCCCGTCTGAAACCAGACGTCGGCGACTTGGCTGGGGCAAGCGACGATTCCTTGCGCGTTTCCTGGCTCGACATCCCTTTACCTCGCTGGACTGGTGTGATCCCTGGCGCGTCTGGGGCACTTGCGCGGTGGGTCCCACGATGAAACCGGACGATACTGCCGTTGTCTAGCGTATTGTAATATAGTCCCCGCGCCGCAGAAAGGCTCTGGCCGAGCCGTTCACGGTCACCGTCTTGGCCTGAGGCGCATAGAGACGCAGCCCCACGCTCGGGTGGACGACCACTTTCAGATCGCGCGCGTCCTGGGCGTCGACCGTCAGGTACTCTACGCGCGAGTCGGTCGACGCCATCAGCACCCCGCGCCTCGTGAAATACGAACCCGCCCTCAGGATGAGCCGCATCGGTTGCCTGCGCCCTCCCATGCGCACCAGCGCGGTCCGGGCATTGGTGCTGTTGCCACCGAAGAAGAGCGTGCCGTCTCCCTCTCGGACCAGCAGGAAATGGTCGCGGAAGTCACCCCACCGGATGGAGAGCGCGCTCGCTCGCGCGGGCGCGACGGCCCGCATGTGCGCCCGTCGCCAGCCCGGGCGTCTGACCAGCTTGGATACCGGCAGGCGTGTCGCGGAGGCCACCGGGGTCCCATCCGCCGACCGTGGCACGAGCGCCGTGTCGAACCCGAATGGCAGGTTACCCCGGCGGAAGTAGGTGACCGTAGTAGCCGGGCTCTTCTCGCCGTAGGAGTTCGACGTCCACCCCTGGATGGGCGTCGTGTGGCCGGTATAGCGATGCGCCGACACCAGTGACGGGTCGGCGGGGATGACGGCGATGTTGGCGGCGCCCGAATCGTCAGAGACGGCCATCTTCGACTTGGACGACAACAGCGACCGCGTGCCGGCGAAGTGGAAGAGCAGTTTCCCGCTGTGCCGGCCCGTGCCCTCCAAGAGATCGCTCACCACGAAATAGTCCGGTTTCACGTAAAGAATACTGCGACGATGACTAACACTCCGGTTGCGGCGCGGCCCGTAGCCGCTGCTGTAGACGCCGGCCGCGTAGTCGAACGCGCCGGTCGTGACCCACGGATTGTTGAGCGGCCGGGTCGGCGGCCGCAGGTAGGCAGGCACGCCTCCTCGATGCTGGCTCAGGCCGTCGACCACCACCGTATTGTGCCCCGGCGAGCCGGCGAAGTAACCACGCCACGCGTCCCGCGCGTAGCGATAGCGGCCGGAATCGACCAGCTGGTTGCGGCCTCCCGAGAACAGGCTGAAAGAGAGCTTGTCCTCGTGCTGGTGTAGTGCCCCGTAGGGCCCCGCATCGAAAATCAGGTACTGCGCGTCCCCGCCCCACCCGCTGCGCATGACGTACTGCCCGGCATACTTGAACGCGTGAGAGATGTGCTTCGGCGGCGTGCCCGTCGCACCCTCGGTCGCCACCCAAGCCATGTCGCGGCGCCCAAAGAGTTCGGCTCCCCTGGCCAGGTAGGTCTCCATGCGCCGAGCCCCCCCGAATGTGTCCGAGTCGTTCAGGCTCGGCAGGCGGCGGTTCGGTTGGACCACGTACATGTCGTAGTCGAACAACTTCTCCAGTCGGTCGCTGTAGCCGGCCGGCAGAGCGACCCCGTTGGCCTGGGCCAGCATGAAGGGCTCCTCGGCGGATTCGAGTACCAGCTGATGGTAGGCGGGCGAGAGCTCGAATTGGGCGCCGTCCGGCAGGACCTGCCCAGCGAGGATGTCCGACAAGCGGTTGAGCGCCGCATACCGCCACGCCGAAGCATTCACGAACTCCGGATAGCGAAACGCCGCATGGGCCAGACCGTTGGCAGCCACCGCCCGCTGGTTGTTCCAGGACGAGATCTGGAACTTGTATAGGTAGTCGCCGTGGCGCCAGACGCACTTGAGATACCGGTCGTACGACGCCGTATCCAAGCTGGGCGAGTGGTTGAGATACTCCGGCAGATACATCCACGATGCACTCATGCGCCGCCCGGCCTCGAACGGACGCCACGCGTAGTTGTAGCCGGCCACGAAATCCGGCGCCGGGTTCTCGTCAGCGAAGTCGTTCATCATCGCCACGAGCTTGGCCGCGTAGCTCTCCTCGCCGGTACTCTGGTAGGCGTTGCCAAACACGTTGAAGTAGCGCTGGCGATTGAGCTGGTTCCGCCACTCGCGGTCGGCCAACGGAGGGATGACCGTCCAGTCCACGTCGTCATCGAGCTGGGCCGAGACACCCCAGAAGGTGAACATGTTGCTCATCATGGGGAGAGCCTCGGCGACAGGGTCCGCGTACTGCGGCGGTGTCAGATAGACGGGCGCCACGCGGCTGCGGAGGTGCGCGATCAACGCGTCCCGCGCGGCGACGATCTCCCCCGATTCGTAGGCCGCCTTGGCCGCCTCCAGGCCCGGGTAGTCCCAATCGACCGCCCGCAGGAGTTCGACGTCGCTCATCTCGTTGGTGAACGGGCTGTTCGTGAGTGTGAATCGGTCCAGGCAGATAGACGCGGGCTCACTGGCGTCGTCGGTGCCGGTGAAGCTGAGGCTCAGCGCCCGGACGTGGTCCCACCCCGCCGGGTCGCCGATGGCGCCGAACGCGGAGCGGCTGATCTTCTGGTACCTCCAACCGCTGAACGAGAGGGGAATATCTCGAACGTACTGCCCTGTTCTGCCGGAAGCAGCGTCGCTCGTGTCCACCGTCACGGTGATCGTCGCCTCGATGGGGCGTCGCAACCACATCCACATCCCGAGGTATTGATAGTCCGACCAGTCTGCGGGCACCCGCGAGATGCTCACGACGGGCACGGAGGTGACGTTGGTCCACTCCGCGGAGCGGCGGCCGTCCATCACTATGAGGCCGTTGGGCTTCAGCCCCGGGGTCCACTTGGAGGTGTCCTCGAAGCTGTCGAGCACCCGGGGATCGGGCCGCGCTTCAGCGGCCGCGGCGATAGCCGGCAGGCCCCATGATAGGCCCAGACACAAGAGCCATATCCAGAAGAGGCCGGCCGGCCGAGGCCCCATCCAGACGGATCCAGCGAAGGGAGATCGAGGGAGAAGTCTTCTTCTTACCATCCGCCTTCCGACCGACCGGTGTGTACGTGTCCCGTAGCCGGCTGCCGGCGATGCGTCAGCGGCGCGCCCTATCGTAGCACAACGATTTGGCGGTACGGGCTGTATCCCAAGTTGCCGGGACCGTCCGCGGCCCTGACCCGGCAGCGGTAGGTGCCGGCGGCAACCAGGCGTCCGGCCGAGTTGCGGCCGTCCCAGACCGTGTGGGCGGCGCCAACAGCTTTCGTGTACGGCCCCAGCCGGCGCACCACCCGGCCGTATCGATCCTTGATGTAGGTGATGACGGTCAGACTCGCGTAGTGGTCGTCCGACAGGTTGAACCTGATCGTCTCACGCTCATGGGAACCGGGGCGGAAGGACGCCGCGGTGGCACTCGTGTCGGCGACCACCGGCGGGCTGGTGTCGACCGTCTGGCCGACGTTGATGCGGCCGTAGCCGGTGTAGTAGTCCTTGCCGTGTGGACCCAGGTCCCGGCACTTCGACTGGATAAGTACGCGGATCTCATCTCCCGTCTTGGTCGGGTAGTAGCTGCGGAGCAGCGCGGCCTCTCCCGCCACATGCGGCGAGGCCATCGATGTTCCCGACGCCACGGCGTACGCATGCGCCCCCAGGTTCCAGTACGTCGAGGCGATTGACTCGCCCGGCGCGGACACGTCGACGAACCGGCCGTAGTTGGACCACCACGGACGACGATCAGATGAGTCAGTTGCGGCGACCGCCGTGACGTGCTCGTAGGCCGCCGGATACGATGTGTACGGGAACGGGTAGCCCTCGATCTGGTTGCCGGCCGCCGCGACGACGAACACATCGTAGTCGTGGTAGGCGCTCTCGACCGCACCCTTGAGCGTGAGACTGAGCTCGAAGCCGGACAGGCTCATGTTGATCACCTTGGCGCCGTTGTCGGCCGCATAGGCGATCGCCTCGGCGATGTCCAAGTCGCTGGCCAGCCCCTCGTCGTTGGTCACGCGCAGCGCCATCAGGCGCGCTCCGCCGTCGTTACCCCATCCGCCGGCCAGACCGGCCACACCCCGGCCGTTGTTGGTCTCCGCGGCGATGATTCCGGCCACATGCGTCCCATGGCCGTCGTGGTCAGACGGGTCGCCTTCGCCGACAGCGAAGTTCCAGCCGTTGACGTCGTCCACGTAGCCGTTGGCGTCGTCGTCGGTCGAGTTGCCGGGGACCTCCAGAGGATTGGCCCACACGTTACCCGAGATATCCGGGTGGGTGAGGTCAAGACCGCTGTCGATAACCGCCACTGTCGTCGAAGTCGCGTCAGTCGCGATGTCCCACGCATGGTCCACGCTCGTCTTGACCATGTTCCACTGGCCGCTGCGGTAGTAGGTGTCGTTGGGAGTCCTGGCCAGCGCGCGAAGATAGTTGGGCTCCGCGTACTCCACCTGTGAACTGGCACGATAGCGGCGCAACGCATCCTTCACGCCGACACCCCGACCGAGCGTAACGCTGTACAGGGGCAGACCTATCGACCGCTTCGCGGTGACGCCGCCTCCCCTGACGCGCAGGTTGCGCCGGGCCACGAGAGTCGCGCCCGGGCGGAACTTCACAAGGATCTCGGCCGGACGGTAGCGGACCGTCCCGGGTGCCGCGGCCCACCGAGTGCGAACCGGCACCGTCTGCACGGCCGGCGAGACGGTCTGGCCGGCGGTGCGCGACATCCCGGCGACCGCTGCGCCCCCCATCAGCGTCGACCCGCCCACCAACATCGCTCCCGCCGCGATCAGCGAGAGTGACGGTCGCCGGCGGCACGAGGTACTCGATCTACCGAACCTCATCAAGACGCCCTCACTTCACCGAGTAGACGCCGACACGGAGCGTCGGGTCACCTATCTTGTTCACCACGTCGATGCCCGTGTAGTAGTAGCGCAGAATCTGGCCGGCTGTCCAGTTGCGGTTGACGTCCCGCCACTTGGCGCCATACATGCACATGCCCAGCCCATGGGCGGTGAGCGTCCTGCCCACACACATGCCGTCCTTCTTCGAACGCAGCCACGGGTAGGGCCCGTTACGTGTGCGCCCGTCGCAGTGGCCGAAGTAGGGTGTCCGGGCCACCTTGCCCCCGTAGGTCACAACGCGGCCCTCTGTCTTCTCGACGAGATTGGACATGCGGTTGGGCGGCGTCGGGCCGCCGGCGTGCGTCTCGCGCTTGTAGCCGATGTACCACTGATCATCACCGTCATAGTGCGTGTAGCCTGTCGATGAGCTGATGTCGAAGGGCTCTTCCTTGTACTTGCCGGCCAGCTTGCAGGCCCAGGCATATGTGCGGAAGGCTATGATGCCCGCCTTGAACGCTTCGGTCGGGAAATCGTCCGGCTCCTCGGCCACGCCCTTCAGGTACTGCTGCATCTTGACCACATTGATCGCCCAGAGATAGCCGGGGATGTTCTGGTCGATGCGCGAATACCGGTGGGCCGGCGAGTAGCGCACCTCCAAGGTCCCGCGGAAGATGTTCAGGTCCGACATGCTGGCGACCTTCAGCAGGCTACCCGAGAACGGCACGAAGCGGACGGGCTTCGTGCTGGTCCGCTCCCAACCCCGGCCGTCCTCTTTGGTGCCGCTGACGTAGTAGGTGCCGCCATTGTAGATGACTGTGGTCTTGTTGCCGGCCGGCATGGTGGTCGCGTCCGAATCGCCGAGGTAGACGTTGTAGCCCTCGCCGGTCGACGCGATCGAGGCCCGCATGCCTGTCTGCACATTGACAGACACGCTCTTGGTAGCCGCGCCCTTGGCCGAGAACCACGTGACGCCGGACTGGTACATGTCCCAAACCAGCGTGTACTGGCCGATGGTGCTGGGCGCGCGCACCTTGACCTTGAAGGTGTAGGTCTCCCCCGGAAGCACCGCGGAAGCGGGCACCTTGCGCAGACCCCACTGGCCACCGACCGCCACCACCCGGCCGCCTTTGACCCACTTGTAGTCGAGCGCTATCTTGTGGTCGCCCACCAGCGGGCGGGGCCCAGGCCAGGTCATCCGGCTGGTGTTCTTCACCCGGACGGTGGCCGTGGTAGTGCGGCCGGCGAGCATCGTGCCCGGCGTGTCGTGCGACAGGTAGCTGGCGTCATAGTCGTACCTGCCCTGGACGGTCCGGTCCAACGTGCCGACTCCCTTCTGCGAGAACCAGGCGACGCCGGTGAGGGCCATGTCGTAGCGCAACTTCCACGTGCCGGCCCTCGGCGGACCCTTCACGCGCATGCGGAACAGGTGCGTCTCGCCGGGGCCGACGTCGTGGTCGGGATAGACCCTCTGGTTGAACTGGTAGCCGGCGAATGCAGCATTGCCCGCGGAGTCTATCCAGCGGTAGTCGAGACCGACCGGGCCGTTCTCCGGCCAGGTGACCGTGCTCGTGTTCTTGACCACCACGGTGGCGTCCGTGGTCGTGTTGGCGTACATCTCGTCGGGCGTGTGGTCGCGGGCATCGCCCGGATACTCGGCATGGTAGTCGAAGGTGACGTTCACGTTCCGGTAAAGCCTGGCCACCCTGCGCGAGCTGAACCAGGCCGTGCCGACATGCCGCATGTCCCAACCCAACAGATAGCGCCCGGGCTTGGCCGGCGCCTTCACGCGGGCGGACAACGTGACTTGATCGCCATAGGGCACCGCTCCGGGCAGATCGGCGGCGTCGGCGTACCACTTGCGACCTGTCTTCAGGTCCTTCCACCAGTAGGCCAGGCGCACCTCGCTGCTGCCCGAGGTCCCCCAGACAAGATTGCCGGTATTGGCCAACACGACCGGGATCCGGTACGTGTTGCCGGCGGCAAAAGCCGTCGGCGTGTTGTCGGAGAGGAAGCTCGCCCCGTAGGTGCGCATGTCGAAGTATCCCTTGACCCCGTTGACCAGGCCGTCGGCGATCTTCTCGCGGAACGCCGCCGATTTGAGACGCCTCGCCTCTGTCGGGTTGGAGAGAAACGCCCCCTCCACCAAAGCGGCCGCCATGTTCGCGTGACGAAGGACATAGATGCCCGAAGTGTACAGAGTGAAATCCGAACGAGCGCCCCGGTTGGTCTGCCCGGTCTTCTGGACCAAGCCCTTGAGAAGCTTGCCGGCCAGCGCCCGGCCCTGCGCTGAGTTGCCATGGTAGTACGACTCCGCGCCGTGCGCCGCCTTGGCATAGGACCAGTTGTTGTGGATGGAGACGAAGATGTCCCCGGGGATCAGGTCATTGGCCGTGTTGGAGCGCTCGGCCAAGGAGGTCGTGCGGTCGGTGCTCCGGGTGAGCTCCACCCGGTAGCCCGCCGACACGAGGTTATGCGCCAGACGCAGGGCGATGTCGAGATTGACGGACTTCTCGACCACGCCGTTTGCCACAGCGCCGGGCGCGCTCCCACCGTGGCCGGCATCGATGATCACCTTGGGGGAAATCGCCAGGGCCGCCGGCGGGGCGGCGAGCGCCACAGCGCCGATCAGCGCGATGAGCGCGACTGCCCCCGCAAACGACCGCCGATAGACGGACGCCCGCCGGCCGATCCGGCGTTCTGAGCGCAATCGCACCTGTCCCCTGTTGTCTTCCATGTCGCCTCCGCGAGAACAGCGGTTCACTATCACCAATCGGCAGCCCTGGTGCGGAACCCAAGTCACCCACTCCAGGGCCCACAAGACAAAACGACCGCGGCTTGTCTCCAGATACGCCGACGGCCGTCAGCCACAAACATCGTCCCGGCTAGTCGCGCCAGAACAAACGCGCACGGCTGCTCTTCAGTCCCAGGAAATCCCTCATCTGCGTACCGGTGATGTCCTTGTCGCCGCTCGAGCCGTGCAGATGCAGGACGGCCACCCGGCCACCCGGCGTGTAGGACGTCGCCTGCATCGAGACGAGCGTCCCCACGTTGCTGGCGGTGTGCGCCTTGAACTTGGTCGTCAGCTGGCTCTTGGTGAGGCTCGTCGCCCACGAGTAGGAGGAGCTGTAGCGGCTACACAGCGTGCAGCGCACCGACACGGTCCACGGGTAGCCGGTGTCGCCCCAGACGTCGTAGAAGCTGTCCGTGCGGCCGCCGCAGCAGGAGTGATAGGGCATCTTGGCCACCTGACTGCTGCCGTATATGAGCATGACATCGTGCGTCTTGCGTTCAGCGGACTTCACCCGCGGCAGCGCCTGCTCGGCCGCATAGCCCAGGTACTGCTGCGTGGCCCCCTCGTACTTCTGCCACCTGGTCGACGAGGCGACGTCGAAGTGGTCCTCCTCGAAGCGGCCCTGGCCGGCCGTCGCGACCACGTAGCTGCGGGCGGCGACCATCAGCGTCTTCAGGCCCTCGTACGGCCAGCTGTTGGGCTCCTCGACGATGCCCCACAGGTAGTACGAAGGGTTGAGCACGTTTATCGCCCACATCAGATTGGAGTGGGAGGAGTAGCGCGCCCAGATCTCGCCCCGGAATTTGCTGTAGCCGTCCTTGATGTTGGTGCACTGCAGGATCGTGCTGCCGGAGGTCGGCACGGCCTTCATCCACTTGGTGGTCGACTCGGTCTTGCCGTCACTGGAGCGCCGCACGGTGTACTTATTGCTGGCGCTGGAGTATGTGATTGTCGCCTTCTGGCCGGAAGTGAAGGAGAGCCGTCCGACATCGCTTGCGTCGCGCACCTTGAAGTCGCCGTTGCCGGTGATGGAGATGGATGAGTTCGGGTTGCCCGAATAGATACCGACGCGGACTCGATTGGGCACAAGATCGCTACGTTTCTTCACGTGCGCGTTCTCGAAGTAGTAGTAGATGATGCTCTTGTAGCTCCAGTCCCTCTTGGCCCGGCCGTAGACGCCCGACATGCACAGGCCGACCCCGTGGGCCTTGCCGTGTCCGTTGAAGACGTAGTGCCCGGTCGCGGCGAGCGACGCCGGCGCAGCTATCGTGTTGGGGACCATGACAGCGCCGATGACCCCCGCAGCCAGCACGACGGCCAGAACGACTATGAGGTTCGATCTACCTTGGGCACTCTGTCTAGTCACCATTACTCCTTCGACCTACTTGTTCAGCTTCTTGTTCCGCCCGATCGGCTCGCTGAGATCCGCGTGCCCGGCCAGCGTGTCCACCGGCCTGCCTTCGACCAGGAACTTGACCTTCTTGACCGCGGGGAACGTCGTCAGGCTGTTCACCACAGAGTATATCGTCATGGCCTCACCGGCGCTGCCTCCGGGCGCGTTGCGCACCAGATCCCGGCTGAAGTCGACATAGGCGACACCGCCCTTGATGTCGATATCCAGGAGCTCGGTGCCCGCGGGGATGGCCGATATGAGTCCCTTCGTCCGCGGACCTTTGAGCAGCTGTCGGACCATCTCGCGCGCCGGAGTCGCCGTACCCGGGACCACGCGCTTCTCCGGATGCAGATACATGACCTGGTCGTCCGGGAAGTACAGCGTGAGCGTGATCAGCCCATGGACCGAGCCCGTGGAGGTAGTTGTCTCGCCACCGGTCTGGCCGGTGACCGTCCCGGTCTCGTCGCCGCCGGTGGTTCCGCCCGACGTGCCGACGGTGGAAGTGCCCTGGCCGGAGGTAGTCTTCGAGGGGCACCCGGGGAAGGCCGCGGAGGCCGCCAAGGCGAACAGGGCAAGGGCGAACATATATGCTGCGACGGAATTCCGATTGTTTTTCATCATGAAACACCCATGCATGAGCTTAGCATGTTTGCCCAGTATGGCCAAACCACCCAGAGGGTCTACCTAGCGCGGCAGAAGGAGGAGCTGTATCGCCGGAATGGTCACCAGCGAGAGTGCCGTCGCCACGACGATAGCCGACGGCAAGAACTCGTTGTCTAGCTTGTAGCGGAGCCCCATCACCGAGGTGAACATCGCCGGCGGCATGGAGGCCTGGAGCACGGTGACGCCCAGGGTCGACGGCGGCAGAGCCATGAGCTTCCCGACGGCCAGCGCGATGAGCGGCGCGAGCCCGAGCTTCAGCACACACGTCAGCAGGATCGGCATCTTGTAGCGCGCCACGTGCCCCAGATGCAGCTGCAGCCCGATCGAGATCATGATGAGCGGCACGGTCGCCCCGGCCAGGTAGTCGAGCGACCGGACGATGAAGACCGGCAGCGCCACGCCGGCCGCGCCCAGCCCGACCTTGAGAGCGAAAGCCACCGCCATCGAGACGAGCGGCGGGAAGGTGACGATCTCCTTCAGCGCGTTGACCTTGGTGCCGTGGTCCCCATAGCGCTGCGCGAAGAAGAGCCCCGCGGTCATGAGGAAGATCATGCTGCCCAGCGTGTCGTAGAAGAAGGCCTTGACGAGCCCCGTCTGGCCGTAGAGCTGCTGCGAGAGCGGATAGCCCAGGTAGCCCGTGTTGCCGATCGACGACGCTAGGAACAACGCACCCAGCAGGACCGGCGCCATCTTGAGGGCCTTCCCCGTGCCCCAGGCTGCGCCCGCGCACACGGCTGCGGCGACCAGGCCGACGAGCGGGATGAGCAGGTAGCCGAGGCTGGGATGGGACCGCAGCACCGCCATGACGATGAGCGCCGGCATCGTGACGTTTATGATGATCTTGTTCAGGAGCGCGCCGTTGTCTTCCTTTAGCAGCCCCACGCCGCGCAGGAGAAGCCCCAGCGAGATGAGCGCCAGGACCGAGAGGACGCTGTTGATGAGCTGGGCGATGTTAGCCACGACCCACCTCCATTCGCACCGACACACGCCCGCTCACGCCGCTACCCCTTGCCGCGGAGAGCCGCCAGGCTCTCGGCGTACGGCGGGCGCGCGATGCCCCGCTCGGTGATGATGGCCGTGACGAGCTCCGCCGGGGTCACGTCAAAGGCCGGATTCCAGACGGCCATACCCGCCGGCGCCAGGCGGGTCCCGGCGACCTCGGTAACCTCTTCCGATCCGCGCTCCTCTATCGGGATGTCATCGCCGTGCTCGAGGTCGAAGTCGATGGTCGACATCGGCGCGGCCACGTAGACCGGCAGCCCGTGCCGGGCGCACATCGCGGCGACAGTGTACGTACCGATCTTGTTCGCGACGTCGCCGTTGGCCGTGATGCGATCCGCGCCGACGATGGCCTTGTCGATCATTCCGCGGGCCATCGCGAATCCGGCCATGCTGTCGGTGATGAGTGTGGCCGGGATCCCCTCGCGGGTGAGCTCCCACGCGGTCAGACGCGCGCCCTGCAGGAGCGGGCGGGTCTCATCGACATAGACACGGATCTTCTTGCCTTGCTCGTGGGCGGACCGGATGACACCGAGCGCCGTACCGTATGTGCACGTCGCCAGGCCACCGGCGTTGCAGTGCGTGAGGATGCGGTCGCCGTCCGCGATGAGCTCGGACCCGTGCGCCCCCATGTCCAGACAGGTCTGGACGTCTTCCTCCGCGATCTTGACCGCCTCGTCGACCAGCCCCTGGCGGAGCGCATCGACCGTGGCACCCCGCTTCACCAGCGCGTGGAGCTTGCTTCTCATGCGCTTGACGGCCCAGAAAAGGTTCACGGCGGTCGGCCGCGTGGCCGCCAGGCCGTCGAGCGCCTCCTCGACCTCGGAGGCCAGCGCCTCGGGCGTCTCAGCCTTGGAGCACACGCCGGCCAACGCCGTCCCGAGCGCTGCGGCCACCCCGATGGCCGGCGCACCACGCACCCGCATCGTCTTGATGGCGTCGGCAACCTCTTCCCAGCGGGCGCACTCGATGTAGTATTCGTCGACCGGCAGACGTGTCTGGTCGATCAAGCGCACCTTGTCGCCCGCCCACTCGACCGTCTTGATCGGTTCAGCCATTCAGGGTCCCTCCGCTGCAGTTGCTCTCTCACCACTACCGGCCGGACTCGATCCACTGAGCAAGTCTACCCGATGCTCCGAGCAACCGTTAGCTGCCACCTCGGGGCCACGCTGCATAGAGCCCGCCGAAGAAGAAGAAAGCCACCAGGCCCCACAGAGGTAGCGACTCGAGACCCATCAGAAGGCCGATGAGAAGCGGCCAGAAGAAGAATGCGGCCAGTGCGCCGAGAGCCGGCGTCGCCCAAGACAGTCCTTCGCTCCAGCGCCCCGCCGCTAGAAGTTCGATGATCTCGCGGGTGGGCTTCTCCCCGGAGAAGCTGATGCCGGCAGCCAGACCCCGGAACCAGGTGCGGCCGGGCAACCCCCGCCAACCTCTTACGGCGAGATCGGCGGCCTGCTCTCGCTCCATGCGCGCCCCCTGCAGCTCGTGACGGACGCCTAGCCAGATGAGGCCGCCCGCCATCATGAGGAACGAGACGACTGATCCGAACGCGGCAAATAAGAACAGGCTCATGATGGCCCATTGAATCGCCAACCGAGGGTGCCGTCAACGAACGGCGCGGCGCTGTCGGGACCCCCCCCGGGACGGTGAGCGCCAGCGGCGATGACTCAGGTAGGCGCGCGCTACGACGTCGGCTCGATGATGACTTTGATGGAGTCGCGGGCCTCGGCGACCAGGCGGAGGCCCTCCTGGGCCTCGGCCAGCGGCAGCCGGTTCAGCCACGACGATATGGAACCAAGACATCGTCGATCATCGGATAGTGCCGCTTGTTGAACGTGACCAGCACCGCCTCTGCTGCCTCCGCGGACATCGCCACGATGGCATCCGCCAGTCCCGTACCATATCGAGGCTCGCAATCCCTCCTGCAGAGACCGGCGAGCCGAGCGAGCGCCTGGTCGACCCCGATCACGTCGAAAGCATCCAGGAAGCGTTCAATGGCGGCCTCCTCATCCTCACCTCTCACACCGGAGTAGAGCTCGGCCACGGTGATCGCGGAGACGCACAGTCTTCCTTCGAGAGACTCCAGATACCGAATTGCCTGTTCACGGCCTCGCAGATACTCGATGATGACGTCCGTGTCGATGAGGAATCGCTTCGCCATCAGGACGTGCCAGTCGCGGTACCAGCTCGATCCAACTCCCGCCGGACCGATTCGAAATCAGGAAGGTCTCCCCGGCCTTTCCACAGGCCCCGCCCGCTGCGAAGTAGGTCAAGCCTGTTGCCGGCACCGTCGCGGTCAATGAAACGATCGACGGCGGTGCGGATTACCTCGCTCTGTGTCTTGCCGAGGCGCCGGGCGATGGCCCTCACGGCCTTCTTCTCCTTGCCCGTGAGGTAGATCTGGGTCCGTTCCATGCTACACCTCCGTCGCGGTATACATCACGATTGTACATCACCGCATGGGGGCTGACCAGTATCCATGAGCGAGCAACGTTGTGCGCGAAGCCTGCGCGCCAATCACTTTCCAGAATGCGCCGAGCCTGAACGCGTCAGGTTGACGCGCTTGTTCGACACGGCCGCGCGACTCGAGTACAGGTCGCGGACCACGCGAGATCCAGCTCTGCTACCGCTACTGCCGGGGGGTCCCGGTCCGCGAAGCTACGGGACTGGGATGACTCCCATGACCGCCAGCACGAGCGCCAGACCGAGCAGCGGCGGGCCGACCACGAACGGCGAACCCGCCAGCGGCAGCACCCACCACTTCCGGCTGCACGTGAGCCTGCGCGCGGCGAAGAAGAGCGCGACGGCGATGAGAACCGCGCCTCCCCCGGAGATGATGGAATCGGTTCGCAACCAGAGGACCGGTGGCACGACGTTGCCCAGGAACACCAGCAAGACGACGGCGACCCAGTGGTTCTTGTCCGCGCGCTTCATCGTTCCTTGGCCTCTCCCTGTCGACGCGCCTGGTACAGACGCCGTGCTCTGTCGAATACCGTTTCTGCAGACCCGCATGACCCCTGGACACCATTCTCGGTGCCGCATAAGAGCACCTGCGACGTGGCCGCCCGCTTGGTCGTCTCCCCTCGTATGCCACGCGGGCGCATCCAGACGCCATAGTTATCACGGCGTCTTATGC
>CAYWVN010000017.1:0-18400 GCA_964461725.1 uncultured Coriobacteriia bacterium | reverse complement strand
TCCGATGCCGGCCGGGAACTCGACGGTCCAAAGCTTGTTAGCATCGCGGGTATGCTGCGGCAGGGCCGGGGGCTCATGCGGGAGCGTCCGTTCCGTGCGCCTCACCACAGCATCTCGATGGCCGGGCTCACTGGGGGCGGTAGCTATCCCCGGCCCGGTGAGATCAGCCTCAGTCATCGCGGCGTGCTCTTCCTGGACGAGCTCCCTGAGTTCGGCCGTGGTGTGTTGGAGGCGCTGCGCCAGCCGCTGGAGGACCGTACCGTCACCATCCGGCGCGCCAGATGTGCCGTCACATACCCGACAGAGTTCTTGCTGGTCGGGGCGATGAACCCGTGTCCGTGCGGCTACCTTGGCGATCACGGGAAGCGGTGCGACTGCACGCCGCCTGCGGTCGGGCGGTACCGACACCGTATCTCGGGGCCGCTGCTCGACCGTATCGACATCACCATCGAAGTGGCACGTCTGGGCAGGACGGAACTGATGTCAAGCGCTCGGAGTGAGGCATCGGCGGACATCAGCGGGAGAGTGGAGGCGGCGCGTGAGGTGAGGCGTGACAGGGAGCGCTCGAGAACCAACGCGAACTGCGGCGCCGGGATCTCAGAGGAGTCGCTGCGCCGTCTCAGCCGGGAAGCCCGCCGCTTTCTGGAAGACGCCGTGGACCGAATGGCGCTGAGTGCACGTGCCTACGTGCGGACCCTCAAAGTAGCCCGGACGATCGCCGATCTGGACGGGAGTGAGGTCGTCGGGGAGTCGCACGTCGCCGAGGCGGCTCAGTACCGTAGCCTGGAGTGGAAGGAGGCGGAGTGAAGCCGCGGCTCAGCGAAACCGACGACGCCTGGTTGGCGCTCGCGACCGTCAAGGAGTTCACCGGCCACCTGCCGGGACTGCTGGCGACGTTCGGCTCGCCCCAGGCCATTGGGCGTGCGGGGCCGCGGGCTCTGGCTCAACAACCCGGCTTGTCGTATGAGAACGCCTGTGCGGCGTGTCTGGCCCTTGGAAGAGTCGACCTCGGGGCCACGAAAGCGCGCCTTCAGGCGCAGGCGATTAGACTGATCACCATCGACGACGAGCGCTATCCCCGGCGTCTGAAGGAGATCGCGGACGCGCCGCCAGTGTTGTTCGCGCGCGGCGACGCCATCCTGGACGATAGACGGGCGGTCGCCATGGTCGGCGCCCGACGGTCGACGGCTTACGGCCGCAACGTGGCCCGGCGCATGGCCAGGCGGATATCGCAGGCCGGGGTGACGGTCGTATCCGGCCTGGCGAGAGGTATCGACAGCACAGCTCACGAGGCGGCTCTGGACGGGCCGGGCGGCACGATCGCCGTGCTGGGCTGTGGGCTGGAGCACGTCTATCCGCCCGAGAATCGTCGGCTGACAGACCAGATCGCCTTGATGGGAAGCGTCATCTCGGAGATGTGGCTGGATGTGCCGCCGCTGCCGCACCACTTCCCCCTGAGGAACCGGATAATCAGCGGCCTCGCGGACGTGACCGTGGTCGTCGAGGCGGCCGCACGGAGCGGCGCGCTGATAACCGCCCGGCTGGCGCAGGAGCAGAGCCGCGAGATGGGCGCTGTGCCCGGCAGCGTTCTCTCCGAGACGAGCCGCGGCGCCAACGGCCTCATCAAAGACGGCGCCCATGTCATCGAAAGCGCGGGGGACGTGCTGTCTCTGATGGAGCTGCAGACGACTTCGGACAACCCTCCGCTGCCGCTTGCCCTGCCGGGAGGCCGGGACGGAGGGATCCTTGACGCCATCGGCTGGGAGGGCCGCTCGGTCGATTCGCTGATCGCCGCCACCGGGCTTCCGCCGGGCGCCCTTTTGGCCGCGCTCTCGCGCCTCGAGATGGCCGGCCTGGTCGAGCCCCTGGCCGGCCAGCGCTTCGCCCGCGTCCCGGAACCACGCCCACGCTCGTAGTCGCCCGCGCCCCGCGTGGTAAGATTCGTGTGCGCGTAACCTGGTTCAGGAGGAAACCGAGGGCTTGGATAACGACGTAGTGACCGTCATAGGAGGCGGTCTGGCGGGTTCGGAGGCCGCCTGGCAGCTGGCCGAGCGCGGTGTCGACGTGCGCCTGTTCGAGATGCGCCCCCACAAGATGACTCCAGCGCACCACACGGGTGACCTTGGCGAGCTTGTCTGCAGCAACTCGCTGCGAGGCACTGCTCCGAGTTCGGCCCCGGGGTTGCTGAAGAGCGAGATGCGCGGTCTGGGGTCGATGGTCATGGCGGCAGCCGATGAGACCCGAGTGCCGGCGGGCTCCGCCCTGGCGGTCGATCGCGCGCTGTTCGCGCGCTACATCACCGACCGTGTCTCAACGCACGCTCATATCGAGCTCGTTCGGGAGGAAGCCGTCGCGCTGGGCGACGGCGTGCCGACGATCGTCTGTACGGGGCCGCTCACGTCCGAGCGGCTCGAGGTCGAACTCAAGCGCGCTACCGGTGCCGAGAGCCTGTACTTCTTCGACGCGGCCGCTCCCATCGTGGCGGCGGATTCACTGGACCGCGAGCAGCTCTACGAGGCGTCCCGCTACGGCAAGGGCGAAGGAGTCTACCTCAACTGCCCGATGACACGGGAAGAGTACGTGATCTTTCGGGAGGAGCTGTGCTCGGCGCTGGTCGCGGAGCGAAAGGGCTTCGAGCGCGGCGGTGAGGGTTTCTTCTCGGCGTGTATGCCCATCGAGGAGCTGGCCCGCAAAGGCGAGGACACTATGCGCTTCGGGCCGCTGAAGCCCATCGGCCTCACGGATCCGCGGACCGGGCGGCTGCCGTACGCCGTGGTGCAGCTCAGGGCCGAGGATGCTGATGGGCGTCTGTACAACCTCGTCGGCTTCCAGACGGGGCTGAAGTGGGGCGAGCAGAAACGCGTCTTCGCGATGATCCCGGCCCTTCGCCGGGCTGAGTTCTTGCGCTACGGTGTCATGCACCGCAATACCTTTGTGGACGCGCCGCGGGTGCTCGACGAGACCCTGCGGCTCAAAGGAACGAAGAACATCTACCTGGGAGGCCAGATTACAGGCACCGAGGGCTACCTGGAGTCGGCCGCGAGCGGGTTGTTGGCCGCCTTGAACGTCTGGGCGACGCGTGCAGGGTCGCCGGCTGTCGTCTTGCCGGCGGAGACGGCCCTGGGCGGGTTGATGCGCTACCTCGGCACCCCCACGCCGGACTTCCAACCGATGCATGTGAGTATGGGGTTGATGCCGCCGCTGGAAGGCGTGCGGGCGGGCAAGGGGCGGCGCCGTGAGCTCGTAGCCGATCGCGCCGGGGCCGCATTTGACGAGTGGGTGGCCGCGCGCCCTGACCTTCGTCTGCCTGCCGCGTCCCGGAGTCCGCTAGGAGGCGTGGTCGGCTGATCGACCGGGATGACTCGACGCTATCCGACGAGCCGGCGGTGCAGCCCGTCCTGAGCCGTCTGGGAAGGGCCAAGGGCTACTCGGCGCACACACTGGCCGCCTATGGCGGGGACATACGCCAGTTCCTGGAGTACCTGGGGCGCGGCGGGCAAGCCGCGGGCGACGCGGACCACCAAGACATCAGGCGCTATCTGGCGTACCTCCAGACGATGGGTTTCGCCAAGCGCACGCTGGCCCGCAAGCTGTCGGCGACCCGCGGTTTCTTCGCCTATCTCGAGGAGTCCGGCGACGTGGCGGCCAATCCCGCCAAACTGGTTGGTTCGCCCAAGATCGAACGGCGGCTGCCGCGCATCCTGACTCCGGAGGTGATCGATGACCTCATTGCGTCACCGGACGAATCGACGCCGCTCGGGCAACGTGACAGGGCGCTCATCGAGGTCCTCTACGGGGCGGGTCTCAGAGTGGCGGAGCTTGTCTCGCTCGACCTGGATAGCGTCGACTGGCCGAGAGGTGAGGTGCGGGTGATGGGGAAGGGCGGCAAAGAGCGCATCCTTCCGCTGTACGCGGTGGCGCTTGATGCTCTTGATGGGTATTCGACGCGCGCCAGGCCGGCACTGGCGAAGACCGAGGAGCGGGCCCTCTTCCTTAATGCGAGAGGCGGTCGCTTGACGGCGCGTGGGGTGAGGCTCGTGCTGGACAAGCACGTTAGGCGAGTGGGCCTCGAGCGAGGAGTGCATCCGCATGTCTTGCGGCACTGTTTCGCGACGCATCTGCTGGACAACGGGGCGGATCTACGGACCGTTCAGGAGCTCCTGGGTCACGTTGACTTATCCTCGACTCAAGTCTACACTCATGTGAGCCGGTCCAGGCTGCGTCAAGTCTACCTTAAGAGCCACCCCCGAGCCTGAGTTGTAGCAGAGTTCACAGTTGTGCACGATGAGGAAGCCGGACTAGAAGGGGTAGCACGTGGGTCGGACGACAAATCCTGAGATTGATGGCTTCTGGGCCAAGTACCAGAAGAAGAGATCCCAAGACATCCGGGACAAGCTAATCCTCAACTACTCGCCATTGGTGAAGTATGTCGCGGGGCGTGTAGCGGTCGGCCTTCCGCAGAACATCGACCAGTCAGACCTCGTGAGCTACGGCATCTTCGGCCTCGTAGACGCCATCGAGAAGTTCGACCCCAGCCGTGACATCAAGTTCGAGACCTATGCCATCGCGCGCATCAAGGGCGCCATCATCGATGAACTGCGGGCCTTGGATTGGGTGCCGCGCTCGGTCCGCCACCGGTCCAAGGAGCTGGAGCGGGCCTACGTCGAGCTGGAGAACAAGCTCCGGCGCGTGCCGACCGACACCGAGGTCGCTGAGCATCTGGGAATATCCCTGGCCGAGCTGCACAAGTTGCTCTCGCAGCTGAGCTACACCTCCCAGTTGGCTCTAGAGGAGCTCTGGGCGGTCGGGGACAAGGACGACAAGGTGAGCCTCATCGACACCCTCGAGGACACCACCGCCCGGGACCCGTCCGTCCTGTTCGAGTTCAGCGAGATGAAGTCGCTGCTGGCCACCGCGATCGAGCGCCTACCGGAGCGCGAGAAGTTGGTCATCGCCCTCTACTACTACGAAGGACTCACGCTGCGGGAGATCGGTGAGGTGCTCGGGGTGACCGAGTCCCGCGTTTCGCAGCTCCACACCAAGGCGATTCTACGTCTCAAGTCGCGGTTGAACACCAACCGGGCACTCGCTTCCACGGGCTAGTCCCGCCGGATTCCCCCAGCTACGCCGTCCAACGGTTCGTTGTTTGTCTGCTCAGAACCCCTGTGCTACACTGATGAGCGCTTTGACTACACACGCTCGTGGACTCGCGACCCAAGGTGGCCGGAGACGGTGGGGGAGCGGGGAGGAAGCGGGCGGAGGACCAACCAGAGGGAAGGAGGTGTGACGCATGGCCGTCGTCTCTATGAAGAACCTGCTTGAGGCCGGCGTTCACTTCGGACATCAGACGCGCCGGTGGAACCCCAAGATGAAGCAGTTCATCTTCACCGAGCGCAATGGCATCTATATCCTCGACCTTCAACAGACCATCGTTCTGATTGAGAATGCTTACAAGTTCACCAGCGACGCTGTCGCGGCCGGCGGCTCTGTGCTGTTCGTCGGAACGAAGAAGCAGGCGCAGGATTCGATAGTCACCCAGGCGGACCGCTGCGAGATGCCGTACGTGGCCAGCCGTTGGCTCGGAGGAACGCTCACCAACTTCACCACCATCAGGCGGCGCATCGATCGGCTGAACGAGCTCGAGCAGATGCGCACCGACGGGAGCCATTCCGTGCTGCCAAAGAAGGAAGTGCTCCGTTTGGAGCACGAGCACGCCAAGCTCGTTCGCAACCTGGGCGGCATTCGCAGAATGACCAGCCTGCCCTCGGTAGTCTACATCGTGGACCCACGGAAGGAGCGGATCGCGGTGCAGGAAGCGTGGAAGATCGGCATACCGATTGTCGCGATAGTGGATACCAATTGTGACCCGGATGAGATCGACCACGTGATTCCCGGCAACGATGACGCCATCAGGGCGATCGGACTGATTACCCGTGTGATGGCCGACGCGACCTGCGAGGGCCGGGCCCGGCAGGTGCCGGTTGCCTCGGAGGAGGAGGTCGCGCGTACCGGCAGGCCCGTCGCCGAGGCCGCGCCGGAAGCGGTGTTGCCGTCGGCCAAACTGCCCGAGGCGGAGCTACCGGAAGAGCCTGCGCCGGAACCGGCGGGAGCATAGCGTCCGCGCATTGGAGCAAGTAGGAGAAGTCCAAGGAGGAGAAGGTTGGCAGAGATAGACGCCGCGCTGGTAAAGGAGCTCAGAGAGGAGACCGGTGTGGGGATGATGGACTGCAAACGTGCCTTACAGGAGTGTGGCGGCGACACGGACGCCGCTACCGAGTTGCTGCGCAAGCAAGGTTTGGCCGAGCGGGACAGGCGGGCCGGGCGAGAGGCTAAGGAAGGACTGATCGAGGCCTACGTGCACGGCGAAGGCAAGATCGGCGTGCTCGTCGAGGTCAATTGCGAGACCGACTTCGTGGCGAGGAACACCGACTTCCGGACGTTCGCGCACGACATTGCCATGCAGATCGCGGCTGCCTCGCCCGCGGTGGCCCTCTATGTTTCCCGTGACGAGGTTCCTCAACAGCTGGTTGAGAGCGAATCGGCCATCTTCAAGGCTCAGGCTATGGAAGAGGGTAAGCCTGAGAACGTCGCCGAGAAGATCATCGCGGGGCGGCTGGAGAAGTTCTTCGCCGCCGTGTGTCTGTTGGAGCAGCCGTTCATAAAGGACCCGGACAAGACGATCGACCAATGTCTGAGCGAACTGGTCGGGAAGATCGGTGAGAACATAACCATCCGCCGGTTCGTCAGGTTCGAGCGTGGGGGGAGCGCCTAGCGGCCGAGCACGGGGATACGCTATGACGAAGCCCAAGTACAAGCGCATCCTGCTCAAACTCAGCGGAGAGGCACTGGTCGACTCCGCGGGCTACGGCATCGATCCTGACGTCATGAAGTCGATTGCCACGCAGGTGGCTGAACTCCATCACGACGAAGTCGAAGTGGCGATCGTGGTCGGTGGCGGCAACATCTTTCGCGGAATGGCCGCCAGTGCTGCCGGAATGGACCGGGCGACGGCCGACTACATCGGCATGCTGGCCACGGTGATGAATGCGCTGGCCCTGCAGGACGCGCTCGAGAAACTCGAGGTCTGGACGCGGGTCCAGTCGGCTATCACGATGGCGCAGGTGGCCGAGCCGTACATACGTCGCCGGGCCATCCGGCACCTGGAGAAAGGGCGCGTGGTCGTCTTCGCGGCGGGCACAGGCAACCCATTCTTCAGCACGGACACGGCGGCCGCGCTGAGGGCGCTGGAGATCGGTGCGGAGGCGATTCTCAAAGCCACCAAGGTGGAAGGTGTGTACGACGCGGACCCCAAGACCCACCCGGACGCCAAGAAGTTCGATTCGCTGACCTACATCGAGGTCTTGAACCGAGGACTCAAGGTCATGGACGCCACGGCCATCTCCCTGTGCATGGACAACGAGCCCCCGATCCTCGTATTCAACCTCGCCCGGGAGGGCAACATCAGGCGGGTCGTGATGGGAGAGCACATCGGCACAGTCGTCTGCGGGGGTGACCATGCAGTCTGAGATGGTACCGGAGGTCCTGTCGGACGCCGAGGACCGGATGAAGAAGGCCCTGGGCGCGCTGTCGAATGACTTCGCCGCCGTTCGGACGGGCCGCGCCTCGGCCGCGCTGGTCGAGAAGCTCCCCGTAGACTACTACGGCACCAGGACTCCGCTGTACCAGCTGGCCACGATTACCGTACCGGAAGGTCAGCTGGTCGTGATCCAGCCGTGGGACAAGTCGGCGTTCGAGGCCATCGAGCGGGCGGTCATGCAGTCAGCGCTGGGCTTGAATCCCTCCAACGACGGCAACGTCATCCGCCTGCCTTTTCCGCCGCTCACCGAGGAGCGCCGCCACGAGCTGGTGAAGATGGTCAAGCGCATGGCCGAGGACGCCCGCGTCGCCATCCGCAACATCCGCCGCGACGCGAATGAGACGCTGCGTGACCTGGAACACGAGAAGGACATCTCCGAGGACGACCGGCACCGTGCGGAGGGGGATGTCCAGAAGCTCACCGACACATATGTGGGCAAGGTCGACGAGATGGTGTCTCATAAGGAACAGGAAGTGATGGAGGTCTGATCCGAAGAGTCGGGTGCAATCAATGAAGAACGTGGCTTGGAGCCTTCGGAGGTCCTACTACGGTCGGCGCGAAGGCTTCTTACTTAGGCGCATCAAGTCGGGGCACGTGCCGGAGCACGTGGCCATCATCATGGACGGCAACGGCCGATGGGCTGCCCGGCGGCGTCTGTCCAGGTCGGACGGCCACCGTGCCGGAGCCGAGGCTATCCGGCGCGCCATAGCGATCTGTCCCGAAGTGGGTGTGCGCTACCTGACCATCTACGCCTTCTCGCGGGAGAACTGGCGCCGGCCCAAGGAGGAAGTCGACGACCTGATGTCGCTCTTCGAGGAGATGTTGAAGAGCGAGCTCGACGAGCTAGATAGGCAGGGCGTTTGGGTGCGGGCCATTGGCCGGCTGAACGAGCTGCCCGAGTCGGTGCAGCGGGCTTTCCGGGAGGCCGACGAGCGCACACGGGGCAACGATACCCTGGTCTTGAACGTCGCTCTGAACTACAGCGGGCGGGTCGAGATCGCGGATGCGGTCCGCACACTGGCGGGGGAGGTGGCCGCCGGCCGGCTAGCTCCCGACGCAGTGGACGACGAGGCGGTGGGCGCACGTCTCTTGACGGCGGGCATGCCGGATCCGGAACTCCTGATCAGGACCAGCGGCGAGGTCCGGGTGAGCAATTTCCTACTGTGGCAGATAGCGTATTCTGAGATCTGGGTAACGCCGATGAACTGGCCCTCATTCGGGCGGGCCGATTTCCTGATGGCGCTGGCCGATTTCCAGAAGCGGGGGCGGCGCTTCGGAGGAGTGGAGGACATACCCTAGATGTGGCTGACGCGGGTCATCAGCGGCATAGTCGGCATCATCATCCTGGTAGGCTTCCTCCTGCTTGGTCGTTTCGTCTTTGCCGGAGCGGTGATGCTGATCGTGCTCCTGGGTCTGTGGGAGTACTACCACGCCTTGAGCAAGGCGTCGCACCGGCCCCATGCGTTCTTGGGGATGGCCGGCGGCGTGGCCTTCTGCGTCGGCGCGCTCTACGGAGGGGAGGCCGGCCTGGGTCTGGCTCTCGTGGGCCTGCTCGGCGCAGGGTTCCTTTCGATGCTGCTCGGAGCCATGGCCTTCGGGGACCTCGCGTTCACATTCACGGGAAGCGCGTACGTGGGGGCGCTCTTGGCGCACCTGATACTCATCCGGGATCTCCCCATCGGCGTGTGGGGAGTACTGGCCGTCTTCGTGGCAACGTGGACCTACGACACCTCCGCCTACGTGGTCGGCAGCACGCTCGGGAGGCGTCCTCTGGCGCCGGAGCTCTCCCCGAACAAGACGATCGCTGGTGCGGTGGGGGCCACGGTGCTGACCACCATCGTCATGACGTTCTTCTTCCTACTGCCGGGCGCCGCGCCGGGGCACCTCACGGTGCCGCTGGTCCTCGTCAAGGGCAGCTTCCTCGGCCTCACAATCGCCTTGGTGGCGCCGCTGGGCGACCTCTCCGAATCCAAGTTCAAGCGCGACCTCGGGATCAAAGACACCGGTACACTGATTCCCGGACACGGGGGCGTTCTGGACCGGTTCGACAGCCTGATCTTCACCGGCGCGTTGTCGTACTACATCCTCAGGTACTTCTTCTAGTCGTCACTACGGTCAAGAAACGGAACGCGAGATGGCGCAGAAGAGGATCATCATACTGGGCTCCACCGGCTCCATCGGGCGCCAGGCGCTGGAGGTGGTGCGCCGGCTGCCGAGCGAGTTCAAAGTGGTGGCGTTATCGGCGCGGAGCAACGTGGATCTCCTGGTGGAACAGTCACGGGAGTTCTCACCGGAGGTGTCGGCGCTCTCTGAGGCGCCGGATGCGGCGGCTTCTACGGCCGGCCACGACCTCTCGCCGACGCGGCTGATAGCCGGGCCCGACAGCAGCGCGCGCCTGGTCCGGGAGGTCGACTGTGACCTGGTCCTGAATGCGCTTGTCGGAGCGGCGGGGCTCGACTCCAGCCTGGCCGCGGTGGAGCTGGGCCTGTCGCTTGCGCTTGCCAACAAGGAGTCGATGGTGGTCGGCGGGGAGCTCGTCTGCCGCCGCGCGGCCGAGTCGAAAGCGGTCATCGTGCCGGTCGACAGTGAGCACGGCGCCATATTCCAGTGTCTGGCGGGAGAGAAGGCGGAAGAGGTCGCGCGAATCATCATCACAGGTTCAGGGGGGCCGTTCCGCGGCAAGACATCGGACCAGATGGCCGCTGTGACGCCGGAACAGGCGCTGGCCCATCCCCGGTGGAACATGGGACCCAAGGTGACCATCGATTCCGCGACCCTTGTCAACAAAGGCCTCGAGGTCATCGAAGCCCGTTGGCTCTTCGGTGTCGACTATGACCATCTGGCCGTGCTGATCCATCCGCAGTCCATCGTCCACTCCCTGGTGGAGTTCGTCGACGGGAGTATCAAGGCGCAGCTCGGGCCGACCGACATGCGGCTTCCGATCCAGTACGCCTTGGGTTGGCCGGACCGGCTGCCGCCGCCGCTACCGCGGCTGGATCTGGCTGAGATCGGGCGGCTGGACTTCGAGGAGCCGGACGCTCGGAACTTCCCGGCATTGGGATACTGCCTGCAGGCCGCCCGTGCGGGCGGCACGGCGACGGCCTCGCTGAACGCGGCCAACGAAGAGGCGGTCGCGTCGTTCTTGGCCGGGGAGATCAGCTTTACGGGCATCCCTGAGGTCATCGCCCGCGTTCTGGATGCCTGCCCCGCGGGGCCGGCCGACGGCTTGGGTATAATACTGGAAGCGGACGCGCGAGCGCGCCAGGAGGCGCGTTCCGTGATCGCCGTCCTGTCGAACTGACTAGCCGGAAGGTAGCACAGTTGTTGTCTGAGTCAGCGAATCCCCTGATGGCTGCCGCGGTCTCCCAAGGCAGTCTGCTTCCGTATCTGGTTGTCGGCATGATGGGGCTTGCCCTGCTCATCTTCGTCCACGAGCTCGGGCACTTCCTGGCGGCCAAGCTGATCGGGGTGAAGGTTCTGGAGTTCGTGATCGGGTTCGGCCCCAAGATCGTTGCCATCAAACGCGGCGATACAACCTACGGCATAGCGCCGCTCTTGATCGGCGCATATGTGAAGATGGAGGGCGAGCTCTCACTGGTGCCCGAGCAGGAGGCGACCGGGTTCGAAGCGGAGCCGGTCCTGCGGCGCGCCTTCGTCATCGCCTGTGGGCCTCTCTTCAACTGGCTGATGACCGTCCTCTTGATAACTGTGCTCCTGGCCGTCGTAGGCATGCCTTCTCTGGTGCCGAGTACCACCATCGCCCAGGTGCTGCCGAAGACCGCCGCCGCACACGCCGGTTTGAAGGTGGGGGACCGCATCGAGAGCGTGGCCGGCCTCCGCAGCCGCAATTGGGAGACGCTCAGCCGCACCATAAAGCGCCACCCGGGCGAACGGGTGGAACTGGTGGTCGTCCGACAGCACCGCGCGGTGCGGCTGATCGCCCAGCTCGGCCGGCGATCCGGGCGTGGCTTCCTGGGGGTCGCCCCGGGCGGGCGGACAGTCTATGACCGGATGAGCATTTTGACAGCGCTCTATCGCGGCCCGGTCACCGCGGTCCGAGCAACGTGGTTCATGGCCACGACGATCTACGATCTCATCAAGCAGAACTTGTTCTTGGAGCAGCTTCGCAGTCCCATCGGCGCGGTCGTCGTGAGCGCCCAGACCGCCCGAGATAGCATGTTCAACTTCTGGATCCTGCTGGCCGAGTTCAGCACCATGCTCGCCGTGGTGAATCTGTTTCCGATTCCGCCCTTCGACGGAGGGCGGCTACTCTTCCTGGCGATCGAGGCAGTCAGACGCCGGCCGCTGAACCCCCGGGCGTTGCTGGCCGCTCAGGCGGTCGGCGTGGCGCTGGTGCTGGCGCTCTTCGCCTATGTGTTGACCGGCGACGTGCAGCGCTACCTGCTGCCGGCTTTGATCCGAGGCGTCCATCTCAGATGAGGTTCCCGTGGCCAGTAAGATAGGCGTGAGCGTTGGAGACGTCGCTTTGGGCGGCGGCGCGCCGATCGTGGTCCAGTCCATGACCAACACCAAGACGACCGACGTGGACGGCACGCTGCGGCAGATCGAGCGTCTGGCCGCGGCCGGCTGCGAGGTTGTCCGGGTGGCCGTGCCCGACGAGCAGGCGGCCGACGCCTTCGGGGCCGTCAAGGCCGGCAGCGCGCTCCCGATGGTCGCAGACGTTCACTACGACTGGAAGCTCGCCGTGCGGGCGCTGGAGTCCGGCGCCGACAAGATCCGCATCAACCCAGGCAACATCGGCTCCTTCGACCGCGTTTCCCGCATCATCGAGGCGGCCGGGGAGAGGGGCAAGCCGATCCGCATCGGGGTGAACTCGGGGTCGCTGGCGGACTCATATCGGCAGGAAGGCGACCTGGTCAAGGCATTGGTGGCGAGCGTGGTCGACTACGTGCGGGCGTTCGAGGAGCGGGGCTTCCGCGACATTGTGGTGTCGGCGAAGGCCTCATCGGTCCGGGCCACTATCGACGCGTACCGGCTCCTTGCCAGGGAAGTCCCGTATCCTCTACATTTGGGTGTTACTGAAGCCGGAACCTTGCTCAGCGCGGCGGTCAAGTCGGCCGTGGGTCTGGGCGTCCTGCTGGCCGACGGTATCGGCGACACGATTCGTGTGTCCGTCACCGGTGACCCGGTCGACGAGATTCCAATCGCCTACAAGATACTCCAGTCCTTGGAGCTTAAGCCCGCCGGACCGGAGCTCATCTCGTGCCCGACCTGCGGGCGATGTGAGGTGGACCTGATCGGCCTGGCGGGAGAAGTGGAGCGCCGAATGGCGGAGATCGACGGCCCGCTCCGGGTAGCCGTCATGGGATGCGTCGTCAATGGTCCGGGGGAGGCCCGCGAGGCCGACGTCGGTCTGGCTGCCGGCAAGGGCAGTGCGGTGATCTTCCGGGCGGGTGAGATCGTGAGAAAGGTCAACGAAGAAGATATGTTGAACGAACTGATGGAGGAGATTGCTGACGTGGCGGCCGAACTTGGGACCGGGCGGCAGCCCATCGACGCGCCGGGCGCCACGGACGGTCCGGAAGGTCGGACGTCCGGGGGCGTCCCGGAATCCACGGAGCCAGCGGAACGGCCGGAGTCCTTGGAGTCCGAGGTGGACCCGCGACCATGAGGCTCTCGCGGCAGTATATGCCCACACTGAGAGAGGACCCGGCCGAGGCCGACGTCGTCAGCCACCGGCTGCTACTGCGCGCCGGGATGCTCCGCAAGACGGCGTCCGGCATCTACTCGTACCTGCCTCTCGGCCGGCGGGTTCTGCTGAAGGTCGAAACGATCGTCCGCGAGGAGATGGACCGCGCCGGCGCGCTCGAGGTGCTTCTCCCGGCCGTCCAGCCGGCGGACATCTGGCAGGCCAGCGGGCGATGGGACGAGTATGGCCCCGAGATGATGCGCCTGAAGGACCGCCACGATCGCGACTTCTGTCTCGGGCCGACACACGAGGAGCTCATCACAACGCTGGTGAAGGACGAGCTGCGCTCCTACCGGGACTTACCGCGCACCCTGTATCAGATCCAAGTGAAGTTCCGCGACGAGATCCGGCCGCGCTTTGGCCTGATGCGGGGCCGGGAGTTCCTCATGAAGGACGCCTACAGCTTTGATGAGGATCAGGCCGGCCTTGAGCGCTCGTACAGGGCGATGTACGATGCGTATTCCCGAATCCTCGAGCGATGCGGTCTGGAGTACCGCGCGGTCCGGGCCAAGTCCGGGTTGATCGGAGGCGATGTCTCGCAGGAGTTCATGGTGGTGGCCGAAACCGGTGAAGAAGTGATCCTCTACTGCCCACAGTGCGACTATGCCGCGAACCGTGAGTTCGCGGTGTGCGGGGCGCCCGCGGATGCGGGGGCCGACCGCTCGGCCGGATCCGGGCAGGCGGCGCAGGGAAGCAACGCCAGTAGCGGGACGGGCGGCCGAGGTGTAGACACGCCCGGCAAGACCAGTGTCAAGGATGTCGCCGAGGCACTCGGTGTGACACCGAGGGACATCATCAAGACCCTGATATATCGGACCGCCGACGGACCCGTTGCCGTGCTCGTGCGGGGCGATCGCGAGGTCGATGAGGCACGGCTCGCGGAGGCGCTCGGAGAAGACGCGGCCTTGCTGGCCGAAGAGGATTTCCCGGCGCATAGGCTGGTCCCCGGGTTCGTCGGGCCGGTCGGCCTGCCGAAGCCGGTCGCCGCGACCATCATGGCCGACCGCTCCATCGACGGGATGACCGATGCCGTCGTCGGCGCCAACCAGCCGGGTCGGCATCTCGCCGGCGTCGTCCCGGGCGCCGATTTCCGGACCGATAGATGGGTCGAGTGCACGCTCGCCACCGCCGGAGACCCGTGCCCTGGGTGCGGTACCCCTCTGTCGGAGGCCAGGGGCATCGAGGTCGGCCACGTCTTCCAATTGGGAACCAAGTACAGCAAGTCACTCGATGCGACGTTCGTCGACCGTATGGGGGAGAACGCTCCCTTCATCATGGGCTGCTACGGCATCGGCGTGTCGCGCATGGTGGCGGCCGCTGTCGAGCAATCGCACGACGACTCGGGGATAGTCTGGCCGATGAGTCTCGCGCCGGGGCAAGTGATCGTGGTGGCGCTCGGCAGAGAGGGCAGCCCGGAGCTCGCGGCGGCGGAGGCCCTGTACCACCAGCTGGCCGATCTGGGCATCGAGGTCGTCCTGGACGACAGGGCGGAGACGCCGGGAGTGAAGTTCTCAGACGCCGACCTCGTCGGATGGCCCATTCAGGCTATCCTGGGCAAGAAGTCGGTCGCGGCCGGCGAGGTCGAGATCAAGGCGCGGGCGACCGGCGCGCGCAGCTCGGTAAGGAACGACCAGGCCGCTCAGACACTGGCCGGCATGGTGCACTCCGAGCTCGCGGTGCTGGGTATTCCCACCGACTGACGGGAGCTGGACGTGGCCACCGACAACCCCCACCCGCGGGTAACCGCCGTCATCCCAGCGTTCAACGAAGGCCCACGCATCGGCGTCGTGCTGGATGCGGTGTTGGCCAGCCGGACGGTCGGTGACGTACTGGTCATCGATGACGGTTCGACTGACGATACCGCTGAAGTTGCTGCCGCACGAGGCGCCCGCGTGGTAAGGCGCCAACACAACGGCGGCAAGGGCGCCGCTATGGAGACGGCCCGCCCGCATCTCAGCTCTCATGCGGTCGTGTTCGTTGACGCCGACCTTGTGGGTCTTACGCCTGATCACGTCGACGCCTTAGTCGCGCCGCTTCTCGAAGCGCACGGCCCGGACATGACCGTAGGGCGGTTCGAAGGTGGCCGGAAGCGCACCGATCTCGCCCAAAGGATCATCCCGCAGATCTCAGGGCAGCGAGGCATGACGCGCGAGTTCCTGGAGACCCTGCCGAACCTGGACGAGTCGCGCTTCGGAGTCGAGGTGGTAGTCACCCGCCACGGGAAGGACGTCCAGGCCAAGGTGGTGGAGGTCGTCCTGTCCAATATCACGCAAGTCATGAAGGAGGAGAAACTGGGTCTGACAAAAGGCGTGACCGCGCGCGCGCAAATGTACGGTGACATACTTCGGCACAGCGTGCTGAAACGGAGGCCGAGAAGGCGTTCCTAGGGGTGCCCGGGCGCTCCTGATGCGCCTGGGCAAGTTGCGACTGAAGTGGGGTTATGCTAGCATACGGTTGTCAAATGCAGCGGGTTCGCAGAGTGGGTAGCCCCCACTCTTTTCATATGATGGAGGCTTAAAGCGGCCGTGGTAGAAGGGAAAACGCCGGCCGCGTCGAGGCACCCGGACCTCCATCGCCTGGAGGATATCGCCGGCACGTTGGCCGGCGATATCGGGCTGGAGATCGTTACGGTGACCTACGGGCGGGAACCGGGCGGTTGGGTGCTGAGCGTGACCATTGACGGCCCGACCGGTGTGAACGTCGAGGATTGTGCAAGAATGAGCCAGCACCTCACGGCTGGGCTCGATGAGCTGGGCGTTCTTTCAGGGGAGTGTCGGTTGGAGGTGTGCTCACCGGGTGTGGAACGGGCGCTCGTCCGCCCGGCGGACTTCGATAGATTCGCCGGCCAGAGGGTGGAGATCAAGACCACGCGCTCCGTGGCGGGACGCAAGAGGTTCCGGGGCGTGCTGGTGGGCTTGTCGGAGGACTTTGTCGTCGTCGAGTGCGATGGGGACAGGTTGGAGATAGCGTTGGATGAGATAAGCAGCGCGCGCCTCCGGCCCGAGTTCAAGTTGTAGGAGAGGGTGAGACTGGAAGCGTGAGTTCCGAGCTGATCGAGGCACTGCGACAACTAGAGAGAGAGAAGCGAATCGAGCCCGAGACCGTGCTCGAAGCGCTAGAGACCGCCCTGGCTGCTGCGCTCAAGCGCAACTTTCCAGAGGAATACGAGGTACGTGTCGAGATCGATGCGGAGACAGGGAAGACCCGGGCCTTCTCACGGGAGGTGCCGGAAGAGGAGGGCGCGCCCGAGGGTCCAGAGGAGGAGATTCCCTCCAGCGACATCGGGCGGATTGCCGCTCAGACGGCCAAACAGGTCATCCTTCAGCGCATCCGCGAGGCGGAGCGCGAGCAGATGTACGACGAGTACATCGACCGGGCCGGCGACATCGTCACTGGCATCGTGGAGCAGAGCGACCAGCGCTACACCCTGGTCAACCTGGGCCGCGTGGAGGCGCTGCTGCCGCCTACCGAACAGGTTCCGAGCGAACGATACGATCACGGCATGCGTCTAAAGGCCTACATCGTCGAGGTCCGCAAGACCACCAAAGAGCCTCAGATCATCTTGTCTCGGACGCATCCCGGGCTCCTGCGCCGGCTGTTCGAGCTTGAAGTGCCGGAGATATACGACGGCTTCGTCGAGATCAAGGCGGTGGCACGCGAGGCGGGTCACCGGTCCAAGATCGCGGTGGCCTCGCGCGACTCCAGCATCGATCCCGTCGGCGCGTGCGTCGGGCCGAAGGGCTCTCGAGTGCGCATGGTGGTCGCCGAGTTGAGAGGCGAGAAGATCGATGTCGTTCAGTGGGGCGAGGACGCGGCCACTTTCGTGGGCAATGCCCTCAGCCCGGCGAAGGTGCACGGAGTACATGTGGATGAGGACAGGCACACCGCGGAAGTGACCGTGCCTGACAACCAGCTGTCGCTGGCCATCGGCAAGGAGGGGCAGAACGCTAGGCTGGCAGCCAAGTTGACCGGCTGGCGCATCGATATCCGCAGCGAGTCACAGATCGCAGGAGCTCCGGGTAAGGAAGCCGCGAAGGCCCAACCGGCCGGCGGGGAAACAGCAGAAGGTCAGTGCGCCGCGCTGAAGGCATCCGGTGAGCAGTGCACGAACAAGGCGCGGCCCGGATGCAGCTATTGCGGCGTCCACAAGAAGCTGGAGGCGGCTGAGAAGTCCCAGCCGGCGGAGGAGAACGCCGAGCAATCGCCCGAGGGCTCCGGCGGCGGAGGCACGGAGTAGGCTGGATGCCGAAGCGCCAGAAGAAGACCCCTGTTCGGACTTGCGTCGGGTGTCGGGAAAGCCGACCGAAGCGCGACCTGATCAGGGTGGTGCGCGGGGAAGAGGGCCGGGTCTTCGTCGATCCGCAAGGCAAGGCCAACGGACGCGGCGCCTACGTGTGCGGCCATGCGGACTGCCTGGGGTCTGGTCTGGCGAAATCCCTGGCTAGTGCGCTCAAGATGGATATCAGCGAGGGCGTCGCGGAGGACATACGCCGGCAGGCAGCTCAGCTGGCGGAAGAGATGAAGACGGAGGAATAGCCCCGACATGCGGGTTTTCGAAGCAGCCAAGTCTATGGGGATAGCGAGCAAGGAGCTGATAGCCGCCCTTGCCGGTGCCGGAGTCGAAGTCGCGAACCACATGGCTTCGGTAGAAGACGACGTCCTCGAGAGCGTCAGGGCCACCCTGACCAGGACCGGCCCTGCGAAGGGCCAGGCAGGCGCGAAGTCCGCATCCAAGGCTTCTTCGGCCAAGCCGGGGTCGAAGACGGCGGCTTCGAAGCCGAGGGCTTCGACAGCGAAAACGGAGTCGGCCGAGGAGGCCGCGGCCGAGACGGTCGCATCCTCGGCGGAGGCGGCGCCTCAATCTGAACCAGAACCTGAACCAGCGACTGAACCGGCACCCGAGCCGGAGACTCCATCTGAGCCGGAGAAGTCGGCTCCCGCGCATGGCCTACTAGAGGTGAGGGAAGGATCGACCACCAAGGACATCGCGGATCTTCTTGGGCGCCCGCCGACCGACATCATCAAGCGGCCGATGCAGCCTGGCGAAATGGTGACCATCAACCAAGCCGTGAGCCATGAGGCCGTGAACGTCC
>CAYWVN010000016.1:0-21805 GCA_964461725.1 uncultured Coriobacteriia bacterium | reverse complement strand
CGGAGACCGGCCACCTCGTTTTCGCGACCCTGCACACGACGGACGCCGCCCAGACGATAGATCGCATCATCGACGTGTTCTCGCCGGAGGAGCAGCCCCAGGTCCGCCTGCAGCTGGCCAACAGCCTCCAGGGCGTCGTCTCACAGACGCTCCTACCCAAACAGGGTGGCACAGGGCGGATCGCGGCCTTCGAGATACTGGTCTGTCATTCCGGGGTGAAGAACCTGATCCGGGAAGGGAAGACGCACCAGATGTACAATCTGATCCAGACCGGCTCCCAACAAGGCATGAAGCTGCTCGACGCCAGTCTGGCGGGACTAGTACGCGGTGGGCACGTGTCGCTCGAGGAGGCACTCGCCAAGTCGTCGAACCCCCTCGACTTCGAGCGATTGGTGGGTCGCACCGGCGGGAGCGGCACCGTCGCGTCGGCCGCCGCGGGGGCCTCTTCAGGTCCGGCTGCGGTGCCCGGGGGCCAGGCCGGTCCGGGTCAGGGTGTTGGCCGGCCGGCGGAAGCTCCCCGGGCGTGGCCCAAAGGCTGGGAGGGGTAGGCGTGGACCTGAAGGCGCTCCTGGCTGAGACACATCGACTGCAGGCCTCGGACCTGATCGTCAAGGTAGGCAAGCCGCCGCTTCTGCGCATCCACGGCGATCTGGTAACCGTGGGGGAGGAGCGGCTTATGCCGGAGGACACCCAGGCCTTCGTCACCGGGGCGCTGACCGAGGAGCAGCTGCGGCAGTTCGGCGAGCATCTGGAGCTGGATTTCGCGTATGAGGTGCCCGGGGTGTGTCGCTTCCGGGCCAATGCCTTCAAGCAGCGGGGTTCGCTGGGAATGGTCTTCCGGCGGATCCCCAACGAAGTTCCGACCCCTGAGAGCCTGAACTTGCCCGAAGTCGTGAAGTCCATGGCCCTGCGCCCGCGTGGGCTGGTGGTTGTCACGGGGCCGGCCGGCAGCGGCAAGTCGACGACGCAGGCGGCGATGATCGACTGCCGGAACGCGGGCGAGGATTGCCACATCATCACCGTGGAGGACCCCATCGAATTCGTGCATTCGGACAAGAAAGCGATAGTGAACCAGCGGCAGGTAGGTGACGACACGGTCTCCTTCGCCCGGGCGCTGAAATCCGCTCTGCGACAGGACCCGGACGTTATCCTTGTGGGGGAGATGCGCGACCTGGAGACGATATCGCTCACCATCACCGCGTCCGAGACCGGCCACCTGGCCCTGGGGACGTTGCACACGGTCGGTGCGGCTCAGACCGTTGACCGGCTGATTGACGCCTTCCCGACGCACCAGCAGCAGCAGGTTCGGATGCAGTTGTCTGTGAACCTCATCGGAGTGGTGTCACAGGTGCTCGTGAAGAGAGCCGATGGGCGGGGCCGCGTCGCGGCGTACGAAGTGCTCGTCGCGACCAACGCCGTCCGGAATCTCATCCGTGAAGGCAAGACGTTCCAGATCCCGCAGACGTTGCAGATGGGCACGCGGCAAGGGATGTTCAGCCTGAACACCTCCCTGGCGGGGCTGGTGAGCGCCGGAGCGGTCCGCCCGGAGGATGCGCTGGCAGGCTCTCCTGACCGCGTCGAGTTGGAGCACATGATCGAGCCGTCGCACTGACCCATCGGTGCGGGGAAGACGCCGCCCTCCGCGCTCCGACACCCGCCGCCGCCGCCGTCTCGAAACTACCACGAGATAGCGAGGTCGCCGGCGGTTATAATGGGGGCCACGTCCTGGCGCCAACACATGCCGCAAGGAGAAGAGATGCCGAAGGAGAAGTGCTGGGAGGTCAGGGGCTGCGACGCGGACATGCTGGAGAACTGCGCGTTCGGCAGTGCCGGGGTGCCCTGCAAGATATCCTGCTACTTCACTGTCTGCCCTGGGGACAAGTACGAAGTCATCGATGACTTCTCAGACCACCCGGCGGAGCTGGACCTGGAGCAGTACGGAGTGAACAAGCAGCAGTGCGCCGCCTGTAAGGTCTTCATCAGGTACGTCAAGAAAGCTGCCGAGCAAGAGCGCTGAGCATGGTCGGTAGAATGGTGAAGACGGCCTGCACCCGAGACTGTCCGAGCGCCTGCGCGCTGATGGCAGAGGTCGAGGGGGGCCGGATAGTCAGGCTGCTTCCGGAGCCGCAACATGCGATAACCGGGCGGCACTTGTGCGTCAAGGCGCCGCACATGCTTGAGCAGGTCTACGGCAAGGACCGCATCACCTCTCCGCTCTACCGTGTCGGGAACGATTGGCAGCCGCTTTCCTGGGATGACGCGCTGAACCTGGTGGCCGAGCGGATCCGTCACAACGTGGCGGCGTTCGGCCCGCTCTCGATACTCCACTACCAGGGCTCCGGGTCTCTCGGAGCTGTCAAGATGCTGAACCGCCGCTTCTTCAACCTGCTGGGCGGCGTGACCGTGGCCGGGGGCACGCTTTGCGGCGGCGCCGGGCGATGGGCGCAGGTCGAGGACATGGGCGTCTACTCAGGTCACGATCCCCTCGACCTCGAGAACAGCCGCTTCATCATCCTATGGGGGATCAACCCGTCAGCGACTACGCCGCATCTTCGGACACTGATCAAGAGAGCTCGGGAGCGGGGCGTGCGAGTCGTCTTGATCGACCCTGCCCACACGGAGTCGGTGGACTGGTGCAGCGAGCACATCGCTCCAAAGCCGGGTTCGGACCGATTCCTCGCTCTGGCTATGGCCAAGGTGATGCTGGACCGGGGGCTGCGGGACGACGGGTTCCTCAAGGCGGGCACGGTCGGGTTGGACGGCTTCCTGGCGGTAGCTGGGCGCTACTCGCTGCGGACACTGGCGCGCAAGTGCGGCTGTCCCGAGAGCGTCATCACTGATTTAGCCACCAGCTATGCCACTCGGAGCCCGGCAGCCATCGTGATGGGGTTCGGGGTGCAGCGCTACCGACTGGGCGCGGCGACCGTCCGGTATGTCGATGCTTTGGGTGCCCTGTCGGGCAACCTGGGCCGCTCCGGCGGAGGAGTGAGCCGGGGTCGCGACGAGCTGGCCTACTTCGATCGGACGACTGAGGGTGGAGTGGGAGTCGGATACCGGAGGGCCATCCCCAAGCCGCTTCTCGGCCAAGAGCTTCCGAGACTCAAGAGACCGCCGGTCAACATGGTCTTCATCAACGGAGCCAATCCGGCGGCCCAATCGCCGGACGCGCGCGCGGTTTGCCAGGCGCTCTCGGACGTGGAGTTCACCGTGGTGATCGACAGAGTCATGACGGACACGGCTCGTCTGGCGGACGTCTTTCTTCCCACGACCACGTTTCTCGAGGAGTTCGACGTGATCGCCAGCTTCTGGCACACGTGGCTCTCATTGGTCGTGCCGGTGATCAGGCCGGTGGGCAACTCGAAGCCTGATCTGGAGATATTCCAGGCGCTGGCGGACCGCCTGGGGCTAGGTCACGGCATGGAGGGGTCTGCCCAGAAGTGGATCTCGCGGATCCTGGAGCCGCTCAGCCCGTTGGGCGTGACCGAGGAACGGCTGGCCCAAGGACCGATGCGGCGCCCCAGAGCGGCCTCGGTGCCGTTCCACGGGGCACGGTTCGCCACACGGGACGGCCGGTTCCATTTCGTGGACACGATGCCGCGTGGGAGCAAGCCGGACAAGGAGTTCCCGCTGAGGCTCCTAAGTACAGCCACCCGGGAATGGATGCACTCCCAGGTTCCTTCTGCGGCGCAGGACGGCCTGAGAGAGGTCCGCGTCCATCCAAGCGTGGCCAAGAAAGCGGGGGCGAAAGAGGGCGATGAGGTGTGGCTCGTCTCTCGAGTGGGGCGACTGAAGGTGCGTGTCGTGCCGGATTCGCGCCAGAGAAAGGACGTCGCCCTCGCGCACCATGGCGGCTGGGCGGCGCAGGGTGCGTGCGTCAACGTCGTCGTGGAGCCTGTGATGAGCGCTGAGGGAGAGTGTGCGGCCTACTACGAGACGGTCGTCAGGCTCGAACCTGTCCTCGACTCCGACGGGGACGAAGCGTAGCAGAAGGGCCCACGCGACCGACGCGCGGGCCCTTGGTCTCAAATCGCGCTGGCGAAGCTGCTAGTTCGGGTTGAACGTGTCGTCCGAGTTCTGGAAGGTCAGATCCTGGATGGTCGCGTTGTTGGGGCTGATCACCACTCCTTTGATGTGCCAGGACTTGTCGACCTGTCCCTTCTTGGTCTTCAGGATGATGCACTTGACCTCATAAGTTCCGACCTTGACGGCCTCGATGGTGTAGCGACCCGTACTCTCTGTCGTCGCCTGGTACTTCTGTGAGGCGTCGCTTGGGCCAGTCAGCACGACAGTCGCACCCTCCATGTAGATGACGCTGTCGTCCTGGCGCTCCCAGCCCACCCGGCCGGTGATGCTGCCGGTTTCGCCAGCGGTACCGTTGGACGGGACGGTGCCGGTATCTGTCTTGGTCTTCGCGCTGAAGTAGAAGAGGGCGCCTCCCGCGGCGCTGCACAGACAGCACAAGAGCAGCACAACGGCTACCAGCCCGATGATCCATTTCTTGGACTTCTTCCTTGGAGCGGCGCGAGTGGCTCCAGCCGCGGGTGGCGGTGTTGCGCTCGGCGTGCCCGCTCCCGACGGAGGCGTGGTTGCGGGCGGCGGAGTCACCGGCGGTGGCGTCACGGGTGGAGGCGATTCGGGTGGCGGTGTCACCGGTGGGACGTTCTCATCAGCCATGGTCCGACTCCTTTCGGTGAGCCGCTGACAGCGGCGCAGGCAATCCCCTGTTAGGGCATACTCTACCAGACCTCAGCGTCGATTCCAGCGTAGACCGAAGTCCAGGACGCGTGGTCTTGTCGGTAGTGCCTCGGGGCACCTGGACCTACCACTCGAGCTGGTTGAAGAGCAGACCCGAGAGCGGTTTCGGGTAGAAGTAGGTGGACTTCTGGGGCATCTTCTCTCCTTCCCCGGCGACCCTCTTCAGCTGCTCGATCGTTACCGGGTTGAGGAAGATCGCCAGGTCCACCTTCCCCGAGTCGACGGTGGCGATTGCTTCCTCCAGATACGGAGTGAACGAGATCCGGCCCGAGTCCTTCAGCTCGGTGTCGTCTTCTCCGAGAACGTCGCTGATTATCACCGTATGCAGGATGGCTGGATCCAGCCTCTGCCACTCCGGCACGTGGCCGGCCATGAGGTCTCGTATCAGCTCCGCGTTCTTGAGCGTCAACACGTACAACTTGCCGGTCCCGAGGTAGATGCCGAACACGTGGTGCTCGCGGCCGCGCTCACGCATCTCCTCAATCAGGGTCTCGGGATGTCCCCGCTCGATGTCGAAGTACCGCATGAGGCGCTTCTCGGTTTCCGGCACGTCGAGACCGCTCTTCACGAGCAGTCGGTGCGCGGGCAACACGGTGATACCCTCACCGTCCATATTGGCCAGGAACATCATCACATAGTCGAAGGCCGCCTCGCCGGAGGTGTCGCCCGTCTTCTCCCGCTGCCGGTTGCGGTAGTTGAGCGCGGTCTCGTAGCGATGATGTCCGTCTGCGATGAAGATCCGCCGACCCTTCAAGTCAGATGCGATCTTCGTGATGATGTCGGGTTGGGTGACGCGCCAAACGAGATTGCGGATGCCGAGTGCGTCGGTCAGGTCCGTCATCGGCTCACCGTGGGCCTGCTCGCGCAGCAGCGCACCCTCGAGGTCATTCGGGTCCGAGTACAGGCCGAAGATCTGGCAGAAGTTGGCATTGGCCGCGTCCATCAACTTGAAGCGGTCTGTCTTGGGTCCGGCGAGCGTCCGCTCATGCGGCACTACGCCACCCGACGAGAAGTCCTCCAGCTTGACGAGTGCCACGAACGCGAGACGGCGGCACACGGCGCCTTCCCGGATGGCGTAGTGCTGTTCGTAGATGTACAGAGCCGGCTCCTCATCGCGCGTCAGAGCGCCCTTCTTCAGCCACGAGGAGAAGTGCCCGGCCGCCCGCGTGTAGCGGTTCTCCCACGGACGATCGCTGGGTGACTCCTTGCCGAGGATCAGGCGGACACAGTTGTACTGGCTGGCCGCGTAGAGAGCCTCTTGCTGCTCGGGTGAGATGATGTCGTAGGGTGGGGCCACCACGTCCGCCAAATCGCCTACAACCTGCGGATTGTAGTGAACGGCCCTGAAAGGCCTGATTTGTGCCAAGTGGTCGGTCCTTGTAGAGGTGTCGGAATCGTCCCATATACTAGGTAAAGCCGCCGGGGGGCGCAATACGGAATGACGCCGGGATAGGGGTCGTCCGGTGCCCGATCGGCGCTGCGGCCGTGCCGTCCCGCCCGCGTCGTCGCTTGACGACGAGTTCGCCCGCGGCTATCTTTGCTATTCGAGCTGCGACCCGAGACCTGAGCCTGGGTGGGGGCGTGTCAGAAGACAGCGATGTCCCGGAGGAGGTAGACCGAGTGTGCCTGAGGGAGTAGTCAAGTGGTTCAATGCGGCCAAGGGGTATGGTTTCATAGAAACCGATGTAGGGGAGGATCTCTTCGTGCACCACACGGCGATTCAGACGGAGGGGTTCCGGGCGCTGGTTGAGGGTGAACGCGTCCGGTATGAGATAGAAGAAGGCCAGGGAGGCAAACTCCAGGCCTGCAACGTGCAGAAGCTCTGAGAGCCTGAGGCAGGAAATGGCCCGCTCGCGGCGAAGTTTGTTCCAGGCGGGCAGTCGGGAATCGGCGTAACGGAAAGATGCGGGCCATCCGCTCTGCGGAATCGGCCGGACGGCGGGAGGGAATATGAGAGAGACGCGTGAGGTCCTGGCGGAGATTCACACTTCGGAATTCAAGATCATCGGCAACGTCCACGTCAGCATGGAATCATACCGCGGTCGACTGGTCGACCGGCTCAACATGGATGGACACCGCTTCATACCGATTACCGGCGCAAGACTCACGCCCATCGAAGGCGGCGAGGACCGTGTGGTCGATGTCATCCTCGTAAACGCCGATGACGTCACTTCGGCGATTCCAATCGAAGAGTAGTAGGCCCAGGCCGAGCGACGGACGTTCCTACGGCAGGTTGTATCGGTGGGTGATCAGCCAGGCCTTTGCGCTGGGTGAGAAGCGGCTTTCCGGGTAGTGGATCAGCAGCATGACGTACATCTCGGCGGCCTGCTCTTGCCCTTGGCGCCACCCCGCATGGACGAAGTTCCACAACGCGGCCAGGAGATTGAGGTCGGTGTCCCCGTCGGCGATCTTCGGATGGTTCTGGAGGTAGTCGATGACGAACACGGTGATTCGCTGAAGTCTGGCCAGGGTGGGTCTGACGGCGTCGAAAGTGACATCAGAGCGGTCAATCGATTGCAGCTTGGCGCTAAGGGCCAGCAGTTTGCGGCGTTGGCGCAGAAAGCTGGCCAGGTTGTCCGGTGGGGGGACGGGCACGCTCTTCAGGGGTCGCTCAGCGGCAGGCGCACCTCTGCGGCGACGGGTAACAGGGAAGACGAACATTCCGACGGAGAACAGCGCGGGCCACAACAGATTCCTCGGCATCCAGGCCTCCTCATGTTTCTACGACGATGGTGCGTATTCTGGTTGAAGGTGTGCCGGTCGTTGATGGCTGCCTGCTGTCAGCAAGCGCGTGAGTGCGCTGCCGACTGCTTCACAACCACAGATTTTACACTGAAACGGGCAGTTCCTGCAAAGGGAATGTGAGTCGTGCGATCAGGACCGCGGTCGCTAGGCTGTCATGCGGGTTCCTGGTCGTCCTGTTGAGTGCGCTGGCGGGCTGTGGGGAGAGCAGGGCGGACAGCCCCGAGCGGTCTCTTAGCCTCTGTCTGTGATTCTCGACCTAGGAGATGTAGACAAGGGTGGGAAGCGGAACGTAGACTGAGATGGTGCCGGTGGCGGCGTAGGTGGGCGAGGAGGAGGGCATGAACAGTCCGAATCGGAGGGTTCTCTGCATAGGGACGGCGGCCGCGACCTCGGTGCTGTTGATGGCTTGTGCTCCGTTCAACTTCACCAGTACGACTTCCAGCGGCGGTACGAGCGGTGGCACCACTACAGGAAGCACGAGCTCCCAGGTGCGCGCGGCGATCGATGCCATAAACTCCAAGACCCCCAACATGAACCAGCTTTCCAAGGACATCGAGTCGCAGGCCGAGGAGTTGGACAACCTCGCATGGACGGCGAGCGAGGTGGTCAAGGCGGTTGGAGTCAGCAAGAGCCTGGAGAGCGACCTGGACGAGATGAACACCGAGATCGAGTCCATCTCATCGGAGGTTGACCGTACCGAGGGGCTCGAAGCGACCGCGGCCGAGAAGGACTACATCTCCCAGGCCAAGAAAGGAGTCGATGCCGCGGGAACCGGTCTAGGCACGGGCCGCAAGGCAATCGCCCGCTTCCGTGCGTTCCTGCAGATCATGGTGCCGGTCATGCGCGCCATGGGTGAGTACAAGAGGGCCTCGGATGCGATAGGGGCCGGGCAATATGCCCGCGCTGAAGCGATCTTCCGCCGGATCAACCGCCTGACCGCCTCCGCCCAGCATGGTCTGAGTCGGTACGTCGACCGCAACAAGCTGCCAGAGGTGAAGCGGGGCCTGATCCAGTTCCGCGTTGTCAACGACTACGGGATCGCTACCATGAGAGCGCTGCGCAGAGGGAATTCGTCGGCGGCCGTGGCGTCCTCGAAGAAGATGGATTCGGCGAACAAGAAGCTCACCAAGTTCCACATGGAGTCCGAGCTCAAGAAGCACAGCGATTTCATCGTCGGCCAGCTGAACACAGCCGGCAACTACATCTCGCAGGCCTCGGTGGACTTCCTGGACGCCCAGAATATCTACGACACGCGGATCAAGGCCGGCCAGTAGCGGCCGACGTGGCCTGATAGGCAGGTTTGTGTGAGGTGAAGACGAGGAACGCTTACGAGCTCTTTGTCAGGGGGCGCACTCTGTTGGACGGCAACCATCCCGCCCAGGCGGCTCTCGTGCTTGAGAAGGCGAAGGTTATCGAGCCGGCCAAGGGCTCGATCAGAGAAGCGCTCGGACGCGCCTACTTCAACTACGGGGAATGGGAGTCCGCAGGCCGGGAGTTCTCCCGGGCGGTGGAGATCGATTCTACCAACCACTACGCCCATTTCGGGCTGGCACTGGCACTGGCCAGGCTCGGCCGCGTCGCACGGGCCATCGGCCACCTGCGTCTCGCGCTGGCCATGGAGCCGGACTCCGAGGACTACGCGGCGGCCTACGAGAGGCTCGCCGGCTAGCGACTACTCCTCGGGCTTCTGGGACGCCTCGATGACGCGTTGGGCGACGTCGGGTGGGACCTCCTCGTAGTGCGAGAACGTCATCGAATAGCCGGCCTGCCCACGCGTCATGGAGCGAAGCTCCGTCGCGTACTTGGCGAGCTCGGCCAACGGAGCAGTGGCTTTGACGACCTCGTTCTTGCCCATCGGCTCCATGCCGATGATCTTGCCGCGCTTCCTGGACAGGTCGCCGGTGATGTCACCCATGAACTTGTCGGGAACGACCACCTCCACGTTCATGATCGGCTCAAGCAGGGCCGGCCGTGCATCCATCACGCCTTTCTTGAGCGCCATCGAGGCGGCGATCTTGAACGCCATCTCGGATGAGTCGACCGGGTGGAATGAGCCGTCGTAGAGCTGGATCTTGACGTCGACGACGGGGTACCCGGCGATGATGCCGGCGCCCATCGCCTCATGCAGGCCCTTCTCGACGGCCGGGACGTACTGGCGGGGGACCACGCCTCCCACGATCTTGTTCTCGAACTCGAATCCGACGCCCCGGTCCTGCGGCTCCAGACGCAGCCACACGTGTCCGTACTGGCCTCGGCCCCCGGTCTGTTTCTTGTACTTCCCCTCGACCTCGACCGAGCCCCGGATGGTCTCACGGTACGGAATCTTGGGGGCGGATAGCTCCGCGTCGACGCCGAACTTCCGATGGAGCCGCTCCAAGGTGACATCCAGATGCATGTCGCCGACACCGGAGAGCACCGTCTCGTGGGTCTCGGGGTTGCGCTTGACGACGAGGGTGGGATCTTCGTCCGCCAGCCTGGATAGGGACATCGAGAGCTTCTCTTCATCGCCCTTCGTCTTGGGCGATACGGCCACCGAGAAGACCGGCTCCGGGAACTGGATCTCAGGCAACACGATTTGGGATCCCTCGGCACACAGGGTGTCCCCGGCGTGCGTGCTCTCCAGCTTGGGAGCCACGCCGATGTCACCGGCTGTCACCTCATGGATGTCGTGCTGGTTCTTGCCCAGGACGGCCAGGATGTGGCCCAGGCGTTCCTTCTTCTCCCGGTTGACGTTCAGGATGCTGGTATCGGTCTTCATGGTGCCGCTGTAGACACGGAAGTAGGTGAGTTTGCCGACGTAGGGGTCGGCCATGGTCTTGAAGACGAGAGCGGCCGGTGGGCCATCCGGGTTCGACTCGCGGGTCTCCTGCTCTCCGGCCGAGTTCGTCCCGGTCACGGCGCCCCGGTCGGCCGGCGAGGGGACGAGGTCGACCAGAGCGGAGAGGAGCGCGTCACTGCCGACGTTGCGATGGCCGGAACCGCAGAGCACCGGGACGACGTCGCCTGCCGAGACGGCTGTCTTCAGCGCGCGGCGGATGTCGCCTTCCGAGAGCTCTTCGCCCTCCAGATACTTTTCCAGCAGCTGGTCGTCAGTCTCGGCCACCACCTCTATCAGTTTCTCGCGGTGCGACTGGGCTCGGTCTACGTAGTCGTCGGGCACGTCGCCTTCGGTCGGTTTGCCGTCGCGGTAGGTGAGAGCCCGCATCTGGATGAGGTCGACCACGCCCTCGAAGCCGGCTTGGTCGCCGATGGGGATGGTTAAGGGCACGCACTTGGCGCCGAAGGCTTCCTGGATGCCGGAGAGGGCCTGGTAGAAGTCCGCGTTCTCGCGCTCCAGCCGGCTCACGTAGACGACACGGGGCAGCCCGTGCTTGTCCGCAATGTCCCAGACGCGGCCGGTCTGGACCTCGACGCCGTTCACACCGCACACGACGACGAGCGCCGCGTCGACCACGCGCAACGCTGCGTAGACCTCACCCACGAAGTCGGCATAGCCGGGCGTGTCCAGGATGTTGACCTTGTGGTTGTCCCACTCGCAGGGCGCCAGGCAGGTGGTGATCGATATCTGTCGCTTGATCTCCTCGGGTTCGAAGTCGGAAACAGTGGAGCCATCCTCGATCTTGCCTTGGCGAGTGATGGCTCCGGCGGTGAACAACAGCGATTCCGTGAGGGACGTCTTGCCTGCCCCTCCGTGGCCTACAATGGCGACGTTTCTGATGTCTCCTGTGGGGTAGTCTTTCAAAACAGGCCTCCTTCCGAGACAGGCCTTCCCGGTGCCAGGCCGGGAAGATGGTGTGTCGGTCCAGAGCGGAACTCAGCCAAGACGATAAGCCATCTGGTCTGTGCGCGCAATGCTCGAATTCGGAGGTGCTCGAGTTCCGAGGGAAGATGTCCTGCGCGGCACGATCGGCCGGCGAACGCCCATCCGGTTTTCGACTCGTTGGTCGAAAACCGTTGATTGTCAGGCTCGGCGGTGGTACCATGTGGCCAAATTCGACTTCGCGGTCGAAATGCGGGGGACTCCGGGGACGGGTCCCCTGGTGTCTGTAGTGGAGGCGGTGCGTGAAGGCACAGAAGGGCGTTCTGGCAGAGAAGCCCCCGGGTCGATCCAACTCGAACTGGGGAAGGAAGGAGCCTGTCATCGCGAAGGCCGCGATGGGGGTCTTCTCCCGGAAGGGCTTCCACGAAACCACCATGCAAGATGTTGCCGACGAGGCGGGTGTGGGCAAGGCAACGCTCTACTACTATGCCGCCAGCAAGGAGGATCTCTTCTGCATGGTGGCGCAACAGGTGGCGGACGCGCTGGACGACATCGTCGGTGAGGTCGACGGGGCCGAGCTTCAGCCGGACGAGGCGATCCGGACCATCGTCCGGCGTCACCTAGAGCTGTTCCAGTGCCATCGCCCGCTGATCGAGGCGTTAGTGTCCGAGTCAGGCTCGATGCATCGCCGCTTCGTGGACACGGCGCAGGGCGCCATCGGCCGGCTGGTCAAGGCGGCCGCGGCGGCGCTTGAGCGGGGCAAGAGGAGCGGTGATGTGCGTCCTGACCTGGATTGCACGCTGTGCGCCCGGATGCTGGTCGGGATGGACGTCTTCTACTCGGTGCAGAGCATATACGCGGATCGGAACGGGGGGTTTCTCGATGACGAGGTCGACGGGGCCGCCCACGCCATCTGCGAGGTCTTCCTGCGGGGTATGTTGGCCAGGCCCGAGGGGGGGCGGCCATGAGAGTTCCGGTACGCCGGGCTCCCGCGGTTCGAGAGAGCCCCCGGACGATGTTGGTGGCGCTGACTACGGTGGCGCTGCTGTGCGGGGTGGCTGTGCCGCCGGCACTGTCGAGCTCAGGCCGTATCATCTTCAGCTCGGGGGAGATACTGGCCGACGTGTCCTCTGCGAAAGTGGGGCCGGAGCCTCTTCTGGCGCAGCCCCCGAGCACGTATGCCACGCTGCCGACCACGTGGACGGGTTCTGGTGCCGCCGGCGGCAGCAATGTCTCGGGTGGGAGGAGCTCTGGACTCAGGCCGGTCGGCGTGGTGGACCGTGTGTACGTGTCCCCAGGTCAACTAGTCGAGGCCGGCGTGCCCGTCTTGAGACTGGACCGGCGGATGGCTTTCAACAGAGTGCGTCAGGCCAGGGTCATGGAGTCCCTTGGTTCTGCGCGCATCGCGCTCCTAGACGAACAGGCAGACAAGCTGGACGAAGCTGGGGTCCCATTGGCCTCGGCGCGCTCTCAGCTGAGCGAGGTCGGCGGGATGATATCTAGGGCGAGAGCAACCGTCGAAGCCGAATTCGCGAGCGGCACCCGGAAGCTGACGGGGCTCATCGCTTCGATGACCGGCCAACTGGCTACCGCGAGGCAGGCGGAGCGGGCGGCCGGCGCGGCGGTTGCGACCGCGCAGGCCGCGTACGATGCCGACCCGACGCCGGAGAACCTAGCCAAGCTTCAACAAGCGCAGGCGCAGCTGGCGGGTGCGCGGACCGGTGTGGCGAAGCTCGGCGCCCTCCTGAGGATGCTGGCCGCCAGGCAACGGTCCTTAGGGGCGCTCAAGGCAGAGGCGCTCGGCACCATCGCTGCCAAGGCCGCACTCATACCGACCGGCCTGGCCAAGCTTGCCCAAGGAGAGGCGAAACTGGCGGAGGCTAACGTGAAGATCAGGGCGGCCCGCAAGATCGCGGTGGCTCGCCGCAGGCAGGCGGCCATCCAAGGGGATGTGGCCCGGCTGGTCTTGTCCCGGCTCGTTATCCGGGCGCCGCGGCGTGGTTACGTCACTGCCTTGGACGCCGATGTCGGGGAAGTCGCTTTCACCAACGCCGCCGTGGCGATGGTGTCGGTGCTCGACCCCGTCAAGCTGGGTCTGCAGCTGTCACCATCTCGGGCACGGCTGGTCCGAGTGGGTGACGCCGTGTCGGTTACGGTAGATGCATGGCCGGGCCGTGTTTTTCGCGGCGAAGTGACACACGTGGCCGACCGAGTCGACCTGATGCCGACCAACGTGGTCACGGAGGAAATCCATGCCAGTCGGGCCGTCCAGGTGACGGTGTCGATCGCCAATCCGGACCTTCTGCTGAAGCCGGGAGTCCCGGCGGATGCCGAGATACGAGTGAGTCCGTGAGCCCGAGGAGGATGTAGATGCCTGAGAGAGCGAGAATCGCAATCATCGTGGTGCTGGCGGCACTCATAGCTTGGGCGGGATACGCATATTGGGGCAACTCCCAGGCGAGGGATTCCAACGAGATAGAGGCATCCGGGACGATCGAGGCGACTGAGGTGACGGTGAGCTCCCAGATGGCCGGCAGGATCAAGGAGGTCGCGGCCGACGAGGGGGAGTCCGTGAAGCGCGGGCGGTTGCTGGTCGAGATCGACGACGGGCTATTGCGCGACCAGGTCAGGACGGCCCACGCTGGTGTCTCGATTGCCAAGGCGGCTGTGGATGCTGTCTCCGACGGCACCGACGCCGAGAAGCGCAGCGCGAGCGCCCAATTGCGGCAGGCGCGTCTGAACCTAGACATGGCTCGTCTTCAGCTGAAGTATGCCCAGGTCCGGTCACCGGTGGACGGTGTAGTGCTGTCTCGAGGCGTAGAGGTAGGCGAGAACGTCATTCCAGGGTCCGCGCTGATGGTGATCGGACGGTTGGACGCTGTCGATCTGGTTGTCTATCTGCCCGAGCCACTACTGCCCAGGATCCGTCTGGGCCAGTCGACCATTGTCCGGACCGACGCGCCGGGCGGGGAGACGTTCGATGGAAAGGTGACCCTCATATCGCAGCAGCCCGAGTTCACGCCGACCAGCGTTCAGACCAAGGACCAACGGGTGACGACGGTCTATGCGGTTACAGTCAAGATCGACAACGCCGATCACCGGTTGAAGCCCGGCATGCCGGCCGACGCGACGTTCCAGGTGGCGCAGTAGGGCATGACAGTCCCGGCCATAGAGACCCGGCAACTTAGCAGGGCTTTCACGGAAGTCCAGGCGGTCGAGGGCCTCGATCTTACAGTCCCCAAAGGGGAGATATTCGGTCTCGTCGGCCCGGACGGTGCCGGGAAGTCGACCACCATCCGGATGCTTGCCACGATTCTCAAGCCGACTTCCGGTACAGCCCTCGTAGACGGCTTCGACATTCTGACCCAGTCTCGCGAGGTCAAGACGCGCATCGGCTACATGTCAGAGCGCTTCAATCTCTACCATGACCTGACTGTCATGGAGAACCTGAACTTCTTCGCCGACATCTTTCGCATCCCGGGCGGCGAACGCGGCGCTTTGATCGAGGAGTTGCTCCAGTTCAGCCGTCTCGGCCCTTTCGCCAACATGCGGGCCGAGTACCTCTCCGGTGGGATGAAGCAGAAGTTGGCCCTTTCCTGCGCGCTCATCCACGAGCCGGAGGTGCTGTTCCTTGACGAACCGACAGCCGGTGTCGATCCGGTGTCGCGACGCGAGCTGTGGAGGATCCTATCCCGGCTCCACAGCCGCGAGGTCACGCTGTTCATCGCAACGCCGTACATGGATGAAGCCGAGCGCTGCGGCACGGTCGGCTTCATGAATAAGGGGAGGGTGACCAGGGTAGGTTCTCCTTCCGAGATACGGGCGCCGCTTCAAGGTCGTGTGATCGCCATCCAGGTCGACGAAGCCCGTGAGGTCCGTGACTTCCTACGGGAAATCGGGCTGGCTTCCTCGGTAGAGATGTACGGTGACGCGCTGCATCTGGTGGTACCGGATGCCGAGAAGGCCGTAGCCGGGGTCGAGAGTGCGCTCAAGCGGGCGGGTGTCACCCCGCGCTCTGTCAAACCCATCCGCCCGACAATGGAACACGCTTTCACTCAACTGGCGTCCCTCGAGGAGGCGGGCTAGGTGCTCTATCGCATCTGGGCCGTCTCGCGCAAAGAAGTGCTTCATATTCTGCGCGACCCACGGGTCATGTTCTCCATCTTCGTCATGCCTCTGGCGCAGTTATTCCTCATGGGCTACGCTCTGACGTTCGATATCACCCACATCTCTTCGGCGGTCCTCGACCAGGACCGTACGCCCCAAAGCCGGCGCTTCGTCCAGTCGCTGGAAGGCAGCGGGTACTTTGACATCAACCGGTTCCTGCAGCGGGAAAGCGAGATCAGAGAGGTTCTGGACGGCGGTCAGGCCAAAGTGGTCGTGCGTATTCCGCACGGCATGGCGGCCGGGTTGCTGCGCGGGGAGACAGTGCCGATCCAAGTGCTGGTCGATGGGTCGGAGCCGAACGCGGCGCGGGTGGCGGCGGCCTACACGTCGGCCATGGCGCTCAGGTTCTCGCAGGGGCTGATCGTCCGATCGCTGAACGCGCAGGGCCTGGATATGGGCTCCGGTCTTCAGCTGGTGGATCTGCGTCAGCGCGTCTGGTACAACCCGGCGCGGCGCAGCGCCAACTACCTGGTGCCCGGCTTGATATCGATCATCTTGATGAGCTTCTCCGTTGCCTACACGGCGACGGCCATCGTGCGTGAGAAAGAGAGTGGGACCATCGAGAACCTCGTTGTCTCGCCGCTGCGGCCTTGGGAGCTCATCGCTGGCAAAGTAGTGCCCTATGTTGTCCTGTCCGGCGTCATCTCGGCCATGATCAGTCTGGCCGGCATCTGGGTGCTCGGGGTTCCGTTCCGCGGGAACGTCGTGTTCATGATGTGGGCCTCGCTGCTCTTCATCACCGCCACGGTGGGCATCGGGCTGGTCATCTCCACGGTTTCCGAGAGCGTACAGGTGGTGACCCAACTCGCGCTGTTCGCGTCGCTACTCCCCGGCTTCCTGCTCTCGGGGTTCATCTTCCCGATCGAAAGCATGCCGAGAATCCTCCAGCTTGCCTCCTACATCGTACCGGCGCGCTTCTACATCAATATCGTCCGTGGGATATTCCTGAAGTCTGCCGGCGTGGAAGTGCTCTGGCCCGACGTCGTGGCGCTCCTGGTCTTCTCGTTGGTGTCCATGGGGATGGCGGCCTTAGCGCTCAAGAGGAGCACCGCATGATGCGCGTTCTCACGCCGCGTCTCCGAGCCATGATCAGAAAGGAGTTCCTGCAGCTCCTGCGAGACAAGCGCCTGCTGCCGGTGGTTCTCGTCATTCCAATCGTCCAGCTGGTGATGTTCGGCTACGCCGTCTCTACCGACATCAAACATCTGCCGACCGCAATCATCGATCAGGACCGGACGGCGCTCTCCAGGAGGCTCGTCGAGGGATTCGGCAACTCGGAGTACTTCGACATCAAGGCTCGTCCGGGGGGCGAATCTCGGACGCGCGTTCTTATGGACCGCGGGGACGTAAGTGTCGCGCTGGTCATCCCCAGGGGCTTCATGGACCGGGTGACCAAGGGTCGGCAGTCGCCGGTGCAGCTCTTGGTGGACGGCTCGCTGTCCAACAGCAGCTCAGTGGCGCTGGCCTACTCGCAGCAAATCGTAGGGCGGCTCTCTCAGGAGCTTGCGTTCAAGCGTCTGGCGTCTCTTGGCAACGGGCAGATCAGGTTGGCGCGGCTCGAAGCCCGGACGCGCATCTGGTACAACCCGACCTTCAAGAGCGTCGACTATATGATTCCCGGCTTGTGTGGGCTGATCCTGATGATCAGCACGATGGCGCTCACCAGTCAGGCGGTGGTGCGGGAACGCGAGGAGGGTACCCTCGAGCAGCTGATCGTCACCCCCATCCTGCGCCGGGAGTTCCTGCTCGGCAAGACGTTGCCATTCGTTCTGATTGGACTCATTCAGGCTACCTCCGTGTTCATCGGGGGCATCGTCCTTTTCGGCGTGCCCCTGAGGGGCAGCGTCCTTTTGCTCTACTTCGCCAGCCTACTCTTCGTCTTCACGTCGCTCGGCATGGGGCTCTTAGTCTCGACGGTGTCGCGAACCAGGCAGCAGGCTATGGTGACCAGCATGTTCTTCATGCTGCCGGCCCAGATGTTCTCGGGGATGATCTTCCCGATTGAGAACATGCCGGCGGTTGCCCGCCTGGTCACCTACGCTGTGCCGCTCAGGTACTTCATCGTTATCCTTCGGGGAATCACGCTGAAGGGCGTAGGTTTGGGACCGCTGTGGGGCCAACTGGTCGCCATGACGTTCCTGGGCGTCGCCATCATGGGCGCCAGCGCCCTCAGGTTCCAGAAGAAGTTCAGTGACTAGGAGGGAGCGGATTGCCTAGGCCCGGGAAGACAGACGGGCAGACGGTCGTGCTGGTGCGCGACCTGGTAAAGCGGTTCGGGACTCTGACAGCCGTGAACGGCATATCGTTCTCGGTCGACCGCGGCGAGATCTTCGGTTTCCTCGGCCCCAACGGGTCGGGGAAGTCGACGACCATCAGGATGCTCTGCGGCATCTTGGACCCGACGGGCGGGACGGCCGAGGTGATGGGCTACGACGTGACCAAGGACCCAGAGCGCATCAAGCAGCGCATCGGCTACATGTCGCAGAAGTTCAGCCTCTACGATGACCTCACGGTCGACGAGAACCTCGAGTTCTACGGCGGCGTCTACGGTGTCACGGGGCCGGAGTTCTGCGATCAGCGGGCCCGTATCCTCAAGATGGCCGACCTCACAGGCCGCGAGGGTGAGTTGGCCGCCAATCTGTCGGTCGGTTGGAAGCAGCGCCTGGCCTTGGGTTGCGCCATCATCCACCGGCCGGACGTCATCTTCCTGGACGAGCCGACAGCCGGTGTCGATCCGGTGTCGCGCCGCCACTTCTGGGATCTTCTATATGACAAAGCCGAGGAAGGTGTCGGTTTGATGGTCACCACGCACTACATGGACGAAGCGGAGCACTGCAACGAGCTGGCGTTCATATACCAGGGGGACATCATCGCCCGCGGGACCCCTGCCGAAATCCGGCACGAGCAGATGCGCGGTGAGGTCATCGAGGTGGACTGCCCCGAGCCGGAGAAGGCGCTCGAATTGCTGTCCACGCGTCCGGAGTTCACCGAGGTAGTCGTGCACGGCGATATGGTCCACGTGGCCACCGGCAACGCGAGGGAGGCGGCGGTGGCGGTACAAGTGGTTCTCGAGCAGGCTGGGTTGGGCACCTGCAAGACGAGCCCCATCGAGCCGTCGCTGGAAGACGTGTTCGTGTCTCTCATCGAGGAGCGAGAGCTAGAAGGGGGAGTCCGGCAGGCATTCAGCGACCAAGTTCCTTGACAGGCCCGAGCTCATGCCTGATAAACGAGTTGAGTGGAAGTGAATGCGGTAACCAGCAGGGAGGGTGAACGCTGGCAGCAAAGAAGAAGGATGAGGTAGTCGAAGAGCCAGTCCTCGCGGAGGCCGAAGCGACCGGCAAAGCGGCCAAGTCCGGGGGCGATTCCAGCGCCGGGAGTGGCAGGAAGGATGCGGTGAAGAGGCCGGCTAAGGCAAAGAGGCCCAAGGCACCGCCGGCCCCGGCCATAGAGATGCTCAGTGCCGAAGACCCCGGCGCCATGGCGTCGACCGCTCTGGCCGAAGCCGATCTCGCGGTGGAACTGACCGCCGAGGACGCCGTCGAGGCGGCGCCGGCCGCTGAGGAAGTCGTCGCGGTGGATCCTGCCGCCGTTGAGGACGAGATAGCGACGGCCGAACTCGTGGATGATCCAGTGGCCGAGCCAAGTATCGTCGAGGCGGGCGACCTAGAGATGGCGGCGGCCGGAGAGACGGTAGCCGTCCTGCCGATGCCGGCAGCGCGATTCTGGGGGGGCTTCCTGGAGCGCGTGTCTTGGCAGCGCGTTGCTGCCCAGGGCGTCCTGGCGGCTGTTCTAGTAGCGGTGTTGGCCTGGGGTATATTGTTCTCCTTCGCTGAGCGCTTTGTCATGGTCGGCCCGCATGCGCCGAGCTTGGTGAACGGTGAACGCCCGGTGATCTCCGCGTCCTGGCCTGTGCGCTGGGCCCGATTCACCGGGGCGCAGGTCATGCTGGATGGCGAGGATGTGAGTTCCTCCATCCGGCCCGTGGCCAATGGCTTCACGTTCCAGTCCACCAGGAGCCTGGCGCAGGGCAGGCATACCGTCGCGGCGGTGTTGGAGTACGACCTGATTCTGCACCGCAAGATCCCCGTGAGCTGGCAGTTCACGGTCGACAGCGTGGCTCCGGCAATCGACTTCGAGAAGTTCGATAGGATGATCGCTGCTCGCCGGTCCTGGATAACCGGCGTAACCGGCAGGACAGAGCCGGGAACCAAGCTGTCGACGCGGCTCGAGGGCGAAGCCATCGAGGCGCCCTTAGTGGCCGCGGACGGCACCTTCACCCTGAACTTGTACGCCATCAGCCGCCGGAGCACGCTGGTGGTGGACGCGGTGGACCGGGCGGGCAACAGAAGCCGGCGCAAGCTGCCGGTGGTGGTCGATGCCGGCAGGCCGCGCCTCACGGGAATATCGCCGGGGCCGGGGGGGACGACCTTTGCGGCCAAGCCGCGCATGAGGCTCGAGCTCCGCGAGCCAGACTCGTACATCCAGACCCTCAAGCTCACTATCGACGGCCGCTCGCTTCCCGTGAAGCTGACCTCGAAGACGAACCGGCTCCTCTTTCAGTCGGACCTGCTGTCTGACGGGTCGCACAAGGCCTCGCTCCAGGTGGCGGATGCGGCCGGAAACGGCTGGTCCAAGAAGTGGTCATTCGCGGTCGACAGCACCAAGATCCTGGTCAGGCTCAGCGAGCGGCGCCTGTACTTGTACAAACACGGGAAGCTCTTCAGGACGTACCCTATCGCCGTCGGGCAGCCGAGCTTCCCGACGCCGCAGGGTCATTGGAAGGTCGTCAACAAGCGCTATTTGCCGACATGGACGAATCCACATGTTCCGTGGTCGGCCGGCATGCCCGAGTTCATCGGTCCGGGGCCCGGCAACCCGCTAGGCACGCGGGCCATTGATCTCTCGGCCCCCGGCATCCGTTTCCACGGCACGTCCAACACGGGGTCGGTTGGCACAGCGGCCAGTCACGGGTGCATGAGGATGTACATGTCCGACGTCGAGGCGCTGTTCGAGCTCGTGGCCGTCGGGACGCCGGTCAACATAGTGCCGTAGACCGATGATCCCGGCGGGCTCGCGGGCTTCCCAGGGGCAGGGCGGACGCAGGGCAACCGGCCGGTTCGACAAAGGAGTCGAAGTGGACGATCTGACATCTCCCCCGATGCCGCCTGACGCGAATGTGCCGAGTAGCACTGGGACGCAGCCGGCGCCTCTTCCTCCCGCGCAGGAGCCACCACCGCCGACCGCCGCGGTTCCGTCCTCAGGGGCAGGACCCCGGAAAAAGAGCCGCAAGTGGCTTTGGGGATGCGGTGGTTGCGGATGTCTGGCGCTCATGTTGGGCGTGGTCCTGGTCGTCTCGCTGTTCGGCGGGGCGCTGTTCGGCGGGCTGTTCGGTACGGTCTTTGACGCGCGGCAATCCGCCGTGGGCTTTCTGGACGCCGTGAAGGGCGGCAACTACAGCACGGCCTACGACTACCTGTCGGCTGCCCGGAAGGGTGAGGTGAGCAGGCAGGCGTTTCTAGACACCCTCGAGCGCGAGGACCTCCCGGCCGAGAACATATCGACGTACTCACTCAACAACGTCGACGTCAAGAACGACCGCGCGACGGTCAAGGGCAGCGTCACGCTGAAGGGCGGCTCCAGCAAGGCCGTGACCATCTTCCTAGTCAAAGAGTCGGGCAAGTGGAAGATAGAACGGCTGGAGGGGCTCGACTAGCGCGCTCGGGCCGGCTGCCGTTTACGGGGTAGCACAAGGATCAGTAGCAACCCGGTGACGAAGCCGCCGATGTGGGCGAACCACGCCACCCCGGCGCTCATCTCGACCGGCTGGGTGGTCACCGAGGCGACCCCGCTCGCAAGCTGGAGCAGGAACCAGAATCCAATCACCACGAGGGCCGGCAGGCGGGCGAACGAGACGAAGAAGAAGATGGGGACGGCGGTCAAGACGCTTACCCGCGGGAACAGCACCAGATAGGCGGCCAGGACGCCGGCGATCGCTCCGCTCGCCCCCAAGGAAGGAGCCGCCGAGTTGGGCCCCGACAGGATGTGGCCGATCGCTCCCCCGATGCCGCAGAGCAGGTAAAAGAGCAAGAACCTCCCATGCCCCAGCACATCCTCGATGTTGTTTCCGAAGATCCAGAGATAGAGCATGTTGCCGCCGATGTGAAGGAAGCCGCCGTGTAGGAACATCGCGGTGATGACCGTCGCCAATGTCGGCAGGAGCTCGGGGCCGGCACGGGTGATGGCGCGCGGGGTCATCGCCCAGCGCAAGATGAAGCGGTCCATCTCCGGGGAGTTGACCCCCAGGGATAGTTCATAGAGGAAGATCGCCACGGAGACGGCGATGATCGCTATGGTGACGAACGGGAAGGTGCGAGGGGG
>CAYWVN010000015.1:19008-23632 GCA_964461725.1 uncultured Coriobacteriia bacterium | reverse complement strand
TGTTCCTGCTAAAGTCGTCCGACACCTCCATCGTCACGGATCCCTTCGGCCGCGAGCTCGGATACCCCGTCCCCAACGGCGCGGCCGACGTGGTGGCCGTGAGCCATGAGCACTTCGACCACAACGCCGTCAGCGCTGTGGGCGGCAAACCCGTGGTCGTCCGCGAGACCAAGTCAAGTGAGGCGGCCAAGACGACCTTCACCGGGATCGCCTCCTATCACGACAACGTCAAAGGCCGCGCGCGGGGGGCCAACACGTTATTCAAGTTCCAGGTCGGCGCCGTGACATTCGCGCACATGGGTGACTTCGGGGAGGACTCGCTCTCGAAAGCGCAGCTGGACGGCCTGGCGGGCACCCAGGTCCTGCTCGTCCCCATCGGCGGTGGCCCCACCATCGGCCCGGCTCAAGCCGCCAAGATCGTTGCCGAGGTCGGACCCAAGATCGTCATCCCGATGCACTACGCGACTTCACGCGTCCGCTTAGGCCTGAAGCCTGCCGAAGCGTTCACCAAGCTCTTCCCAGCCGACAAAGTCAAGAACCTGCCGGCATCGGTCACCATCAATCCGGACGAACTGCCGGGTAGCACCGAGGTGTGGGTGCTGCGGTACGGCAAGTAGCGGGGTCCGCGCCAGGGAGTGGCCGCGGGACGGGCTAGGGACCGGCTGAAGCTGTGAGGTGCTCTATGGCCCAGTACTACGTGGGGACGGCCAGCTTCACCGAAGCCGGGCTCATGGGAACCTTCTACCCGGAGGGCATGAAGCCGGCCGAGCGCCTGAGCTTCTACGCCCGGCACTTCAACGTGGTCGAGATCGACAGCAGCTTCTACGGGCTCCCCTCGGAGCGCAACTCGTATCTCTATGCCGAGCGGACGCCGAAGGACTTCCGCATCCACTTCAAAGCGTTCGGCATGCTGACCCGGCATCCGGTCGATGTCGCGCGGCTGGGGCAGGCGCTGGCCGCCCACCTGCCGCGCGACTTCGCCGACCGGCGCGTCAGCGACCCGCCGCCCGACATGCTCGACAAGGCCTTCCAGATGTTCTCGTCCGCTTTGATGCCACTGAAGCTTGCCGGAAAGCTCGGCGTGGTCCTTTTCCAGTACCCGCCCTACTTCGCAAAGAACGAGGACAACATGGGCTACATCCTGGAGTGCAAGGAGCGCCTCCCGGAGATGCGCCTCGCCATCGAGTTCCGGCACGGCAGTTGGCTGCGCGAGGACGAGGCCGATGACACGCTGGCGTTCCTCCGCGAGAACGACCTACCCTACGTCTGCGTCGACGAGCCGGAGTTCGAGAGCGGTGCCACGGTGCCACCGGTGGCCGAAGCGACTTCATCCCTGGCCTACGTGAGGTTCCATGGCCGCAACACCGACACCTGGTTCAAGAAGGGCATCACGGTCAGCGAGCGCTTCGACTACCTGTATTCGGAGGATGAGCTGCGCGAATGGGTTCCGCGCATCGGGCGCTTGGGTGAGACAGCCGATGAGATCCACCTCCTGTTCAACAACTGCCGCCGCACGTACCCCGTCCAGAACGCGCGCGACATCGCCAAGATGATCGGCGCACTGAAAGACAAGGACCCAATCAAGCTCGTCGAGTCGCCCAGCTTGTTCACGGACTGATCATGCGTATCGACGCGCGTGAGTTCGAGGAGTGATCCGAGACTGCTCGTCGACTGGCCGGCGTCGACCCGACCAACTGGGGCCGAGCGAAGACGGCGCGCATCCTACTCGGCCGGCCTTGGCCCACTGTAGCCACCGCCCAGAATACCGCGCCCGCGGCGTCTCGCGTCAAGGAACCAGCTTACGGTCTCGATAGTCGCCCAGCGGCCGGCCCGTGACCGGGCCGACCGGGGCGCCGGACCGCGCAGGTTCCCCGCTTCCACTCGAAACGGCCCCTTGACCCTGACGCGCCACACCCACGTGTCCGGCGATCCGGCCTTCACATACTGATTCTGATATCCAAGCAGTTGCGTACGGTCAGAGGGACCGTTCTTGCGAAGCAGCGCCTCGTCCAGCGTGGGCCCCGCCAGAGCTCCGCCGCGACCCCATGGCGCGGTCACGGCCGCGCTGTTCAGAGCCATGAACGCTATTTCAACTCGCGTGAAGAGAGGGCCCGGCGGCGTTCGGTAAGGGGCAATGAAGACTATTCCTCTACTGGCGCGCCGTGCGTCGACGTGGACATCCAGAATCCCGGTGCGCATGGTGCGGCGCTGGTAGACAACGCCACGGCGCATGCGTCCGTCGCCGATTCTCGTGTCCCAGGGCACACGGATCTTGATGACCCACACGGGTGCGCCGGCCGGCACGCCGTGACCCCTGGACAGAGTAGCTCCGCGGCGCCAAGGGGCCAGTCGTTTGGTGGTCAGATACACGCCGATCACCTTCGGCCGGATGTGCTGGCGCAGGGCAAAATCGCTGATCCCCATTGAGGCCACGCTCAACACTCGGGCCACGGCCTCAGGCCCGCTGATTCTGCCGACCAGATCCCGGGGCAAATCGCGCTGTCGTTGATCTCCAGACTGCACGGACCACGAGAGAAAGAACGCTGCAAGGAGGAGCACGAGGAGTGCTAGAGGGAGACCTATGCTGACGACTGTAAGACGGCGCATCGATTGAGCCTTCTTGGCCGCGACATCGCGCGGCGGCGTGCCGCACTCTACTCAACCTTCAGACGCGAGGCCGGTCCGGCATGTTCCCGTGTGGTCCGGCTGCTCTCGCTTGTTGCGAATCCGGCGCAAGAACCGGCACCTTGGCAGGCGCAAGTTTCGGCGGCCGTCTGGCGTTATTGAAGGCATGAGCGCACGTCCAGAACCGCTTGGCCGGGCCGGGTGCCCGACCGCTCTAGTCTTGGCCGTCCTTTCGGCTATCATGATTGCACTAGCCACGCTTGGTCCGGCTCGCTCGGCCGCGGCGGCCTCAAGCCCTGGGTTCGGCGACTGGACGGCGTGCGCCGCCTGCCACACGGTGCATCGGCCAGACCCGGCCTTCGACTGCCCGACATGTCATGCGCCCGCCTCCCCCTACCTGCCGGTCCATCCCACCGGCGCCACGGCGGCCAGGCCCCTCACCCATCACGCTGCGGCGTGCTCTTCCTGCCACAATGAGACCAGCGCCCAGTTCTGCCTGCGCTGTCACAGTCCGAAGGCGTCACACGCCAACGAAGCGTGCACGGTCTGCCACAACGGGGCGCATGCCGCGCGGGTCGATGCGGCAGCCGCCTGCGGAAACTGCCATGACGGCGCCGCGTCGCTTCCGGCACGGCTATGGTGCTGGCAGTGCCATCGGACGGCGATGCACAGCGCGACGCCGCGCTTGACCAGTTGCTCAAGCTGCCACAAGGGAAAGACCGGCCACGCCGGAGGCCGCGCCGGATGCCGCTCTTGCCATGGCCGGCTCCTTCAACAGCACCATGCCGCCGGCCTGGCGACCACCAAGACCTGTGTCGATTGCCACGCGACGCACGCCACCCTGCACGTCGGGACGCTCACCTGTCAGACCTGCCACCGGAGTGCGTCGCACCGGCTCGTTCTGCATCAGCCATCAGCTAGGCGGTGTCGCCTGTGCCACAAGTTCCGCGTTGCCGCGCGCGCCCGCAGCTGCTATCGGTGCCACAAGACGCCGGTGGCCCATATCGACCCGGCCGCCGCCGCGAGCGCCGCCGCGTCTTGCGCGTCGTGCCACTCGGTGCAGCCGCATGCCGGTGAGGTCGGCTGCGGGAGCTGCCATACGGGCACCAACCATCACCTTGGCCGGGACGCCGTGGCCGGGTGCGCATCCTGTCATCGCGGTTACGCCCTCCACGGCGCACAATCCTGCCGCTCATGCCACAAGCGACTGCACGGAACGAACCTCGCGGTCGCCTCATCAGTGTGCAGGATCTGCCACAGACTGCCCCACGGCACGCGGGCCTCCACCTGCACTTCCTGCCATCGCCTCCACGGCGGGGGCCAAGGGGACGACTAAGCCCTAGCGCTGCCCGAAGGTACGTAGGTCTCTGCCCCTTCGGCCGGAGTTGTGGCCCGCAGAAAGACGTAGGCTTCCTCCGATGCGGCTTCTCTCACTTGACGCACTGTACGGTTAACCGTACATTTATGGCGGAGGTGAGAAACATGGATAAGGTGATCGGTGTGGTTGACGCGCGCGCCAATCTCAAGCAGATCCTGGATGAAACTGGCAAAGGGGCGCGCTACATCATAACGTCCCGATCCAAGCCCAAGGCTGCTCTCGTCGGTATCGATGAACTGGAAACGCTTGAAGTCATGGCCGACAAGGAGCTGATGCGAGAGATCCTGGAGGCCAAGGAGGACATCAAGGCCGGGCGCTGCGTCTCCCTCGAGGAATACTTCGGAGAGAAGTAGGTGGCCCGCCTCTTCCTCACCAGCCGGTTCCAGAAGAGCTTTGAGCGTCTGGACGCCAAGACTCAAGAGCGAGTCAAGTTGGCTCTGATGCAAATCAGAGACGACCCTGGCCGGGGCAAGTGCCTGACCGGGGACCTCGCAGGCGATTTCTCACTGCGGGTCGGGAACTGTCGAATCATCTATGCCGTCGACGGGCAGAACGTCTGGCTGGAAACCGTGCGACACCGCCGGGACGTCTACAGTCCCCAGTAACCGGCCTTCCCCAGAG
>CAYWVN010000015.1:0-18998 GCA_964461725.1 uncultured Coriobacteriia bacterium | reverse complement strand
GGCCGGACGTCTCAAGCTCTGAGCTACACGGCGTTCTGTGGGGGCGGGGGGGGAACATCTTGGCCAGGGCAGGGGGGCTGGCCGGGACGTGCTCCGGTTCCGGCCGGGCGTCTCTGGCGCCGGGCTTCTCCAGGTCCTCCATGTCTTCGACGATGATGCCGATGCCGTTAACCCCGGTCTTGCGGAGACGTCCCCGCACCAACACCGCCCGCGCCGAGTAGATCACGTGCGCGCACTTGTCCTGGCAGCGCGGGAAGAGGGTGATGTCGATCAAGCCGTCCTCGTCCTCGATGGTCGAGAAGATGACGCGCCGGCCGCTCCTCGTCGGCGGCGTCTGGGTGCTGACGATCAGCCCCGCCACCGTCACGTCCTGGCCGTTGTAGAGCTTGGTGAGCTGTGAACTGGAGACGGCGCCGTAGGCCGCCGTTATCGTGCGGTAGAGCTCGAGCGGGTGCATGGAGACGTTCAGGCCCATAATCTCAAGCTCGACTCTAAGCTTGGCGACCTGGTCCTCCTCCCCCGTCGCACCACCGACGCCAGGTACGCCCAGGCTCTCGAAGACACCGACGGCGGTGAGCCTATCGACCATCGGGCGGATCACCTTGGAGCGGTCGACGCGGTCCAGGAAGTCATCGAGTGAGAGGTAGGATCCCTTGCGCCGACTCTCGACGATCGAGCGGATGGCCGCTTTGCTCAAGGACGATATCTGCATAAGCCCGGTGCGGATGGCGGGTAGCTGAATGGGCTCAGGCGGACTCACGCTCGCTCCACGCATTCGCCGATTTCGCCAATACGGCTGCGGGGAAATCGTTGCCGGCTCATGATTTCCGCTCGCCGCGAGCCCGCCTGGCCCCATGCCATCTCGCTCCACCGTCCAGCGCTCTTCGCTGACGTTGACGTCCGGCGGCCGGACCTCTATCCCCAATCGGCGCGCCTCATCGACGATGACACGGGCCGGGTAGAAGCCCATCGGCATGTTGTTCAAGATCGCCGCCAGAAACTCGGCCGGATAGTAGGCTTTGAGATACGCCGTCTGGTAAGAGATGACACCGAAGCCGGCCGCGTGCGCCTTGTTGAACCCGTAGGCCGCAAAGGCGGCGAGCTTCGAGAACACCAGGCGGGCGGTCTTCTCGTCCACGCCGCGGGCCAAGCAACCGGCCACGAACTCCTCCTCGATGGCGGCCATCTCCTCCGGCGAGCGGTCATGGGTCATGGCCCGGCGGAGCGAGTCGGCCTGGCCGAAGGAAAAGCCTGCCAGTTTGGCGGCGACCTCGATCACCTGCTCCTGGTAGATGATGACTCCGAAGGTCTCTTTGAGGACCGGCTCGAGATCCGGATGGAAGTAGGTGACCGGCTCCTCGCCGTGGCGGCGGGCGATGTAGGGGGTGATCATATCGGCCTGCATCGGCCCGGGACGGAAGAGCGAGATGTTGGCGACGATGTCGGAGAAGCGCGTCGGCTGCAGCCGGCCCAGAAGCTCGCGCATGCCCGGCGACTCCAGCTGGAAGAGGCCGACCGTCTTGGTCGAGCGCAGCAGGCGGTACACCTCGGGATCGTCCAGCGGCAGGCTGTCGATGTCGATCTCGACCCCGCGGGCGCGTAGCATCTCGCAGGCTTCCTCGATGGCTGAAAGCATCCGGAGGCCCAGGATGTCCATCTTGACGAGCTTCAGCGCCTCGATGTCGTCCTTGTCGAACTGGCTGATGATGACACCCTTGGCGGCCCGCTCAAGCGGCATGAGCTGCGTGAGCGGTGCCGGCGAGACGATAAGCCCCCCTTGGTGCACGCCCAGGTGGCGCGGGAAGCCGTCGATTCCGGCACAGATGGACAGCAGCGGCTCCAGGTCGTCCGGGTCGAAGTAGTGGCCTTTGAGTTCCGGCAGTTCCTCAATCGCCTGACGCAGCTTCGACGGGCGCATGTACGGCAAGGGCTTGGCCACCATGTCGATCTCATCCCTTGAGTAGCCCAGCACCTTGGCCACGTCGCGCACCGCGCCACGGGCCCGGTAGGTGGAGACGGTGGCGACCATGGCCACCTTGTCCTTGCCGTAGGTCTGATAGATGTAGGCGATGACCTCGTCGCGACGCCGGCTGTCGAAGTCGACGTCGATGTCGGGCATGTCCCGGCGGTTGGGGTTCAAGAACCTCTCGAAGAGCAGGTTGTTGGCGATGGGGTCGGCGATGGTGATGTCCAGCAGGTAGCAGATTATGGAATCGGCCGCCGAGCCGCGGCCGGCGCAGCGGATGCCCCGCGAGCGCGCCCAGCGCACGATGTCCCAGACGAGCAGGAAATATTCGGCAAAGCCGGTCTCCTGGATGATGGCCAGCTCGTGGTTGATACGGTCGAGCACCCGTGGTGTGAGCGGCCGGTACCGGAAGCGCGCCGAGTCCAGGGAGAGCTTGGCAAGATATGCGTACGGGGTCTCGCCTGGCGGCGCCGGCCAGCGCGGGAACTTGAAAGTCTCCAGGTCGAGTTCAAGGTTACATCTGGCCGCCGCCCAGCCGGTATTGGTGAGCGCCCGTCGATAGTTGCGGAAGAGCCGGCGCATCCGGCGCGCGTCCTTGAAGTAGAGCTCACCGTTAAGGCGCGGCGTGATCTCCTCCAGCGTCTTGATCTGACGGACACCCGTCGCGATGTCGTGAAGACGGAAATCCTCCTCTTCCAGATAATGGACGTTGTTGGTGGCGACGGTGCGCAGATTCATCTCGCGGGCCAGCCGGTCCAGCCGGTAGATGAGCCCGGAGCTGTCAAGCGCGAGGTCGTGGATGAGCTCGATCAGGAAGTTGTCGCGGCCGAAGACCTCCGCGAGCCGCCGGGCGGCATGGCGGGCGGCGCGGACCTCACCCTTCAGGAGCTTAGCCGGGACCTCTCCCTTGCGGCAGCCGGAGAGGGCGAAGAGATGGCCGCCTCCCCCACCTTCATCCGCCACCCCGCAGACCCGCTTCAGAGACTCCCACGAGCAGACCGGGTCGTCCGCCGGCGACTTGAAGCGCCGCTCCGGCGGCATACTCAAGTGGGCCTCGGTAATCAGCCGGCAAAGCGCCGCATAGCCTTCCGCATCCTTGGCCAACAGCACCAAGTGATAGCCGTCGTAGACTTCCGTATCGTCGCCGCTTTCCACCCGGAGCTCGGCCCCGATGATCGGCTTGATGCCGGCCGCGCGGGCCGCCTGGTAGAAGCGGATGGCCCCGTAGAGACCATGGTGGTCGGTGACGGCCAGCGCCGGCATACGAAAGTCGCGCGCCTTGGCGATGAGCCCGTCGAGAGGCGCCGCGCCGTCGCGCAGGCTAAAGTTGGAGTGGACATGGAGATGTGTGAACATCGGACGACCTTGCTCGGACGATCATCAGTCCCAGATGCGCTCCAGGCACCAGCGACGGCCGTTGGCGTCGAAGTAGATGTCGTAGGCGCCGTTCGCCCCGTTAGTGCCGTTCGCCGCCTGGACGCGGAAGTACCAGCGGTTCACTCCTCCGTCGTCGGACCACCAGGAATGGCGCACCCGCCAGCACTTGACGACCGCCTGGACACCGTAGCGGCGGTTCCTCCAGATGAACTCCCGTATATCGTTGTTGGTCTTAGCAGTGACGGAAATGGGTTCATCGTAGAGTTTTGACACGCGCCTTCACCTGGCATGTTGGTCCTGTAATCGAACGTGTGTTCGGGCTACAGAATAGCGCGTGCCAAGGACAGTGTCAACCAGTCTGAGAGACGGTGTGAGAGACGGGCGGGCGAGTTTCCGGCCAAGCGGCTAGGCACCGGGACCGATGCCGACCAGCTCCAGCTCGAAGGTGAGCGCCTTGCCGGCCAGCGGGTGGTTGGCGTCCAGCGACACCATGTCGTCGGTCAACTCCATCACTGTCACGGGCATCGGCGGGCGGTCCGGCGCCTGGGCCTCCAACACCATACCCACCTCCAGCTCCATGTCCGGCGGCATCTGGCTTCGCGGCACGCTCTGCACCATCTCCTCCATATGCTCGCCGTAGGCCTGCTCCGGAGGAACAGTGACGGTCTTCTTCTCGCCGATCGCCATGCCGGTCAGAGCACCGTCAACACCGGGTATGAGCTGGCCCTGACCCAACGTGACCTGCATCGGGTCGCGCTCACGCGATGAGTCGAACACCTCGCCGTCCTCGAACGTGCCATGATAGTGGAACTCCACGCTGTCACCGCTCTGTGACGCGCGAGTATCGCCGGCCTGAGAAGGCTCGGCGTCCGCCTCTTGTCCGCTCTTCGTTTCCTCAACCATTTCGGAAGTCTCCCTTCCCTAGGTCGCCGCCACAGCATGAGCGGCCGGCCGACCTTATCACAAACGTGCACTAGGCGCAGGTACGCCACGCCGCCTCAACACCCTCGGGAGAAACATAGCGGCAGATACTTCTTCGTCCAATCCGTTCTTTCCTTCAATGCTGGAAGGATTTCGGTTTCTGCAGGAGAATACAACCAATGACGCTGGTGCCAATGCCTTGAGGAGTGACGGGTCGTCGACAAGCCGCCCGACGAAGTCCCTATAGACTACCCGCTGGCACTATCGTATGTCTTCAAGGACCCGGAGTGGGTCAAGAAGATCGTCGTCGCGGCCGTTCTGTCGCTGTTCGGCTTTCTCGTCCTGCCGCAGCTCTGTGTCATCGGCTACCGCATCCGGGCGATCCGGCTCATAAGCACGGACCGTGCCGCCGGCCTTCCCGAATGGCAGGGCTGGAGGGACCTTCTCAAGACCGGCTTCAAGTACAGCGTAGCCGTGTTCGTCTATTCGCTGCCCGTGATCGCCGCCGTCGTCGCCTTCATGGCTCTGCCCCAATTCATGCTCGGGCTTGATGGGGGGCGCCACCACGCCAACCCGCTGCTCTTCTTGGGCACGATGCTCCCCCTGCAGCTGCTCTATATGGTTGTCCTCTTCGCACTGATGCTGTGGCTGCCGGCAGTCGAGCTGAGGTTCGCGACCGAGAACACCATCAGGAGCTGTTTCCAGGTCAGGAGGGTCAAGCAGCTCATCCAGGACAACCTGGTCGACTATGCCTTGATCTGGATGGTGGGCTACGGTCTGGGCTACTTGGCGGGCATGGGGATGATTCTCTTCCTCATCGGGCTGTTCTTCACCGCGATGTACGCACAGCTGGCCACCGCGCATCTGTGGGGTCAGCTTCTGGCAAAGGATAGAGCCCGGCAGGGCGCTCGGCAAGGAGTCAGTCCAGGCACTCCGCGCGAAGCCGAAGGCGGAAGCGCCGAGCCCGCCCCACCAGAAGACCCGGTGGCCGACGAGCCCACCAAGCCGGATTCCGCCCCGCCGGGGACCGGCGCGCCGGAGCGAGTCCCAACCAGGCCACGAAGAGGCCGGTGGATAGTCCTGGCGCTGGCTGCCGTGCTCCTCGCATGTTGCTGCACTAGCGTCTCCGTCTTCAGCTACATGGTCTATCAGGAGATGTACCCGAAAACGCAACGTCACGCTGGGCGAAGCGCTCCTCGGCCGATGTTCGGCCAGAATCCGAAGCACAACGGCCGCGGCCCCAGTACGGGGCCAGCTGAGGCCAAGAAGAAGTGGACCTTTGAGGCAGGGGACTCGGTGTTCTCCTCCCCCGCAATAGGGCATGACGGGACCGTCTATGTCGGCAGCCGCGACTACACCCTCTACGCCCTGAATCCCGACGGGACCGAGCAGTGGACGTTCGAAACCGGCGATGTGATCACTTCGTCACCCGCCATCGCCGCGGACGGCACCATCTACTTCGGCAGCTACGATGGGGTTCTCTACGCAGTCACGCCGGACGGGACGAACAAGTGGAAGTTCGAGACCGGCGCGACCATCCGTTCTTCCCCGGCCATCGGGGCCGATGGCACGATCTACTTCGGCAGTTTCGACAACAAGTTCTACGCACTGAAGCCGGACGGGACCAAGAAATGGGAATTCAAGACCGGTGGAGACATATACAGCTCCTCGGCCATCGGGGCCGATGGCACAATCTACTTCGGCAGCGCGGACGGAACCCTGCATGCTCTGGACCCCCGCGGGGAGCAGAAATGGGTGTTCCAGGCGGATGATGCCATCTATTCCTCACCGTCGATCGGGCAGGATGGAACTCTCTACTTCGGATGCGACAACTACATGGTCTACGCCATCGGCGACTAGCGCCAGACGACGTGGCCGGCATCGTTCCCCCGACATGCGCGCCCGGTGGTGGGCCTGGCGGCATTGGTGAAGACACTCCGCTGCGCTACACTCTAAGCAGCGCTCCTGCGTCGGGAGGTATGCACCATGGGGGATGACGTCTTCAAGGACAAGCCGGACAAAGCCTGCGGCGGTCAGGAAGTCCACTCGGTGGCCATCGTTAAGAAAGTCTGCAAGCGGTGCGGCCACCAGGTGGAGGTCCCGCTCACCGTCACCGAGTGCCCGGATTGCGGCGGGGAGATGCGCGCGGTCTAGCCGTGGGTCAGGACAACGCGCGATCCCGCAGCCGCCGTCTTCCCTTGGCGTAGACGACATCGCCGAACTCACGCATCCAGGCCAGCTCCTCCTCGCTCATCCGGCCCGACTCCAGGCCGGCCAGATTCTCGCGCAGCTGCTGCTCATTCTTCGCCCCCGTGAGGCACAGGCTGACCTTGGGATGACTCAGAACGTAGCGGTAGCAGTCGGGGGCGGTAGGCACCGGCCTGTCCGCCGGCCAGCCGGCAGGTCTGGTGAGGAGTTGCCCCCACCTAGTGGCGGTGAAAGCGACGACACCGTGCTTGGCCGGGTCCACCTCCGGCAGAAAGAGCTCCTCGGCCTTCCGGTTCGCCGCGTTGTACCGGATCATGAAGACCTCGAAGTGCGGACTGCCGAGAAGCCCTGCGACAAGCCGCAAGTCATGCGTGGACAACCCCAAATGGCGGACCAGCCCGCGGTCCTTGAGACCGACCAGCTCCTCCATCATCGAGTCGCTCGGCACCGAAGTGGCGAAGCCGAACAGCAGGACGTCCAGGTGGTCGGTGCCGAGGCGGCGTAGCGCCCTCTCCGCACTCAGCCGGGCCAATCTGGGCGAAGAGATGATCTTGTGGCCATAGAGACCGGCCGCCACAACAACCTGATCGCGCCTGGCGGGGCCGAGCGCCCGCAGTGCCTTGGGGACGTTGCCTCTCCTGAAGGAACCCCAGTAGACGAAGTTGGCCCCTTGCTCGACCGCCTCTTGGATGCCGGCCGCGTTCAGGCCATAGGCCGTTCCCAATCCCAGACGCCCAACGGTGAGCCCCGTTTGGCCAAGCGCGACGCTCTCCAAAGTACCCTCCTGCTATCCCCTGCCGTCCATTATCGCTGATGCCGGGTCGCTAGAAACAGAGGCGCACCGGCATGCCGACTTGGCGGGCGGCTTCTCCCACGATTTGGCGCAGGCGCGCCTCGTAGCCGGCCCGGTCCACTTGGGCCAGCCGGTAGTATTCCATCTCATCAGGAAAGCGCTCCCGCACGAAGGCTTCCAGGCGACGCCAGATATCCCATCGGAAGTTCATGCTGTCAACCAGCGCCTCCCCCGCCCCGGCACGCGCCGCTGCCTCCAAGACGGCGCGGACGTCCTCGGGACTATCGGAGAAACGCGGCAACACCGGCCCGAAGAAGACCCAGGTGTCGATGCCGGCACGGCCTACTTCCGCCAATGCTTCGAGGCGCCGGGCGACAGGCGAGGCCCCCGGCTCGAACGCCCGGCGGATCTCCTCCCGCGTGGTCGTCAGCGTGAGGCCGACACGCGCATCGCGGCAGCGGGCGATGATATCGAGGTCGCGGGCGACGAGCGCGGACTTGGTGAGGACGCCGACGCTGAAGTCCGTGCCGGCCAGCTGCTCCAGCGCCCGCCGGGTCAGCCCGTATCGCTTCTCGGCCGGCTGGTAGGCGTCCGTTACCGTGCCGATCATGACGTGCCCCGGCGCGCGGCCTCGCCTCGCCGGGCCGCCGGCGCTCCGCCCGGGCCGGGCGGGCTCTGCGGCCGCGCCACATCCGAGCTCGCGCGCCAACGCTTCCGGCAGGTTCACCTTCGCATCGACGAACTCGCCCCACGGCTCCGCGTGACCGGACCACTTTCGCATGAAGGTCGCGTAGCAGTAGATACAGGCGTGGGCGCAGCCACGGTAGGGATTGAGGCAGTAGTCGACGCCCTCGATGCCGCTCTTGGTGAGCGCGGACTTGCAGGTGATCTCAGCCGTCTTCAACGGAAGCGTTGCTTCTACTTCTTCTGGCTGAACCCGTAGGTGCCGATCCGCTCGCCCAGCGACCAGTACTCGTGCTGAGCGTAGGCAATCGGGCGGACCTTGTCGACGTCGATCCGCCCCTTGTCTGTCAGGCAATCATCGTCGACGTGGGTCGCCAGCACCTCTGCCACGAAGACATCGTGAGTGCCGAGCGAGAGGACCTCTTTGACGCGGCACTCGATGTTCACCGGGCACTCCGCGATGAGCGGCACCTTGACCTGGGTCGCCGGCGCCGCCGTGAACCCGGCCTCCTGGAACTTGTCGACGTCGCGACCGGAGACGGTGCCGCAGAGGTCGGTCTGCTCGAGCAGCTTCTCGCTCGGGATGTTCACCACGAACTCGCCCGCGTCTTTCACCACACTGTGCGAATGGCGGCTCGGGCGGATGGCGATGGTGAGGTGCGGCGGCTCGGAGCAGACGGTGCCCACCCACGCGAGAGTTATGATGTTCGGCTTGCCATCCGCGTCGGCACACGTGACCATCACGGTCGGCACGGGGAAGAGGTCGGTGGAGCCCTTCCGGACTGTCTTGGCCATCTGGGATACCTCCTAATGCTTCTTCAGATGAGCGGCCAGGTCCTCGACCTTCTCCGGACAGTGCCGGCCCAGGATCTCCAGCGTCTGCTCGCGCAGCCGATTGTGCGCCTCGATACAGCCCGGCGGCACGGCGCCCCGCATCGCGGCGCTGATGTTCTCCGTGATCTGGATGAGCTCGGTGGCAGCGACTCCGTTCAGCCAGATGAGATCGCGGACCGCCTCCAGGAGCTCGTCGTCCCTATCTGCCATGCGTTACCTCCTCTGAATCCCCGCGCGTCGATGCGTGCGCGGCCGCCCGCGCGGCAGCACAGCGGTACGAGCGCGCGCTACTTGGAGGCCGGCGACTTGACGTCGGCCAACTCCCACCCCGACAGCGAGTACGGCCGGGGGTCGAACTTCAGCACCAGCGGGTTCCTGGCGTCGTCCAGCACGATCAGGTCCGCCTCCTTGGAAGCATCCAGCTCCCGCGTCACGATCCACATGGCTCTCAGGTTCGATGTCCGTCCGTCCACTACCGCCGTGTAGTTGTACTGCTCCTGCTTGACCACGATCCGGTGGAGCTGACCCTCGAAGGTGAGCGTCGACTCGCCGTCCTTCTTGAGCTCGGCCATGACGGCCCGCGAGATCCAGAAGCTGGTCATCGGCGTCTCTGTGCGCTCCTGCGCCGCGAGTCGCGGCCCCATCACGTGGCTCTCTTCCACACCCGTGATGGTGCGCCGCCCCGTGAACATCGACCGGCGCTCTCCCGTACCGGCCTTCCTTACCTCGGCCTTCGGCTTTCGCTCCCACTGGATGGTCACCCGGTCCAGCCCGCCGGCGCCCGAGGTCACCTTGAGAACGTCGACCTTGAGCGGCGCCCCGGCCACCGTCGTGCCGCCTACCTTCTGCCGGTAGGTGAGCTTGAGGCCCTTGGCGAGCGTCACGTCGACCGTCGGCGTCGAGAACCAGGCGCAGCCACTGGAAACCGCACCTACAGCGATTGCGAGGCCAAGCACCGCGCCGAGCATGACTAGAGGTCGTCTCACTATTCGGGGCCTTTCTCGAGCACCTTTCGTCGAAACCGCTGCCTACTGCAGGAGCTCTTCACAGACCACCGGCCCGCTGCCCCGGTCCAGCTCCTCGAGCTTGGCCTCCAGGGCCGGCAGGTTCAGGATGTCGTCCCTGTTATAGGTGAGGAGCGTCATCAACGCCTCCTCATCATCGAACATCTCGTACTTGGCCCACAGCCTCATCGCGTCGAAGCCGTCGACCCCGGGGAGCTCCCGGTCGATACCCAACATCTGCTCTACCTTCTTCAGACCGCCGTAGAGGTTGTGCCGCCAGCAGTCGTACATCAGGTCACGCGAGACGAAGTAGTCGGTGAGGTCCAGGTCCAGGCAGTTGCGGATAACCGGCAGGTCGAAGCGGCTACCGTTGTAGGTGAGGATCTGGTCGATGCCGGACAGGCTCTCCAGGATGGTATCCGAGTCGATAGCCTCGCCGACGATCTGGAGGAGGTCCTGGTCAGAGCGATAGATGCCGACCACCGTGATCTCATGGTCGAACGAGGTCTCTATGTCCACATACGCCTTCTGCAAGTCCACCGCGGTCCGTTTCTCTCGTCCCGGCCCGAACATACCACACGCCGCGGACGTCTGCCCGTTTGCCCTAGGGCGTCCACCGATGACCAGGGAACGTCCGCCGGACGCCGCGAACGCCGGCTATCGCAGCACGTCGGTCACGGTAGTGATCTTGTAGCCGCGCTGCCGGATCTCGGGTATCACGCGTTGCAGCACCTCGTATGTGTTGTGTCCTCCGAAGTGGAACAGGATGACGGCGCCGGGCTGCAGGTTGTTCAGCACGTTGGCCACCTCTTGATCGTAGGTGGCGCTACGGCTGTCGGCCGAGTCGATCGTCCACATGACGACCTTGAATCCGTTGGCCGCAGCCACGTTGACGAAGCGGTCACCATAGGCGCCACCAGGCGGGCGCACGTACGGCACTTGCTTGCGCGTGATGTTGGATATGACCTTCTGCGCCTTGCGGAGATCGTGACCCACCCATTCGTCATCGAAGGCGGTCATGATGTAGTGGGTGTAGGTGTGGTTGGCGACCTCCCAGCCCATCTTGTCCAGACGGGCGACCAGCTCCGGGTTGGCGTTGGCCACTCCGCGGCCCCCGATCAGGAAGGCCGTACCGCGGATGCCGTTCTGCTCCAGGTAGTCGAGGATACGCGGGTCCGCGTTCCAGCCGTCGTCCAGCGTGAGCGCGACTTCCTTGCGGTCCGGGTTGCCCCGTTGGATGACCTCAGGCTTCACCGGATCGAACTGCACCGGGTAAGGATTGGCCCGCAAGGCCTTGAGGTCCGCGCCGGACATCAAGGTGACGACCTTGCCGGGCTTGACGATGGCCCCCGCGGCGGGAATCTGGATAACGACCTTCTGGTTGCCGCGCAGCCTGGTGGCCGCGGTACCCCCTAGGGAGTACTTGAGGTGGGCGCGCGCGAGCATGAGCTTTGCCTGGTGGAGGTTCAACCCCTCGAGCAGCGGAACGATCGCCGTCCGGACGCCCACCGGGCGCGGCCCGCGACTAACGACGACGACCATCCTGTCCCCGGACCGCAGAGACACACCCGGCTTGGGCTTCTGCCGGAGGATCGTGCCGGCGGGCAGCGACTTGTCGTAGCGGCCCGCGGCTATCTTGAGCCCCACCCCCGCCTCCGACGCCTGCGCCTCCGCCATCTCCAGTGAGCGGCCGACGAGCGCTGGGACTGTGGCGCTGCGTAGCGACCACAAGTAGCGACCGACGAGAAGAGCGACCACGAAGATGGCCAGGCCGAGGGTGAACCGGGCGAAGTTGCGGCGACGGCGCTCGATAGCCTGCTGGCGGATCTGGCGGCTGCGATGCTGCGAGCGCTTGACCGCGGCGATGTCGTGCTGTTCGAGCTCCAGTTCCTGGTCGTCTATCTGAATGGCGTGGACGGCGCGCGCCAACTAGTTCTCCTCGGGTAAACGGTCCGATTGCTGAACCGATTCTAACCGGACGCACCCAGATGCGGAAGGGCCGGGCGGCCCCGGCCGGCGACTACCGCGACAACCGAAAGTAGTAGTCGCCCGACCAGCGTCTGTTGCCGGCGTAGTCCTCCGCGACAACCCGATAGTGGTAACGGCCGCTTCGCGCGTAGGCTCCTGAGCTGGTCCTCCCCTTCCACGTCCGGTAGCGCCGGCCGACCGACTGCCACGACTTCGCGAGCGTAGCCACCTTGCGGTGGGCGGAGTTGTAGATGTAGACGGTCACGCCCAGGCGCGAACTCAGGTTGTCGGAGAGGGTGTAGGACATCTTGATGTAGCGGTTGGCGCCCGACCGGAACGGATCCGGTGAGTCACTCACGCGGCTGATGCCGGGGACGGCCGTGTCCAACGAGACATTGTAGTACCGGGTGACCGTGTAGCCGGCGGCGTTGGTCGCCTGGACCTCCCACTGGTACCACCCTTGGTCTAGCAGATCCCCGAAGTCATCGGTCCCGTCCCACTCCTTCTGGTGAGATCCGGCGCCCAGAGACGCGTCGGTGGCGATCGTAGCGACACGGCCGTTGCCCACAGCGTTGACGTATACGCTCACCCTGCAGGTCTCGTCCAGGTCGAAGTCGAGCCGCGCGATGTCGCTCTTCCCGTCCCCGTTGGGACTGAAGCCCTTCGGCCCCCCGAGCGTCACGGCCACGCCCACCTCGAAGCGCAGGCGGTACTTCTGGGTCCGGCTCCAGGCGCCCAAGTACCCCTTGACCTTCACGAAGTACGTCCCCGCAGGTTGCCCTAGCAAGACAACGGCCTCCGGAGTAGTGCCGCCGGCCTCGGACGCACCAACCGCTGTCGGTGCCACGGCACTGCCGCCGAATACGTAGAGATCGTAGTCCTTGGGAAGGTCGTCGAGAGTCACCCGGACGTTGCCCGCGGCCGGCAGCACGAACTTGAACCAATCGACATCGCCGGCGGGATCGATGTAGCGCCAGACGTCCGTGTTGTAGTCGGAGGCCTGCGCCAGGTCGATGTCGTCGGGAGCGTCGTCGGCCGTCGAGGCGGACGTGGCAAGGCGAACGGTGTAGGGTGTCGTGCTGAAGGCGCCCGCGAAACCGATCACCTTGACGTAGTAGATGCCGGCCGGCTGGCCCGGAAGCGTGATGTCCTCCGACAAGATATCGGCGTTGTTGGACATATCGAGCTCGGTGCCGGAGGAATCATATAGATAGAGGTCGAAGTCCTACCGGCAACCCAGCCAACGTCACCTGCAGGTCGCTCATCTCCGGCACGACGAACTTGAACCAGTCCACATCGCCCTCGGAATCGATGCGCCGGGTGATATCGGCGTTGAGGGGGCTGGCCGCGGTGGCCAAAGCCATCAGGTCGGGCGCGTCGTCGCTGCTTCCGGAAGCAAGCTCGAACCTCAGGCGGTACGGCGTGACCGTGCTGGACGCGCCATCGTAGCCGTAGACCTTCACGTAGTAGTCGCCGGCCGGCAACACCGGCTGCGACATCAGCTCATCCGCTGTCTCAGCATTGTTGGAGTAAGCGAGCAGGGTGCCGTCCGGCTCGTACAGCGCCACGTCGTAGTCCGCGGGCAGGTTCGAGAGCCCCACGTTCAGGCCCGACGCCGACGACAGGTGGAACTTGAACCAGTCGATGTCGGTCGCGGACCCGATGTAGCGGTCCAGATCGGTGTCGTTCGGGCTGCTCGAGGTGACCAGCCCCTGGGTATCGGGCGCGTCATCGCCCAACAACGCTGAGGCGAAGCGCAGCCTGTACGCAGTGGATCCATCGAAATCGGCCGAGGTGGCACCCTTCACCTTCACGAAGTACGTTCCCGCAGATCGAGCGGGCAAAACGACCTCCTCAGCAGTAGTGCCGCCGGCCGTGGACGTGCCGACCGGTGTGGGGGTCCCGCCGCTGCCACTGTACACATAGAGGTCGTGGTCCGCCGGTAGGTTGGCCAGCGTGACGGTGATGTCGCTGGTGCCGGTCGTCACGAACCGGAACCAGTCGATGTCGCCGGACGTGCCGACAACGCGATCGATGTTGGTGTTGGCCGGACTCTGACTGGTTGCGGGCCAGGTGTCCGGCACGTCGTCGCCGGCAGCCCCCGCAGCTGCGAAGCGCAGCACATAGGGCACCGATGCGCTGCAGGCGCCCCCGTACCCGATGACCTTGACATAGTATGTGCCGGCCGGCCGCGCCGCCAGTGCCGCAAGCTCACTCGACGTGCCGCCGTTGGCCGACTTCGCCCGCTCCACGCCAGCGGAATCAAACACATAGAGGTCGTAGTCACCGGGAAGACCGGTCAAGGTCACGGTGATGTCGCTGGTGCCGCTCGTCACGAACCGGAACCAGTCGATGTCGCCCGCCGGGTTGATGTAACGCGCGATGTCGGCGTTCAGGGCACTCGTCGAGGTCGCGCCGGACATCGAATTGGGTTCATCGTCGGCCGGGGTCGTGTTGAAGAAGTCGCGGATCATCTCGTCCCACTCTGTGTCACGCGTGAAGGTGAGCCCGCCCACGCCCGGACTGCCGTCATAGGCTGTGCTGTAGTCGGCCCACGTGGCCGGGAAGTAGGCGCTAAGGCCGTTGGCACCGGGCCATGACGCCCCGTGACGCTCGCAGATGACCGCTCCCGTGACGGCCATCTCGACCGCGGCGGCGGCGTTCGCGACATCGGTCACGGCGACGTTGCGGCGTATGTTGCCGGCCAGGTCCTTCAGATCCAGGTAGTCCGGGTCATCGAAGGTCTGCGACGCGGAGCGGGCCGTGCCGAGCCCCGAGCGCGAGGCCGCCATGTGCGACCTGAGCTCGGCCGCCAGCGTCTCGGCCGAGGTCTCGAGCGCGGCGAACGGCGCGCCCAGATCGACGGCCGCCATCGTCTGGGTGCTGCCGTAGGACGCGTAGTAGTCGGTCACGATGTAGCCGGCGAGCTGCGACGCCGACATGCCGGGGTTCAGTGTCAGATGGCTGAGGACGGCGTTGTAGGGCCAACCGGCCCCGGGCTCGGTCTCCTCGGAGCCGACCATGATGTTCGCGTACCGGCTGCCGCTGGTCCCCCGGATATCCTCGCCGACCTCGATCATCGACATGAGGCAGGCGTCGAAGCCGACGATGCCGATGGGGCTTGCGCCGTCCCCCGACACGGTCGCCAGCGCCGCACGGAGCTCCGCCATCGTGAGACGGTCCTTGCCGCTGGAGTCGTCATAGGCGATTCCCTTGAACGGCGGCTGCGCCGCCGCCTTCCAGCCGCTCCCGTGGTCCCAGAGCACCAAGAGGTAGTTCTGCGCCGGGTAAGTGGTCTTCGCCCACTGGACGAAGTTCTCCATGGTCGTCCGGCTTCCCATATTGAGCTCGCCGAGCGCCGGAGCCGTGTCCACGCGGGGCGAGCTTATCAAGCTGGTGTTGGAGTCCTTCATCACATGAAAGCGCCGGGTGTCGGTCCAGTTGCCGTTGGAGCTGTCGTAGCCCGGTGCCCGGTCCATCTGCACCACGATGTCGATGTCGGCGTTGGACCCCACCGCCTCCATCTCGTTCATGTCGGCGATCCCCTCGCCTTCCAGGTTGTTGTCGCCGTCGAGATAGACCATGACGGTCCACTTCTTGGGGACGGACTTGGTGGTAGGGGCGGATGCGCCGACGGCCCGCGACACCGCAAAGCTCGCCGGCCAAACCAGCGCCAGAAGGAGCAGCGCCGCCGAACACATCCGATGTGTGCGGGTCATGGGAGCCTCCCGGGTGCGAGGATCGCGCCGATAGGATTCACCCACTCATTCTAAACGCTCGGGCACTCGGCGCGCACCCCCGAATGCGTACCCCGGGCGCACCCCCGAATACGGCGCCGCCGAGGAGAAACGCGGAGGCCACGGCGCATGCAGCCGCCTGTTGGAACGGTCCTGCCGCTATGCTAGGATACGGCTTGCTCGTGCCCGTGAGATGGGAACCCTGGGGGCTTCTTGAACAAGACCGGCGGCGCGCTCTTCTTGATTCCTGCTGTCATCGCCTCGCCATTCGTGCTGCTCTTCGGCTGGCTCACGATAATCGGGGCGGCCGACTCCTTGACCGCGCTGAGAGCCGGCGAACTGGGCGCTGACCGTGTCGCGGCGGGAGTCATCGTCATCGTGTTCACCTTCGGGGTCTACTGGGGCGCGCGCTACTTCTGGCGAGCCTGGGCTCGGCGTGCATCCGACGACGAGGCTGAGGCCGGCCAGAAGTTGAATCGGCTGGTACTGTGGGGCTTCGGCGGACTCGCCGTCTTCGGCCTACTCCACCCGATTGCCGTGGTTCTGAAGCGGGCCGACTCCCCCCAGACGGCCACCGAGATGTTGGCCGTCGGGATATGCTTCACCGCGATCGGACTGGCCCGCGCGATTGTTGCCTGGTTGGCCCTACGCAGCGGCGGTCGGGCGACCACGTCGGAGCAGACACAATCCTAGCAGGCCTTCAAGTGCCCCTTCCGGGCGAACGCGAACCGGCCCTGGATGACAGCGGCGACCTTCCCGTCCCCCGGACAGCGACCCCCCCGCGCTACGGCGAGGTCGTCAGATCGACGGCATGCACGATGATCTTGCGTGCCACAAAGACCGGATTGGCCACGCTGGTACGGTCTATGTTCCCACCCACGTGGACGCGGGCCCCCGCAGCCACCTTGTCGATGGTGATGGCCACGCTCGAGCCGTCGGCCATGTCTTGGACTATTCGGGCATCCGGCGCGACCGTCAGCGCCAGGTCCTTGGTGCGGAACTGCTTGATCGTCCGCGTTCCGGATTTCACGGTCACCGTGATGGTGCTGGGCGTCTGGGCGTCGGGCGTGGCGACTGCCACGATACCCTCGAGTTGGAACTTGTCGTGGCCTCGGGCGAGTCCGCGCTGATGGCTGTTGCGGCGGCCATGCCGGTCGCCTGACGACTTCTTGCCCGGTTTGGCGAGCACCGGCCCCGTGTACACGGACACAACGATGACGGCCGCGGCCAACGCGATCAACCCTGCTCTCTTCCTCATGTTCCATCGACCTCCCTCAGGTACCCTCCGCGCGCAAGGCCCGCACGCAAGGACGGTTGCCTTCTTCGCCTACAGCCATGACAACGCCTCTCGAACGCTGCGGGTACGGGGAAGTCCCGAAAACCTCGCGTGCGCCTGGTTGGCTGGAGGTCCTTGGACTCCAGAAGCAAGACGAGCGCGACACGAGCTGCTCCACGCAACCCGGGCCGCGCTCTGGATCCTAGAGCCCTCGCGCTCTACTCGGACACAGCGATGCTAAGCGCCACAAAAGCGAGCAAGAGGACAGCATAGGCGGCGAACTGATACCCGACGGACACCTGCAACCTCCATTCTGCGACTCTGCGCTCCGGTCGGAACCTCTTGGGATGCCTGGTGCCCTCTCACGGCAATCCCGTAAAGCAGAGCCAACACGAAACTCACGACCGTCAGTTTCGTCACCGTGCCCCCTGTCCCATCGCGTGCCTTTCATGAACACGCGCCCCAGAGGAGAACTGGCATCGGGAGGGGGAGTCGAACCCCCTCGGCCAGCGCTACAACCCGTACCGACACCGGCCTTGCTAAAACCGCCAACTGGTTCGCCTTCAGGAAGGATTCGAACCTTCCGCTGGCCGGCAATCCTGCCTCGGCGACCAGACCCTTTTCCTGCCAGAGTGCCACGGCAGCAGGGTGGCAGGGACAGCCCTCGCTAGACGCTCACACACGCCGCCGGCCCGACAGGCCGATGGCGTGCCCGAGACCCATCTCTTCGGCGTTGAGCCGCCGCTCCAACTGGACACGCCGACGCTTCTGCTCCATCACCGAGTCGACCATGTCGTTGATGAAGCTGTCCCAGTTGCCCACGGCGAGCGGTCTCTTGACGCGCCTGATTCTCGGCTCTTGCTCTTCTTCGGCCACTGCTGCGTCTCCCGGTCAGATAATCCCTGGTTCGTATGGTGCCGGCCCCGCCATCGCCCATCGCCTTCTCAGGCAACAAAAGAGCCGCCGATGCGACCTCGGCGGCTTACCTATACTTGTGTCTCGGACTCGGCCCGAACCCATCAATGGGGTGCGGGCCAGACCGGCTGTCTGAGTCCTTGGCCGGTGCTACAACCCTCCGCTTGCGCGTGTACCAGGTCTTTTGCGTCAACTAGAGTCCATATGCCAACTACACAGGATGTTGTTGTGACGTATTCTAAGCGCCCCTACATATAGTGTCAACGGAAAATTGGCTAAAAGGGCAAAATAGACACCATGGCGCTTCTTGGGCTTCTTCTGACACGCATGAGCCTAGTCGGTCACCTTGAAGACGACGTCGTGCTCCCGCACGTGTTCGTCCACCTTGATGGCCGCTGCCTCACCGGCCTTGATGCTCTCGATAGCGGCGTGTTCGAGCTGCATCGAGCCGACCTTCTGGGTGAGATCCGTGGTGTGACCCACTATGTGGATCGTATCGCCCGCGACAAGAGTGCCGCTCGACAACTCCACCACCGCAACGCTGATGTGCCCGTAGTAGTGCGTGACCTTGCCGATCTCCTCTTCCGCCATGGAGGCACCTCCCCCGCCCGCGACCGCCGTCCCAACCTGCCTATGACTTTGCCTATGACTTCACCGCCGCCGAAGCCGTTTCCTGCAAAGCGCTCCCACTTTTCACACGCGGAGACGGCCCACTTTCAGCCGCCGCATATCGATCTCGCCAAGACCTTGGCTGCCCGCGCGGACCAGGTAGGGCAGGTCCTGCGGCTTCAAGCCGAAGAACCGCGTCGCGTAGGCGTCCACGGAAGCATTGTTCGTGCCGACCACCACGCGCTTGATCGTGCGGACATCGGACAAGCTCCCCCCGGTCGGCCCGTTCCGGACCAGGATGCGATAGGCATCGAGTATCGTGAGGTGCGGGACGACCACCGTGTTGAGGTCGACGATCTTCTGATGGAAGTCGATGTGCATGCCCCCGCGGGAGCCGCCCATCGTACCCATCATGTTCTTCATCGACATCGTGAGCCGAGAGAGCCCATGGTCCTTGGCGGCAGGCATGTTGATGAAGACATCCGACTCGAACACGTCACGAAGGATCGGCCATTCCGCGAGCAGACGACCCTTGGGGATGGCCGTCATCTCGAAGTTGCGGTCGGTCAGTATCTTCATACGACCTCCGGCTTGTCGAACCGCGCGCCCGAGGCCGGGGATAGCGTAGCCCCCATCGGGCGGATCGGTGGTTTGATCGGCCAGGACGCCGCCACAGCCCCCGGCCTGGCCGCACCGCCCAACGGCC
>CAYWVN010000014.1:0-24733 GCA_964461725.1 uncultured Coriobacteriia bacterium | reverse complement strand
AGAGATCCCGAGACGAAACGCCGGAGGGCCTGAACGATCAGCGACGATAGTATGACGCCTTGGCATCAGTTGGATACAGGTGCCATCCTCAGGCAGTTCGACAGCGGTGCCGCCGAACAACTCGCTGAAGCTGACCCGGCGGGCTGGGCCGTAGGTGCGGCTTCCTCTGCCCGCCGGCGTGGCATAGAGTGGGGGATGCATCGCCCGCTTCCGCCGGGCAGCTTAGCTCGAGGCCGTTGGACGACATGGTTTGTGAGGTACGAGGGTATGGTGCCGAGTCGTGGTTGGGCCTACGACCCGCACACTGGCGGGGTGAAGATTCCTGCGGCCATTCGCGCGCGGACCGAGCAGCGCATCCGGGCCCATGCCGCCGCGCACTACGCAGGCACGTTCCAATGGTTGGAGATCCGGTTCCGCGGGGCGCTCTGCTACATCGACGCGTACACCGAACCCGACACGCCGCCGCCGGGTTTGCTGCGTGCTCTCGGGGAGACGCGCGAGAGGTATGCCGAGCGTCTGCGAGCCACGCCGGTTCATCTGTGCCGGCTGCGCTACTTCGGGCGCGATGACGCGTGGAGTATGGCGTTCTTTACGTACAGCAACCAGCGCTATGAACCATGCTTCTTCGGCGATGGCAGCTCGCAGGGGACGCCCGAGCAGGCGTTCGAGGTCAGCGCGATGTACCTGCGGTGACTTCTGCGGGCAGGCCGGAGGGGATGTCGCCCGACCTGCGGCTGGGCAGCGAGACGTTGGACGACGTCAGGGGTAGGAACGTGAAGAGGGGGGCGCGAGCGGACACGATGCCCGACTGGATCACTCCGAAAGGCTTCATCGACTTCGGTAAGTTCCCCATTGAGTCAGTCTTGCGCCAGGCCATGGACGAAGACGAGGAGCGCTTCCGTTCCGCTTGTTCCATACTGGAGACGATGGTGGGCCTCGGCCGGCCCGAAGCCGGCATCTTTCTTCTCGGCCTGCTGTCATATCACCGGGACGATATCGAGAGGCTCTCGCATGTCGTGCGCGCGCTCCGGGCGTTCCACGCACGCGAGGCGATGGACGCTCTCACCAGCGAGCTTCGCCGCGTCACGTCGAGCAATACCACCCGGCGCTACATGGAGTCGGTCTTGACGGTGCTCGTCGGCTTTCCCGAAGAGCTGGTTCGAGACAGACTCGTCGAACTGTCCGGGGACCAGGGCTTCAGCGTCAAGTGGCGCCGGAAGTTCCAGAGCGCGCCTTGGGCGCTCGACAGGTATCCCGCCTCGAGCGAAGATGATTGGTGATTCAGGCAGCGTCGTCCAACAGGCGCTTCCAGCGGACGGCCGGGAGCTGGATGCGGCAAAGAGGACGTCTTTGGCCGTCGCTGAAGCGCTCGACGTTCGAACGACCGGATGAACCGCAGCAGATGGCAACCAGCGCTCGCGCGGGGCGCAAGGAGTACGCTGAAGGTCGTGACCGGGCTGCACTACAGCTCATTCCGCAACCGTTCGCTACACGCACGACGCAGACAGGGCCAGAACACAGACCGTGCAAGGGTAGTGGCCGCTAGATGAACAGCGGGAGAGCGAGGGGCGGCACGCCGTGCTGGCCCTCTCTCCCCGCAGGTGGCCGCCAGAATGGTTCGCGCTGGGCGCTGATGAGCCCAGTTCGACATAGAACTTCTTTGCACTTTGGTCTGCTGATGACTCGACCCAGTTTGTAGGCAGGCTTCAGCCAACATGAGGAGCGAAGAGACGTGAACCGCCGCGGGTTTCCTGGAGGCTCCGTCTCATGAGAGGGTGCCGCGTGAAGCGGCACCCTTTCTTCATTGGAGAGCGCGAGAGTGCCGATGAACTGAAGTGACGTTGTCGCGACAGGAACGAGACGTGACTGACACGGACGTAGGGTCGGCCGAGGCGATGGTGCGGTCGCTGGGCGATATCGCGGTCCGGTCCTCGTCGGCGCGCCAAGCGACCGGGGGTCCTGGACCGCGCGTCGGTCGACGCCGAGTTGGGGGTCTTCGGGGGCAAGGGAGCGAATCTGGCGAGGCTGGTAGAAGCGGGCCTGCCCGTGCCACCCGGGTTCTGCATCGAAACGACGGCTTACCGGCGACACCTCCAACGCACCGGATTGGACATGCCCGCGGTGTTGGGCGAGCTGAAAGGCGCGGCTCCTGAGGAAACCAAGGCCATTCTGAGCCGCGTGCGCGCGGCGTTGCGAGAGACGGAACTCGAACAGTCGGTCTTCGACGAGGTGCGGTGCCACCACGAAAGGCTGGGTGCGAGCTGGGTAGCCGTCCGGTCATCGGCCACCGCCGAGGATCTGCCTGAGCATTCCTTCGCCGGACAACACGAGACCTACTTCCTGCCGGCTGCTGCGATAGTCATGGATCTAGGGGGGCTCTTGAGCCACGGCAGCATCGTGGCCCGGGAGTATGGCATCCCGGCGGTCGTGAATGTCGGCCCGGCCACGGAACTCATCAAGACGGGGCAGATGATCCGGGTGGACGGGACGGCCGGGACTGTGACACTGGTATAATCATTCCGTCGTACGGTACCCTGGGTCGCCGGCGTCGCCGGTCGGTCTCAGGGAATACCCGTCTCAGAGGGGTCTGCCTATGCACATTCCGACTTCCATGGCCACCCAGCATCCGGACAGTGCCACCAGGTACGTATCCATCCAGGAGGAGCCGGCTGAAGCCGTCGAGGGTCTCAGCCCACCGCCCGACGGCCTGGGTATCGAAGAGCTGATGATCGACTTCGAGGGCAAGATGACCCCGTACCATCAGACGGCCGAGGTGGCGCACAAGCTGTTGGACGCCGGGCTGACCCCCGGGCGGGACGTCTTCATCACGCCGCGCATATCCAGCGCCACCGAGGAGACGGTGTTCCGTCAGCTGATGGCGCTGATGTCGATCATCGAGGCCGACTACGATATCGCCAAGGCCGGCGCAACTGGGGCGATACGCGAGCTCATCCTGCCGATGGTCAGCGGACCGGAGGATCTCGTCGCGCTCCGCCGGCGTATCAGCGACATCGTGGAGCTGGCTCACAAGGAGTTCGGGCTCGAGAAGGACCCCGATGCGCTCCAGGTGATCCCGCTGGTCGAGGCCGTACCCAACATGCTCGCCTTCGAGGATTTGTTCCGCGTCTACTACGCGTCTTGCGGGGAGGCCGGCTATGGGGTGGAGCGCATGCGCTTCATGATCGGGCGCTCGGACTCCGCGCTGGGGTACGGCCTGGTTTCGTCAGTGCTGGCGACCAAGCTCATGCTCGAGGCCGCGTATCGCCTCGGCGAAGAGCTGGGTTTGGTGGTCGCACCTATTCTGGGCGGCGGCTATCTGCCCTTCCGGGGACATATCACGCCCGACAACATGCCGATGATACTGTCGGATTTCGCCGGTGTCTGCACCGTCACGGTGCAGTCCGGCATCAGATACGATCACGAGTTGGGCGAGGCGCGCCGCTTGGTGGAGTATCTCAAGGCCAACCTGCCGGCGCCGCGACCACAGCCCTATGCCCCGGACGAGATATCGTTCCTGCGGGAGTGCATCGCCACCTTCGGCAAGAGCTACTTCGAGGTACTGGCCCGGATAGCGCCCATCGCGGCGGTGCTCTCCGATATCATTCCCGAGCAGCGTGACCGCCTGACGCGGCGCGGTCCAATAGGGTATGCGCGACCGCTGCCCGCACCGGTGGAGCTGGCGGACCTCACCGCGGATGCGGATCTGGCTGGGGAACTCCGCAGCCTCGAGTCGCCGGACGTGCAGTCGATCCCGCGGGCGATTTCGTTCACCGGCGGGATGTACTCGGTGGGGCTGCCGCCGGAGTTCCTGGGGTTGGGGGAGGGGCTCTCGGCGCTGGCCGCCCGCCTGGGGGGAGACGCCGTCGGGCGACTGACGCGACACTACCGGGGGTTCACCAACGACGTCTCCCAGGCCGCACGCTATCTGGACCTGGACGTGGCCGCGCGCTTCTTCCCGGCCGATCTTGTGTCCGACGTGCGGGCGGGAGTCGAGGGAACGGAGAAGCTGCTGGGGATCGATCTCTTGGGCAGCACAGATCGCTCCTACGCGACGCTGTTGGAGATCGTGGAGCCTTTGGTGCACCAGCTCTGCGAAGGGGAGACCATCGGCAGCGAGGACCAGGCGCTGCTCAGGAGTTGCATGGTCCGTTTGGGCAAGATGCGCGGCAGCCTTGGATAGGGGAGCGGTTGATGTCCGCCATCGTCGTCTACTGCGGGAGAACAGATGTTGACCGTCCTTGAAGGCTCGGGTTCCACTATCCAAGAATATTCCGACCTCTCTCGGGCCGCGGAGGCAGCGAAGGGTGGGAAGTCGGTCTGCTGGGTAGACATCGCCTTCGACGCACGAAAGGATGACCCGGCCGAGGTAAAGCAGGTGGGCGAGGTCTTCCGATTCCACCCCGTTGTTTCGGAAGACCTGGCCTCCCTTCAACGTCGGCCGAGGATCAAGGTATACGAGTCGTCGGTGTTCCTCGTCTGGCAGGCGCTGGCCGATGACCCGACGACCCCGCGCTTGGAGGTGTCGGCTCTGAAGATCGCTCTCGGCCGGCACCTGCTGGTGACCGTCCACGATAGGCCGATTGCCGAGATCGACAAGATGAAAGCGGTCTTGATGGAGGACCCCAAGCTGCTCACCCGGGGTGCCGACTGGCTCCTCTATCTCATCCTTGACGCGCTGGTCTACGAGTACTTCCCACTCGTCGAACGCATCAGCGACGAGGTCAACCGGATGGAAGACACGATGATCCGGACCCCGTCTGAAGACGACCTCCACAACGTGTTGCACGTGAAGCGCCAACTCCTGGCCATGAGCAAGACCATCTCTCTAGAGCGCGAAGTCCTGCGCGGCGTGACCCGGCCGGACGGGGGGTTGGTCGCTGTCGGATCGCGGCCGTACTTCGAGAATGTCTTCGACCACCTGCTCATGGTGATCGACCTAGTAGAGACGGCTCGCGACGAGGTGAGCGGAGCGATGGATGTCTACCTGAGCTCGGTATCCAATCGCCTGAACGACATCATGAAGCGTCTCACCATAGTGGCCACGATCTTCATGCCGCTGACGCTCATCTCCAGCATCTATGGGATGAACTTCCGATACATGCCGGAGCTCAACGTCAAGGGCTTCTACTTCGGCGTCCTGGGCGCGATGGTGGCGATCGTCATCGGCATGCTGGCCTACTTCAAGCGCCGGAATTGGTTCTAGGGCGCCCTGAGACGGCACTTGGCTGCCGGGGAAGGCAATCCATGGCCAACGCGATAACTGTCACACGCATCTTGCTGATTCCCTTCGTGGCGTTACTCGCGCTGTCTGATTCCGGGACGGCTCGGATAGCGGGGGCGGCGCTCTACGGTGTGGCCGCCGGGACAGACTGGCTGGATGGATACGTGGCGCGCTCGGGGCCAGGGCGGGTGACCGAACTGGGCAAGGTCCTCGACCCGCTGGCCGACCGGTTGCTTATCGTTACGTTGGTGATTATCCTGTACGTGAGGTTGGAGGGGCTCTTACCACTGTGGATCTTGGGTCTCATCGCGGCGCGAGAACTCGCTGGGGTCGTTGGGTACCAGATCCTCACGGCCAAGGGCCGTCGGCCGGTGGTCAACTACTTCGGCAAGGTAACCACGGCCCTCATCCTGATAGGGATAAGCATCGTACTGGTTGGATCAGCTTTCGGCTCGTTATGGCTGGCCAGGACCGGCGTCTTCTGGCTTCTCCTGGCCGGAGTGGCCCACATCTTTTCCGGGTTGTCCTACCTCGTCGAGAGGAGGTCCTAGATGAGTTCAGCGGCAGGCCAGCGCGCGGTTCTTGTTATCGCCCACCGGACGTTTCGCGATGAGGAGTATCGGTACCCGCGCGAGGTGCTGGAAGGCGCCGGCGTGGAGGTGCAGGTCGCCTCGTCCGAGACGAGCGCGGCTATCGGTAAGCTCGGCCTCGAGGTCCAGCCGGACATGGTCATCTCTTCCATCAACGAGGCGGACTTCGATGCCATCGTGTTCGTGGGCGGGGGCGGGGCTGCCCAGTACTTCGACGACGACGAGTCGCACCAGCTGGCCCGCCGCTTCCACGGAGAGGGGAAGGTGGTGGCGGCCATCTGCATCGCGCCGACGATCCTGGCCCGCGCCGGGCTGCTGGACGGCAAACGCGTTACGTCGTTCGAGTCCGAGCGTGACGAGATCGGCCGGGCCGGGGCCAGCTACACCGGCCGACTGGTGGAGCGCGACGGGCACATTGTGACAGCCAGCGGCCCGGAGGCAGCGCGGGACTTCGGTTACGAGATAGTGCGTGCGCTGGAGGAGCGGTGAAAGCGGTCGTGATGGCCGGGGGGGAGGGCACCCGCCTTCGGCCGCTGACGAGCAACCAACCCAAACCGATGGTGCCCATCCTGAACCGCCCCGTGATGGAGCACATCCTCGAACTCCTGAAGAGCCACCAGATCGAGGACGTGGTCGTCACTCTGCAGTTCCTCCCGCAGGTGATCCGCAACTACTTCGGTCAGGGCACGGACTTGGGTCTCAACCTCTCCTACGCCATCGAGGAGGTGCCGCTGGGCACCGCCGGGAGCGTGCGCAACGCCAAGGAGTACCTGGACGAAACGTTCGTCGTGGTAAGTGGGGACGCTATCACCGACTTCGACCTCTCTAAGGCCATCGCCTTCCACCGGCGCCGCAAGTCGATGGCCACGCTCATTCTGAAAAGCGTAGAGAACCCCCTTGAGTTCGGCGTTGTCATAACCGACAAGCAGGGGCGGATCGAGCGGTTCCTCGAGAAGCCCTCCTGGGGCCAGGTCTTCAGCGACACGATAAACACGGGTATCTACATTCTGGAGCCGGAGGTTCTGGAGTACATTCCGGCGGAAGGCCAGTTCGACTTCAGCCAGGATCTCTTCCCGCTGCTCTTGAGGGCCGGCCGGCCGTTGTATGGGTATGTGGCCGAGGGCTACTGGTGTGACGTCGGCAGCATCGAGCAGTACATGGAGGCGCACCACGACATCCTCTCCGGCCGGACGAAGATAGCGGTGCCCGGTATCCACATGGAGGGAGACATCTGGATCGGCTCGGGGGCGACCATCGACCCGTCAGCGGTCTTGCGTGGGCCGGTGGCGATCGGCCAGCATGCGCAGATCGGGCCGAACGCGACGATCGACGAGTTCACCGTCATCGGCAACAACGTGGTCGTGGGCCGCGACGCGCACGTGCATCGCTCGATCATCTGGGAGAACGCGTATCTCGGCCCGCGGAGCAAGCTGCACCGGGCGATCGTCGGTCGGAGCTGCGACATCAAGCAGGGCGCACGGGTCGACCAGGGCGTGGCGATAGGTGACGACTGCGTCATCGGCGACAACGCCGTCATCAACCACGACGTCAAAATCTATCCGTTCAAGCGAGTGGACCCCAACGCGGTGGTCAACAGCTCCATCATCTGGGAATCACGAGGGATGCGCAGCCTGTTCGGCCTCCACGGCGTTTCCGGGCTGATCAACATCGATATCAACGCTGAGTTTGCCACCCGGCTGGCGATGGCCTACGGGGCGACGATCGACAAAGGCTCCTCGGTGATGATGAGCCGGGATGCCGGTCGCGCCTCCAGGATGGTCAAACGCGCCATGGCGGCGGGTCTGATATCCACCGGTGTGACCTGCGTCGATCTCCGAGTGGCGCCGCCTCCCGTCAACCGCTTCAACATCGGCGCGAACAAGTGCGTCGGCGGAGTGCATGTTCAAGTCTCGGCCGACGATCCGCAGTCGATCGAGGTCAACTTCTTCGACGCGCGCGGCCTGGACGGGGGCGAGGATTTCCAGCGCAAGGTCGAGCGGTTCTTCTACCGGGAGGACTACCGGAGGGCGTTCTACAACGAGATCGGTGAGATCGTCTTTCCCGCCCGGGCCCAGGAGTTCTACGTGAACGGAGTGCTGCGGGCGATCGACAAGCGGGTCATCGAGGCGCGGAAGTTCAAGGTGATCATCGATTTCGGATTCGGCTCAGCTTCCCTGGTCTTGCCGAGCCTTATCGGCCAGTTCGGGTGTGATATCGTCGCGCTGAACGCCGCCACGTCCGAGACCAAGACCACGCTTTCGGCGGACGAGGTCAAGTCCTCTCTGGAGCAGCTGGCCAAGACGGTGAAGGTGTTCCGGGCCGACTTCGGACTGCTGATGGGAAGCAATTGCGAGCGAGTCTGGTTGGTGGATGACAAGGGCCGTCCGGTTTCGCTGGATGAGGCGCTGCATCTGCTGGTGGAGTTGGTGTGCCGCTACGAGGTGAAGAAGGGGAAGATAGCCGTCCCGCTCAGCGTTTCTACCGCTGTGGATGAGATCGCCGCCCGGCACGGGAGGCGCGTCATGCGTACCAAGGTGAGTTCAGGGGCGGCCATGGAGGCGGCCTCGCGTAGAGACGTCGCATTCGCGGGTGCGCAGGGCGGGCGCTACATATTCCCGGCGTTCATGCCCTCATACGATGCCATCTTCACGTTCCTCAAGCTCATGGAGTACCTAGCGAAGGCGGAGGAGTCGTTGTCGGAGGTCCTGGGTGCTCTGCCGGTGTGCCACCTGGCCCACCGCTCCGTTCAGTGCTCATGGGAGCAGAAGGGCCTGGTCATGCGCAAGGTGACAGAGAGCGTCCGAGGCAAGAGGACGGTGCTCATCGACGGGGTCAAGGTGATAGAGAGCGACCGCTGGTATCTGGCGATCCCCGATCCTGAGCAGCCGGTCGTCAAGATATTCGCCGAGGCGCCGACCGCGAAGGAGGCCCAAGAGGAGGTCGATCGGTTGGCCAAGGTGGTTGAAGGGATAGTGGCATCGTGACGCCGGCCGGCGCCGCGATCAGGTTCGGGACGGACGGCTGGCGGGCCATCATGGCCGACACCTTCACCGTGCCCAACGTGGAACTCGTCGCGCAGGCCATCGCCGGCTACGTGATATCGATCGACGGCGCCGAGCGGGGTGTCGTCGTAGGGCACGATAACCGGTTCCTGGCCGAGATGTTCGCCGACGCCTGCACGAGGGTGCTCACGCGCAACGGAGTCAAGGTGTACCGGGCCGCGCGACCCCTCCCGACGCCTGTTGTTGCTCATTCGGTAGTCAAACTCGGCGCGGCGGGAGCGATAATGCTGACGGCCAGCCACAACCCGCCGGAGTACAACGGCATCAAGTTCATCCCCGAGTACGGAGGTCCGGCCGGAACGGATATCACAGCGGCCATCGAGCAACGCATCTCAGCCGGGACGACCAGCAGCGGTTCTGCGGAGAGCCGAGAGATCGATCCGGTGCCGGCGTATCTAGATGATCTGGCGCACCTGATCGATGGGGCGGCGGTCGCCCGAGCGGGTATGCGGGTCGGTGTCGATTTCTTGTGGGGGGCGGGCCGGGGGATTCTCGACGTGGCCCTGGTGCGGGCCGGTTGCGAGGCGGTGGTGCTCCACGAGAAGCGTGACGTCCTGTTCGGGGGCGCCATGCCGGATCCGAACCCGGAGATCCTGCGTGAACTGGGCGCCTTGGTCTCCCGCGAGAAACTGGCATTAGGGGTGGCGCTGGACGGCGATGCGGACCGATTCGGGATCCTTGATCCAGGCACCGGATTCATGTCGCCGAATCAGGTTCTCGCAGTCCTGGCGGCCCACCTGTTGGGCAGGCGGGGCCTGAGCGGCGCGCTGGTCAGAACGGTGGCCACGACCCATGCCTTGGACGCGGTCGCCCGCCGGTACGGTGTGGAGTGTCTTGAAGTGCCGGTCGGCTTCAAGTGGGTCGGGGAGAAGATGCGCGAGCGAGACGTCGTTCTGGGGGGCGAGGAGAGCGGAGGCATGTCGATTCTGGGGCACCTCCCGGAGAAAGACGGTTTCCTGGCCGACCTCTTGATGGTAGAAGCCTGCGCCATGACGGGGAAGAGCCCGTCGTCCCTACTGGCCGAACTAGAGACGGAGATTGGGCCATTCCACAGCAAGCGCATCGATCTTCACCTTGAGGCCGAGGCGCGCGATGCTGTGATGGCATCTCTGGCGGATCGTCCGCCGGCCGAGTTCGCGGGGCGGGCGGTAGGGTCGGTCGTCACAGTGGATGGGGTGAAACTCCTCCTTGAAGGGGGAGAGTGGGTGCTCTTGAGGCCCTCGGGAACCGAGCCTCTCATACGGTGCTACCTCGAGTCATCTTCGCCGGACGGGCTGAGTGAGCTTGAACAAGCGGCCGGTGACCTCGTGAATCACGCTGTGAGCTGACGGGCCCGTAGTGTAGAATCTGTAGCGCCATGAATCGCCCCATCAACGGTAGACCCGAAGCCAGAGATAGGCGGCGCGAGATCCGCTACCGGGTCCGTGAACTCCGCCAGGAACAACGTACCGCGTATCGCGACGCTGTCGTGGAGAGGGCGCGGTCGCTGACTACCATCCTCCAGAGGCGCCTCGCTCTGTCGCCGGCTGCCCGGCGGTATGCGCTATGGGTTGGCGCGGGGCTGGTCGCTGCCACGGTCGCGGTCGCCGCGGCGGACCTGGCTCTCACCGGACAGACCATCCATCGCGGGGTCGTGGTGGCCGGACGGCCGGTCGGTGGATTGACGGTCGACGAAGCGGACAAGATGCTTAGAGAGGGGTTCCGGGAGGCGCTCCGGAAGCCGGCGGTCATCCGTTATCAGGACCGGCGCTGGCGGGTGAAGGCGGCCGAGCTCGACCTCGCACCGGACACCCGCCGCTCGGCCCAAGCCGCTTACGCCGTGGGCCGGCGAGGCGGGCTCCTCTGGCGCGCGTGGGAGCGCACTATATCGTGGCTAGTGCCGCTCAGGGTGCATGTGGTCGCGACGTTCGACCGTCCGGCCGTGCGTCGTGAGGTGCAGGTCATTGCGACGGATATCGATCGGACACCTCAAGACGCGTGGGTGAAGATCAGTGGTACGCATGTGGAGGTGACGCCGGCCGGCGACGGTCGCAGGGTGGACCAGAGGGCCGCGGCACGCTCGCTCCTCGCCGCGCTTTTATCGCTGGGCGCACGGACGACAGCGCTCCCCGTCGTTACGCATAAGGTGGACGTGACCGAAGATGGCGCCATGCCCGCATACCGGACAGCGCAACTCCTGATCTCCCGACCGGTCAAGATGATGTATCGCGCTCGGCGGTGGAGGATGAGCCGGGAAGAGATCGGCCGATACGTCGAGTTCTACAAGACGGGGCATCCCAACGAAGAAGGCACAAGCCCCTCTGTGCTGGCGGCGCGGATCGCCGCCAAGCCCTTCGAGAGCTTCCTGCGCCACCGCTTCAGGGGTCTCACCCTGCCCCCCAAAGACGCGGCGTTCGCTGTGTCGGGCAAGAAGGTGCGCGTGGTGCCGAGCCGTGAGGGGCGACGGATCGACGAAAGGCAAGCCTACGCGAGATTCTGGAAAGCCGTTCGGAGCAAGAAGGAACGGGCCGTTCTGTTGAAGATGAAGGCGATCGTGCCGTCGCGGACGACCGCGGAAGCGCGCGCGATGGGTGTCCGCGAGATGGTATCGACCTTCACCACCTACTACGATTCCGACAAGACGGCCAGGGTGAACAACATCCAGCTCGTCGCGGCGGCTATCGACAAGAGCCTTATCGCGCCCGGCGCCCAGTTCTCGCTGAACCGACGGGTCGGTCCCCGGACGGCCGAGAAGGGGTACCAAGAGGCGCCGCAGATCGAGAATGGTGAGCTTGTGCCCGCATTGGGCGGTGGCGCGTGTCAGGTGGCGACGACGCTCTTCAACGCCATCTTCTTCGGTGGATACCCGGTGGTGGAGCGCCAACCGCATACCCTCTACATCAGCCACTACCCCGACGGCCGGGATGCCGCCGTCTCTTGGCCGGACCCCGATCTGCGCTTCCGCAACGACACGAAGGCGTACATCCTGGTCCGTGCCTGGGCCGACTCGGATTCGCTCAGTTTCTCGTTCTACAGCACAAACTACCACCGGACTGTGGAGTACCGGACGGGCGAGTTCACCGACTTCACGCCCCCGAACACGAAGTACGTGCCGGACCCGACGCTCTATGTCGGCGATGAGAAGCAGGTCGAGGCGGGCTATGCTGGGCGGAGCATCCACGTGACCCGTGTCGTGAGGCAGAAGGGCAATCTGGTGCGCAAGGATGAGTTCTACAGCACCTACCAGCCCAAGCCGCGGATCGTGCGCCGGGGCACCAAGCCCCGGCCTCAGCCCAAGCCCAAACCATCGCCTCGCCATGAGACGAAGACGGGCTCACGTTCGACCGAGACAACGAGTAACTGAGCCGGGCGAATGCCCGGCCGGTGGCAAACGGAGGGAGCGGACATGGTGATCTCCTCAGAGATCGACTTCTCGACTCGAGGGTCCAGCGAAATCGTGGACCTGACAGGCCGTCTGAGGGAGGCCTTGAAAGAAAGCGGCCTGCGATCAGGCCTGATGAACGTGTTCGCAGTCGGCTCGACCGGCGCGGTCACGACGATGGAGTACGAACCCGGCCTGGAGGCGGACCTGAAGTCGATGGTCGACGAGCTCATACCGGCTTCTCCGGACCACGCTCACAACCGCACTTGGGGCGACGGCAATGCGCACTCCCATCTACGGGCCAGTCTAATCGGCCCAGAGGTCACGATACCGTTTCGTGAGGGGGAGATGTTGCTGGGGACGTGGCAGCAGGTCGTCTTCGTAGACTTCGACGTGCGGCCTCGGGACCGCCGGCTGCACGTGCAGATCGTGGGCGACTAGGCCTGTTCTTCCGGCGAACGGATAAGCTCTCTGATGGCCTGTTCGTCCTCGGGAAAGGAGAGCGCCGTTACTTTTGCCTCGCCATCGTCCAGCCGGTGTTTCCTCAACGTGGGCATCACTGTGCGGGTCAGGCGACCGGATGCCACCTCGGCACCGGCCTTGGGTGTGTTGGGGAGAAGTACGGCGAACGTGGCCGTGTCCAGACGTCCCACTTCGTCGATGACCCTCACGTCGTGTCGCAGCAGGCCACCTACGTCCCTCATCAGCCTATGGGCTTCCTTGCGTTTCATGGTCATCATGCACTCCCGGTCCAAGCTGACCATGATCAGCGAGAAGACGCTCTTGTAGCGAGAATGCTGGGCCATATGTGTGCGGAGCAGTTTCTCGATATAGGCGGCGCTGTATAGGTGGGTGTCCTGGTCGATGTAGTCTGCGTGCTCCAGCTGCATGAAGAAGTACTTGATGCGCGAACAGATCTCTCCGCCGACGATGCCGACCGACCCGTAGAGGACCGCGCGTATCCCGATCAACTGGAGCACGGTAGCGGTGAGACCATCGGAGGCTATGAGAGAGCTGCGCATGAGCACGTAGATCACCAGGCCGAGCATCGAAGCAAGAGCTCCCCCGCGGCTGCCGTAGCGCAGTGCGGCGAACACGATGCCGATCAGCAACAGCTGAGCGACGACCTCGACGGTGTCGGGGGTGGAAACGGCGACGACCGTGCCCGCTGTGGCGACCACAGCGAACAGCAGCACCAGCACTTCGAAGGTCCTGTACTTCATCCTTCACCACCGTCCTTAGTAGGCCGCGTGCCTCGCAAGATTGCAACTGACCCGGCCGGTCAGCGGAGAGTATAGATAGGGTTGCTTGGTCTCTGGGCACCTAGGGCTCGCGATGTCCAGGTACTCCGGAACCAGCACAGCCAGACTTGGCGGCAGAGCGTCCGCGCGAGACGCCCGGTACGCCTGGATGGCTGTGCGGGAACTTCGGAGGCCGGCCGCGCATGCGGCGTCCTGGGCCTTCCGAATGGCACCCCCGTAGCCTACGATGATCACGGCGACCAAGAGACCGATGATCATCACCACTACGACCAGCTCTACGAGCATGAATCCAGCTTCCTGGCATGGTGACTCAGGGGTGTCGGGGCCTCGTGAGCTCATTCAGGTATGCCGCCTCTCGTGGTGCTGGGAGCCGGCAAGGCTCCCTCCGGCATGTCCCCGCTGGGCACGTCACTTTCGTTTATCGGCGGCGTGGCTGGCAAAGTTTAGCTTGAGACCCCGCTGCATATGCCGAATCCTTGAAGTAGGGACACCAACAGCTGGGATTCCGGAGGCGTCGGAGGGCGGGGACGAAGTCATGCCGAAGTCGGCACGAGAGGCCCTGATGTCGAACGTGGACATCGGGCTTTCAAAAGGAGACATCCTGGAGGCAGACACTGAGGCGATCGTTTGCCCGGCGAACAGCCGGTTCCTGATGAGCGGCGGTCTAGCGCGCCGGTTGGCACGGGCCGGAGGGGTCGCCATCGAGGAAGAGGCGACGAAACGCGGGCCGGCGCCGCCCGGTCTGTGCGTGCCCACGAGCGCCGGCTCATTGTGCTTCAAGTATGTCTTGCACGCGGTGATCTGCGCGATGGACTTCCAGACGAACCACGACCGGTTGCGCGATGCCACCGCCGGCGTGCTGCGATGCGCGGAGGATCTTGGCCTGGCCAGCGTCTCTTTCCCCCCCTTGGGGATGGAACTTGCCGGAGTCGATGCCGCCTCGTGCGCGGACGTGATGCTGCATGCGTTCCGGCGGTATGCGATGGCGCGAGACGAGCACTCACAACCTGTCCGCCTGCGGATCGTGCTGCCTGACCAGCGCGTATTGAGGGTCTTTGCCAGGGTGCTCGGGGGTCTTGCTTAGACATCTTCCGCACCGCTTGCCGGGGCGGCGGGCAGATTGTAGACTTCGTGGAGCATGCGTGATCGAGACGGATGGCTCCCGGTGACGATGGTTCTCTCAGGACAGACGCGCTCCCAGACTAGTGCTGCCCGTGTTCCGGCGCTCCTTATGGTGCTGGTCCTGGCGGCGACTGCCGTGCTGGTGGCCGGACCCGCGGCCGCTCCAGGGTGGGCGGCTCCGAGCGCGGAATCAGTGATCAACGCGCCGTCGGCGATTCTCGTCGACGGGGATTCCGGGCAGGTGCTGTGGTCGAACAACGCGAACCAGCGACGAGCTCCGGCCAGCACCACGAAGATCATGACTGCGCTGATCGTTCTGGAGCGGGGAAACCTGAACGATAGTGTCAAGATCAGTGCCGGCGCGGCGGCGGCGGGTGGCTCCGAGATGGACCTGAAGCCGGGAGCGCGCGTTTCTGTGCGAGATCTCCTCTACGGACTTCTCCTCCCGTCCGGCAACGACGCGGCGACGGCCTTGGCGGAGTACGTGTCCGGACGCACCGACCGGTTTGTACGATTGATGAACCGGCGCGCGCGCCAGCTGGGTCTCAAGAACACGCGGTACGCCAACCCGCACGGTCTTCCGGCGGCAGGGCATTACTCGAGTGCGAGGGACCTGGCCGTGATAGCACGGGTCGCGATGCAGCGCCCGATGTTCGCCCGCATTGTCGGGACCAAGTTGTACCGGGTGCCCTGGGCGGGCCATAAGGGCGGTCGCGTGCTCAAGAACCACAATGAGCTTCTCTGGACGTACGGACCGGCCGTCGGCATCAAGACCGGGTTCACCGATAGTGCCGGGCGGTGTCTCGTGGCGGCAGCCCGTAAGGGCCACCTCTTCCTGATCTCTGTGGTGCTGGGTGAGGAGTCCGTCGAGGCGTACAGTTCAGACTCGAGACAGCTGCTGTCGTACGGATTCCGTACCTTCACGCGGTGCCGGCTGATCGTGGCCGGCCGCTCATACAAGACATTGACCATCCCGGAGCTGGGCGATGAGCGGCTGAATCTGGTCGCGGCGCAGAACCTGACCATGATGGTGCCGCGTGGGGAGCGCGGCATTCGGCGGGTGGTTGTGAACCTGCGGAGCGTGAAACTGCCAATCCGCAAGAACCGGCGATTGGGGTCGATTACGGTGTTGTCGGGGGGGAAGCGCTTCGGAGTGGTGCACTTGGTCGCGGCCAAGACCGTGCGCAGTCCGGACCTCATTGGGCGAGTCGAGATCTATTTGCATAGCCTGGTCGGGTATGTCCTGGGCAGGTAGCTGAAGGGCCACCTTACGTGCGCTGCGCTTCCTGCGGCATATGGTACACTTACGGCTGAGTCTAACGGCGATGTCTGTGGGGAAATGGGAATGCCTAAGAAGAAACCATCGCGCATGGAGACGGTACTGATGGACCTCTCCGGCAACTCCGACGAGGACTTGCGGAGCATTCTTGACGAGCTGTACGCCGAGGAGGAGCGGATATCGTACGAGCGCCGCATCCTGCACGGCAAGATCGACATACTCCGCGCGGAGCTGACGGAGCGGCTGAAGCAGCGGCGCGCCCGCGGCCAGAGCGTGATTTCCGCGTCTGACCTGGACAAGCTGACTGATATCCTGGCCCGCGAGGCCTATGGTATGCCACGGTCCGATCTGTTCGGCGAGGACAAGTCAGAGGACTAGTCTCTATCCGCGAGCTCAGCTCGTCCGGGAGGTGAAGTCGCTTGTCTGACAAGGATGTCCAGAGGAACGTGCGCTCGAGCGGCCAGGAGGGCGTCTCGACCCCCAGGCAGAGGCACTTCCAGACGGTCGGAGAGAAGGGGAACATACCTCTGGGCGACCGGCATACCCCCCAACCCGAGCGCGAGCGGATGCTGGGCAAGTTCCGCGAGCGCGAAGAGAAGTGGCGCAAGAGACACGAGGCGGACAAGCAGTCCCCCAAGGCAGAGTAGAGATCGAGCAAACAAGGAGGACCCGCGTGGCGGAATCGCGTCTCAGGAAGATCGTCGAGCAGTTCCTTGAGGATGTCGCCACCGATGTAGTTGAGGAGCGGGTGGTGGACTACATCGTCCGCGAGGTGCATGCCGGACGTAAACTGGCCGCCGTCTTGGAGGATCCGTACGTTCGCAACAGGTTGACAGAGGAGCGGTTGGCCCACATCTTGGAGAACAAAGAGATTATCGAGACCGTGCAGCAGGAGATGAGCCTGGCGTTCGAGAGGGGCGAGTTCGGCTTCAAGGAATAGGCCGTCCCGGTTCGGAGGATGCGGATGAAGTGTGGCGCTTGCGGTGCCCAGAACGATAGCGATAGCGCTACGTGCGCCGAGTGCGGTGCCGAGCTGGGGCCTCCGGAGGTAGAGTCCACACTCTCCTTCGAGAGTCCGACCGAGCTCGGCGAAGAAATCAGAGCAGAGGACTTCCAGCTGGACGAGGCTCCGGTTCTGGTGGTCGTCGGCGGTCCAGGGGCGGGGGAGAGGTTCGCTCTCGATCGACCGGCCACGACGCTCGGCCGCGACCCTTCCAGCGACATCTTCCTGAACGACATCACCGTGTCGCGCAGACATGCGCGGGTAGAGGTGGCCGCCGATTCGGCCACTATCAGTGACGCTGGGAGCCTCAACGGGACCTACGTCAACCGGGAGCGCGTCGAGGCAATGGCCCTCAAACAGGGCGATGAGATACAGATCGGCAAGTTCCGCCTCGTATTCCTGCCCAAGCGCAGGCCATAGAGGTACCTTCGTGACTCCTCGTGACTATCTTACAATCGGCCGGGCGGTCGAGAGCCTCCGAGAGGAATTCGCCGACCTCACCATAAGCAAACTCCGCTTCTTGGAGGAAGAGAACATCATCAGGCCGGGCCGTACCGCGGGCGGGTATCGCATGTTCACACCGGCGGAACTCGAGAGAGTCAGGGCGGCCCTCAGGCTCCAGCGGGACCATTTCCTGCCGCTGCAGGTCATCAGGCAGAAGCTTGACGCCATGGATCGCGGCGCCATGCCTCCGGAGCTGGAGTCCGTGGTGACGCGTCCGGACCGACTGATGGCTACGCGCAAGGGAGCCCGTCCCGTGAAGGCGAGCGAGGCCTCTCAGTTGACGGGGCTGAGCCCGGAGCAAGTCAAGGTGCTGGCGGAGTTTGGACTCGTCTCCCCGAAGCAGTCCGAGGCCGGCAAGTTCTTTTCGGGGGATGACATTCAGTTCATGCTTGTGGCGCGCGACTTCGCGGAACTCGGCATAGAGCCGAGGCACCTCAGGATGTACGAGACAGTGACGGAGCGTGAGGCGGCTCTTTTCCAGCAGCTTTTGCTGCCGCTTAGCCGCCAGCAAGGGCCGGAGGGGAAACAGAGGCTGGCTGAGATGATGGGGCGGCTCTCGCAGCTCTCGCAGGAGGCAAAGCGGCTGTTGTTGGCCAGAGCGCTTGGGGTGCTTTTCCCGGAGGAGTCGGGCCAATAGGCGGAGTCACGGCGCAAGGGCCGCCCGGGCGTCGGTTGCGCTAGGTCAGATACTGTATTGCCAGCGCCAGCAGCACGAGAACGAGTCCCGCTGCCGAGAATCGCGCCACCGCCCGTATCGCCGTCCTGGTGCCGCGCACCGTGCAAAAGGCGGTTGCGACAGTGACCGGCCCGTAGTAGAGGGCCAATAGCACTGCCGCAAGGAGCCCGCCGCCCACCGGCGTCCCGGGCGCACTGAAGGAGACCACCCCCAACCCGATTGCCGCCAGCGAGGTGCACAGTCCCACAGCCAAGTACAAGAGGTCGAGCCGTGCGCGCGTAGTCGCCAGCTTGGCGACGAGCGCGTCGACCTCCTCGTCGCGCGAGGATCTCTCGAAAAGGAGATAGGCCCCACTGCCCAACGCGGCCGCTGCGAAGGACACATAGGCTGTCGCCATAACAAGCTTGATAGCAAGACCCAGATTCATGTATTCTCCGTTCCAGAGGCCGTGTGTGGTGCTTTCCTGCGGCGTGTATAATGATATCGTATCTGTAGCAGCAGCGTAGTATGCAGACGTAGCCGAACAGCGCTCAAGGAGTAGTGCCGACGACTGCCAAGAAGCCGTCAGCCCCAGAAGCAGCCAGTACACCTGATGCAGAAGCAGCTTCGGTTGCCGCTTCGACCGACAAGATCCACTTCGCTCACCCCAGCGAACGGGAATGCGCGCGCATCCTCGATTTCTATCGCATCCGCTGGGAGTATGAGCCTCGCACCTTTCCTATCGAATGGGACAAGAAGGGCCGCGTCATCGCCAGTTTCGCCCCGGACTTCTACCTGCCGGACCTGGATCTCTACATCGAGCTCACGACGATGAGTCAGAAGCTGGTGACCAAGAAGAACCGGAAGATTCGGCGGCTGCGCGAGCTGTACCCGGACGTCAACGTGAAGATCTTCTACCAGAAGGATTTCCGCAACCTGCTGCTGAAGTACGGGCTGCACAGGTCCCAGGAGCCACTGGCGAGCACGGGCGAAGGGGCATAGGCGTAAATGCCCCGGCTTGAGGACGACATCGAGCGCGTTCTCTTCACCGAGCAGGAGATCGCCGAACGGGTCTCGTTCATCGGCGCACAGATATCGAAGGCCTATGCGCGCAAGGATCTCGTGCTCATCAGTGTGCTTCGGGGCGGGATCGTCTTCGTGGCCGACTTGATTCGAGCGATATCCATCCCGGTCACCGTCGACTTCATGGCCATCACCAGCTACGGCGACCTTACCGAGACCTCGGGCGTCGTTCGCGTCCTGAAGGACCTCGAGGAGAGCATCAGCCGCCGCCACGTACTGGTGGTCGAGGACATCATCGACACAGGGCTCACGCTGAGCTACCTCCTGAACAACCTGCAGGCGCGCCAGCCGGCGAGCTTGAAGGTGTGCACGCTGCTGGACAAGTCGGTCCGGCGTATCGTCGACACTCCGCTTCAGTTCAAGGGGTTCGATGTGCCGGATCTCTTCGTGGTGGGCTACGGGCTGGACTACGCTCAGAGGTACCGCAACCTGCCGTTCATCGGGGTCCTCAAGGAGGACGTGTTCTATGGGTAGCGGTGGCTTGGTCATGCCGTATCAGGTGCGTGCGCGGACCGCTGAGCAGCTCGTGCGCCGGCTACGCTGGGCGGCCGCGATGGTCGTCCTGGTGTTCTGCGTCGGCGTGGCCGGGTACATGCTGATCGAACGTTGGTCTTTCCTGTCGGCGCTGTATACGACGGTAATCACTGTCACCACGGTCGGGTTCCATGAAGTGGCGAGGCCGTCCCCGACGGGCCAGGTCTTCACGATATGCCTCATCCTGGGCGGCGTGGGCACGCTTGGCTACTCTCTTGGGACAGTGGTAGAGTTCATGGTCGAAGGCCACCTGACGGGTATCATAGAAGGCAGGCGCATGCAGAAGGAAGTCACGAAGACCGCCGACCACTTCATCGTGTGCGGCTTCGGCCGGGTCGGCCGGCAGGTATCCAAGGAGCTCGAGACCGCCGGCGAGAGGTTCGTGGTCATCGAGAACAATCCCGAGAGAGCGGAGGCGTGCCGGGATGAAGGGTACTTGTGCATCGAGGGTGACGCCTCAGAGGACCTGGTGCTCGAAGTCGCCGGCGTGGTCAGAGCCAGGGCGTTGATTGCCGCTGTCGATACGGACGCTGACAACGTGTTCGTGACGCTGTCTGCTCGGGTCATGAACCCATCGATATTCATTGTCGCGCGGGCCAACGTGGCTTCGTCCGAGCACAAGTTGCGCAAAGCCGGGGCCAACGAGGTGATACTGCCGACGGTCATCGGCGGTCGGCAGATGGCCGCGTGGGCTTTGGAGACCGGCTAGGCTGATTGGCAACCCACATGGGAGGTATTGATGCAGGTCGACGAGATTCGCGCGCTCATCCGCGACATCCCGGACTGGCCCAACAAGGGCATCATCTTCAAGGACATTACGCCGCTTCTGCGGGACAAGGATGGTTTCCGGTCGGCCATCGATGCGTTGGCGGCCAAGTTCGAAGGGGAGAAGATAGATCTGGTCCTGGGCGCCGAGGCGCGCGGGTTCATCGTAGGAGCACCGCTGGCCTACAAGCTGGGCGCGGGGTTCATCCCGGCGCGCAAGCCCGGGAAGCTGCCGCACAACACGATGTCGGCGGAGTACGAGCTCGAGTACGGGACGGACTCACTGGAACTCCATGAGGACGCGGTGAGTCACGGCGAGCGCGTACTCGTTGTCGATGATGTCCTAGCGACCGGCGGGACCGCGGCTGCCAAGATCGAGCTCGTGGAGCGACTCGGCGGCGAAGTAGTCGCTGTGGCTTTCCTGATCGAGCTTGGTTTTCTGAACGGCCGGGGCAAGCTGGGCGATCACCGAGTGGTCTCGCTCATCGCGTACGAGTAAGCCCCGATCGACTGGCTGTGCGCTCGGGCGCTGCGGCTCCGGTATCTCATCCGGGTACAGCCCACCTGAGCGGGCTTGGTGTACCTTCCGAGACTCCGTCGCAAGCACCCTCGAACGCGAGTGGCCTGACTATCGGGGCTCGCGGCCCATCATATGGGCAGATATCTCCGCTGTCAAACAGAGCTCTTCACAGCGCGCGCTGAGCGTGTTAGGATTAGCATATCTTATGGCAACGGTTGGGATAGGCTATCCTATGAGAGACGACCAGACATCTGATACGGCCCGCATCCATGGATCTCGGGTGGCGGCGCTAGACTTCCACATCCACACCTCATCGGGTTCGCCATGCAGCATCCTGGAACCCGCGGATCTTGTCGTTCGTGCGCTGGACCTGGGACTGACGGGGATAGCGATAACGGACCACGAGTCAGCCGAAGGCTTCGAGGCGGTGCGACGGCTCGCACAGGGGACGCCGCTCATAGTCTTCTCCGGCCAAGAGGTCTGGACTGAGATCGGCGACCTGTTGGTCTTCGGCTGCGCCCGCGACCTGCGTCCCCAGATGGAATTCGATAGGGTGGTCGCCGCGGTGGAAGAGGAGGATGGGGCGATCGTCCTGGCCCATCCGTTCCGTCACCACCCGTTCGGCCGCAATGGGGAGAACGCGGAATGGGAGCGTGCGTGTCGAGCGGCAGACGCGATCGAGGTGCTCAACGGACTGGACCACGGCGGTGCACACCGGCTGGCGGAGGAGTGCCGGGAGCGCTTTCGCTTGAGGGGCACCGGAGGTAGCGACGCCCACCGTGGGAGCGACGTGGGGAAGTGCCTGACAGTCTCCGACCACCCGGTGCGCGACGAGCGTGACCTGGTGAGTCTGCTGAAGCACGGACCGACCAAGGCCGTACACCGAGACACAAAAGCCATCGAGGCGTAGGCTTGCCCATGGCCGCTACTTCGACGCCGGTACGATCCCTTCTATCTCCACCGTGTCGAGACCCACGCCAAGGAACCGCGCCGCGCCGAGCGAGAGGTCGAGACCGCGACCCGGGACGTAGGGCCCCCGGTCGTTGATCCGCACGACGATGTGTTTCCCCTGGAAGCTCACCGCCAGGTACGTATTGAACGGCAACGTGAGGTGCGCCGCGGTGAAATCGCTCTCGTTGAACCGCTCTCCGCTGGCCGTGGGGTCCCCGTTCTCGGCATAGCTGTACCAGCTGGCCACCGCGCTCCATTTCTTGCCGGTGGCTGAGTACTTCTTCGGATGGCGCTCCGATGTGTAGTAGGTGTCGCCGTAAGGTGAGATGGAGACCGCCACTATCTTGACATGGGCGTCCGGCGAAAGGTCGGGATACCGGTTTCGCTGCCGCGCCAGCGCGGCCCGCCGCAACTCATCGGCAATCAGGCGTCTGAGGTTGGCGTTGGCCGCGCGGTAGAGGGCGTTCATCTTGGCGCGGCGGGACTGTAGCAGGTAGAGCTGCTTCTGTCGGTATGTCCTCATGGTCTGTATGGCGCGTTTGTCCTGTTCCTGGTTGGTTCTGAGTTGCTCCAGCCGGAGCCGTTCCGTGCGGATCGAGTTCACCAGGTCGGCGTCGTTGTCCCCGATGCGTCCGAGGTAGTCGAGACGGGTCAGGAGGTCTTCGAAGGTTTGGGTGCCGAACAGCACTTCCAGGACGCCGGTCGGACCTTGTTGGTAGATCTGGCGGATGCGGTTATCGTACATGGCTTGGCGCTGCTCTAGCCTGGCGGACGTGAGCTCAAGGGTGGAACCCGTCTTGGTAAGGGCCTGATTGGCTGACGCAAGCCGCGCCTCCACGGCATTGACGGCGAGATCGGCTCCGCTGACTTCCGCGTCGAGGCGCTTCATTTCCGCGAGGATGCGCTTGACTTGGGCGCGCTGCGCGCCAACCGTGGCTGCGCTGGACGAAGAAGGGGCGGGCGCGGCAAGCATCGCCATCGCGACGGCCGCGACGGCGAGTCGTAGGGAAAGCGTCGTCACCCGTTGCTGGTCTGTACGAGGCCGGGCTGTCAACCGGGTTGGGCTCATATCTGGTCAATTGTAGCAGAGGTAAGCTGCGCGCTATGGCGGCGAGGGCGGGCTTTCTGTTATACAAAGGGGAGGCATCAGTTGCGGGTGGGCTATGGACGCACGGCGGTACTACAACGAGGAGTGCTATGCGCAAGACAACTGCATGCACTGCCAGGACTGTCTGGCGTTCGCTCTCCTGCATTGGCAACAACTAGGTGACTCGCTTTCCGAGAAGACGCTTTCTCGTGAGCGCTCGAGAGTCGTGAAGTTCCTGGCGGGCACGATCACCTCCGGCAGCCTACCTTGCCCGCGGGCGCTTCCTCGGGGTGATCTTCGGCCCTATATCGACCGACTCCTGTCCGGCGATGGCGAACTGCCCATTTGCCACTACGAGCTGGCCAGGTATGACAAGCGCTAAGAAGTAAGGAGGTGGCGGGGGGCGATGGCGACGCTGCGACGCGAGATAGCGGTCAAGCAAAGCCCCGAACAGGCGTGGGACTACCTTCGGAGCGGCCAGCACCTGAGCCTCCTGGCGGGAGTCGTTGATGTGGCAGCGGTCGCCGACCGCATCGAGATCACGCGCCGCCAACGCGTCGGGTTGGTGGGGACGGGAACGGCGTCATTCTCTCTCGACCTGGAGGTGTCGGATCGCCCGTGGCGCATCGGGTTCACCACGGTCCGCTGCCGGAGCAACTGCCGCGGCGAGGTGCTCATCGAGAGTGGACGACGCGGCACTGTATTGGTTTTCGAGCTGGAGTACGAATTTCCCGGGATGGCGGGTGTGGCCGGACCCGATACGGCGATAGCCGAAGGCAAATTGCTGAAGGACCTCGAAGAGTACTTCTCGAATCTGCAATGGACCATGGAGTACCTCGTGGAGCGCCCTACCATCTAGCGCTGCCCGCGCGGTTCTCGTTGGCCGACGAGGCTTCCCGTATTGGCCTCCCTTGCCTTAGCGCCCGGGCTGAATTGCCCGAAGGTACATCTGATTCTGCCCCAAAGGGCGAAACGTATGTCGGTGCCGGGTGATATAACAGGCGACGGGCCCGGAATTGAAGCGAACAGGTGTTCGTGATAGAATCTGCCCGGGCCGGCCGGTTGAGCGAGATGGGGAGGACATCGCGATGGACAATGCAGGGACCCAGGGGAGCGGCACGACGGATCGTGACAAGGTGCTCGAGGCGACCAAGGAACAGATTGAGCGCAAGTACGGCAAGGGGCTGCTGATGCGCCTCGGCGAGAATCCGGATCGGATGGATATCGCAGTCATCCCGACAGGCACGATCTCGCTGGACCTGGCTCTTGGTCTGGGTGGGGTGCCTCGAGGCCGCGTCGTGGAGATCTTCGGCCCCGAGGCGTCGGGGAAGACCACGCTATCTCTGCAGATAGTGGCTGAGGCGCAGAAGGACGGCGGCATCGCCGCCTTTATCGACGCGGAGCACGCACTGGACATCACCTACGCCGGCCGGCTGGGGGTGAATCTGGATGAGCTGCTCATCTCACAGCCAGACACCGGCGAACAGGCCCTGGAGATCGGCGACATGTTGGTGCGGTCGGGAGCGGTGGATGTAGTCGTCGTCGACTCGGTGGCGGCGTTGGTTCCTCGCGCCGAGCTGGAAGGGGAGATGGGCGACACTCACGTGGGTCTCCAGGCGCGGTTGATGTCGCAGGCCCTCCGCAAGCTGGCCGGATCCGTGAACAAATCCCGGACCACAGTGATATTCATCAATCAGCTGCGGGAGAAGATCGGCGTCATGTTCGGGAATCCGG
>CAYWVN010000013.1:0-25255 GCA_964461725.1 uncultured Coriobacteriia bacterium | reverse complement strand
GGTCAGCTGCTCGATGGCTTTGCCGAGAACCTCACCTACCCCGCCCAGCCGGGCGTGGCCAAAGGCGTCTGTCTCCTCCGAGAAGACCACCGTCTCTTCCTCGCCGGACCGACGGGTGAGCTTGGCCCCTTCACTCACCACGATGATGGAGAACTTCTTGCCGCGCGCGGCCCGTTGCCGGGCGAGCTCGCCGATCTCCTCGACCGTGAGCGGAAACTCCGGTATGAGGATGGCGTCGGCGCCGCCGGCGATGCCAGCCATCACCGCGATCCAACCACTGTGCCGGCCCATGACCTCGACGACCATGACCCGCTCGTGCGACTCGGCCGTCGAATGGATCCGGTCGATCGCCTCAGTCGCGATGGAGACGGCCGTGTCGAAGCCGAAGGTGTAGTCGGTGCCGCCCAGGTCGTTGTCGATGGTTTTTGGGACGCCGACGACCTCCAGGCCGTACGCCTCTAGCGTAGGCTTGGCCACACCGAGCGTGTCCTCACCACCGACCGCGATCACGGCATCGATGCCCAACTTCTCGACGTTCTCCATGATGCGTTCAGCACCGTTGTCTTCCTTGAACGGGTTCGTCCGGCTTGTTCCGACGATGGTCCCGCCCTGATGCAGGATGCCGCTGACTTCGCTCAAGTCGAGCGGGCGAACATCACCATCGATGAGCCCGCGCCAGCCGTAGCGAATGCCGACGATACCGCAGCTGTGCTCGGCCACGCACGTGCGGGTGACCGCCCGGATGACGGCGTTCAACCCGGGGCAATCCCCTCCGCCGGTCAGGATTCCGATGTTCATGGCTTCTCCTTTTCGTTGATCCGCCGGTTTCCGGGCGCGGACATACTCACGTGCAAAGAAATCAGGCTAGCATAAGCGGCGTGGCGACCCCTACTAAAGTTGTAGAGCATTGCGGCCCGGGACTCAATGGCCGGCCGACCACAGATCCTTCAGGCCGTCCCTTATGTCGGCTGTCGTCGTCACGCCGGGGGTATCAGTCCCGTCTTCGCCACCATGTCCATCGGAGACAGACTGCACCTGGAAGTGCCCCCGCACGACCTCCGGCATGAACCGTGTCAGCTGGGCATACCCGTGTGTGTCACGCCGGTCGCGGGGGTGGGTGTAGTAGCAAAGCGGGAAACATACGTAGAGCCAGCTCTTCGCCCGGGTCAGTGCCACGTAGAAGAGGCGCAGCTCTTCGTCGATCTCCTCCGCACGCCCGGTAGCCAAATCCGACGGTATGTTGCCGTCGGCGGCATGGATAACATAGACGGCGTCCCACTCCAGGCCTTTGGCCGAATGCATAGTACTCAGGATGAGGTAGTCGTCGTCCAGGTAGGGCGGCCCGGCCAGGTCCTCCGTGTATGAAGGCGGGTCCAGCGTGATCTCGGCCAGGAAGCGCGCCCGATCAGGAAACCGCCCGGTCAAGTGCCCCAGCTGCTCCAGGTCGCGCAGCCGCGACTGAGGCTCGTCGTAGAGCCGCTCGAGGAGCGGGCCATAGAAGAGCGTGATGCGGTCGATCTGGGCGGCCAGCTCGCCGGCCGGCGCATCCGCCAACCCCGTCATCAGCTCGATGAGCCGCGGCCATAGCGCTGTGGCGGCAGCCGGCGGCTTGACCTCGGACCAGACGGTGAAGTCGCCGCCCGAGCCGGCCAACAGATCGGCCGCCTGCCTGGCCTTCTTCGGACCGACTCCGGGAATGAGCAGAAGCACGCGCATGCCCGCCATCAGGTCACGAGGGTTCTCGGCCAGCCTGAGGAACCCCATCAGGTCCTTGACGTGCGCCGTCTCGGCGAACTTCAGCCCCCCGTACTTGTGGTATGGGATGTTGCGCCGGGCCAGCTCCAACTCCAGGGCCAGGCTGTGATGTGCCGCGCGGAACAACACCGCCTGGCGGCGCAGGTCCAGCCCCGACTCCCGATGCTCCAGGATGCGCCGTATCAGGAACTCAGACTGCTCGTCCTCGTCCCGGCACGTCACGAGCACCGGCGGCTCTCCCCCTTCTCGTGTACACCAGAGATCCTTGGCGTGGCGTTCGCGGGCGAGGCCGATGATGCGATTGGTCGCTTCAAGGATGGGCGCGGTGCTGCGGTAGTTCTCCTCCAGCTTGACGACCTTGGTCCCGAGGAACTCAGCCGGGAAGTCCAGGATGTTCCGCACGGTCGCCGCCCGGAAGGAGTAGATGGCCTGGGCGTCGTCACCGACGACGGTGAGACCGCCGCCGCCGGGCCGGAGCAGGCCGAGCGTCTCCGCCTGGAGGACGTTGGTGTCCTGATACTCATCGACCAGCACGTAATCGAACCGTTCTCGCACCTCGGTCCGGGCGATCGGGTCCGCCAGAAGGCCTCGCCAGAAGAGCAGGAGGTCATCGTAGTCCAGCACTCCAAGGGTCTCCTTGCGGTCGACGTACGCGCTGAAGAGCTCCCGGAGATCGTCGGCTTCCCCGCGGCACCATGGGAAGCCGGCCTCGAGTACATCCTCCAGCCGCTTCCGGGAGTTCACGCAGCGGCTGTAGACATCCAGGCAGGTCGCCTTCTTGGGAAAGCGCCGGTCCGACTTGGCCAGGCCGAGCTCTGAGCGAACGACGCTAAGCAGATCCTCCGAGTCACTCCGGCCCAGGATAGTGAAAGCCGGGTCCAGGCCGATCGACCGCCCGTGCAGCCGCAGCAGGCGCGCAGCGACCGCGTGGAACGTGCCGCCCCACACCTTGCGCGTGGCCGCCGCGGGTGCGCGAAGGCGGCGCAGGATGCCGTCGACACGATGGAGCATCTCGGCAGCTGCCCGCCGCGTGAACGTAAGCAGCAGGATGCGGGACGGATCCGCTCCGCCGGCGATCAAGTAGGCCACGCGATGGGCCAAGACCAGCGTCTTGCCGGTCCCGGCTCCGGCTACGACAAGCAGCGGGCCGTCGTCGTGGGACGCCGCTTCCCGCTGGCGTCCGTTGAGCTCAGCCAGCGCCGCGTCGATGTCGCCCTGTTCGTGCCCGGAGGCCAGACGTTCTGCCTGCTGCATTGCACCTTTCGCGGTTGTCGGCTCCTCGATCGTACCTACCCTACCAGAGGGGTACGACAGTACCGCGGGGCGGGGCGGGGCGGGGCGGGGCGGGGCGGGGCCCAGAGCCCGATCAGCGATGCTTGGCCACCTCGGCAGCCAGGAAAGCGGCCACGTCGGGCAAATCGAACGGCCAAACGTACTCGAAGGCTACGCCGGGATGACGCCCCCGAGCCGCTTCCACCGCCTCGGGGATGTCCATCTCGGAGTGCTCTCCGCCACGCGTCAGCATCGGGGTCACCACGATGATCCTCTCGGCCCGGCCGGCCGCCTCATCCAAAGCCTCTTCCAGGCTGGGTCCGCAGAACTCGTTGAACCCGACGATAACCTCATCGCCCGACTCCCCGCGAAGGGCCTCCGCCACCGCCATGGACCCGGCATGGAAGGGATCGTTCTCAGGGGTCCGCGGCCAAGCGCGCATCCGGCCGTCTATCTCGTCGCAGCGCTTCTGGAGCGCCTCCCGCTCGGGTCCCTGGGCCTGAGCCAGGCGGGCGTGGAGCCCGAAGAGCTCCCGCGTGTCATCTTTGGGGAAGTCACGCGGCGGTGCGCCGTGCATCGCCAGAACGATCACCGTCTTCATGGGCAAGTCCCTCCCCGAACTCGGACCTCAGCGGCTTGGGGCCGGGCCGAGCGGCTGTCCGTTGTGGATTGTAGTATACCGGACGACTAGAATCGGAGCAGTGCGGCAAACTACCTGGAGCGCAGGTGAACGACGAGAGCAAGGACGGCGACGTCAAGGACAGCGACAAAGGCGTGAACAACGGCAGGTGGTTCGTGCTGGTGGCCGTCGGAGTCGGCACTTTCATGTCAGCTCTGGACGGCAGCGTCGTCAACACGGTGCTCCCGGTGATTCGGCGCTCGTTTCAGACAAACGTGGCCACCGTGCAGTGGATCGTCACCATCTACCTGCTCGTAGTGAGCGGGCTCCTGCTCTCCTTCGGCCGGCTGGGCGACATGCGGGGCAACAAACGTGTCTACGTCGCCGGCTTCGGCGTGTTCGTGGCGAGTTCTGCCTTCTGCGGGCTGGCCCCTTCGCCACTCGCCCTCATCGCCGGCCGCGCCGTCCAAGCAATCGGCGCCGCGATGCTCTTCGCCAACTCAGCCGCGATACTCACCAAGAACTTCCCTCCCGAGCGCCGGGGCCAGGCGCTGGGAATGCTCGCCACCATGACCTACCTCGGGCTGATCGTCGGCCCTCCGGTGGGCGGCTGGCTGGCCGGCCTGTTCAGCTGGCGTGCGGTCTTCTACATCAACGTGCCCATCGGGGCGATGGCGATGGCCTTGAGCCAAGTCTGCATCCCGCAAGACGCGCTCGGGGAATCCGCGGAGCGCTTCGATATCGCCGGCGCCGTCACCTTCATGCTCGGCCTGGTCGCGCTGCTGTTCGCCCTGAATCAGGGGCACGGCTGGGGATGGGGCTCGCCCAGGATACTCGGACTGCTCACCCTGGCGATCGTCCTCCTCGGCGTCTTTCTGGCAGTCGAATCGTCCGTGGGCAGTCCGATGCTGGATCTCAGCCTGTTCAGGCGACGCGTCTTCTCCGCTGCGGCGACCAGCGCCGTCCTGAACTACATCGCGGTCTACTCGATCGTCTTCCTCCTCCCCTTCTACCTGATCCAGGAGCGCGGGCTCAGTCCGGGCCGGGCCGGAGTCATGTTCTCCATCCAAGCCGTCGTCATGGCCACTATCGCGCCCTTGAGCGGCACCCTCTCAGACAGAATAGGCTCGCGCCTGCCGGCCACGCTGGGCATGACCATCCTGGCGGCGGGGCTCGTACTGATGTCCCGGCTCTCGAGCACGTCGCCACTCGCCTACGTCGGCCTGGCGCTGGCCGCCTGCGGCCTGGGAACCGGCATCTTCATCTCACCCAACAACAGCGCGCTCATGGGCTCGGCGCCTCGCCACCGGCAGGGCATCGCGGCCGGCGTCATGGCCGAGGCGCGCAACGTCGGCATGGTCCTGGGAGTCGGCCTGGCCGGCGCCATATTCACCACCATCCTCGCCCGCGGTCACGGCCCGGGGGCGTCAGGCGCCCTTGTCACCGCGATCGATGCCGGCTTCCTGGCGGCGGCCGGCGTCGCCGCGCTCGGCGCCGCGGTCTCGTGGTTCACTCAAGCCGCGGCTGCCCCGGTGCCACAGCCCGGGCGGCCTGGCCACGCGCCGGAGGTCGCCGGATGAGCCCCCGCTCCCGCGCTCGCGCCAGCGGCCCACCCTCGCACGCCGACAACTCGCCGGAACCCGCCCACCTCGACCAGGTGGTCGACGAGCTGAAACGACTGGCGAATCCGGACAGCGTGGCGGGCATGGCGCGCTACGGCATCAACCCGGAGGGCACACTCGGCGTCAGCATTCCCACTTTGAGGAAGCTGGCCAAGTCGCTCGGCAAGAACCACGGGCTGGCCGAGGCACTGTGGGCTTCCGGCATCCACGAAGCCAGGATTCTAGCGGGTTTCATCGACGACCCGGCCCAGGTGACCGATGAGCAGATGGACCGATGGGTGGCCGACTTCGATTCCTGGGATGTCTGCGATCAAGTCTGCTGCAATCTCTTCGACCGCACCGCGCTCGCCGCCGAGAAGCCCCGTCAATGGGCGCTCCGCGACGAGGAGTTCGTGAAGCGGGCCGGATTCACCATGATCGCGGCCTTGGCCTGGCACGACAAGAAGGCGCCCGATAGCCTGTTCATCGAGTTCCTGCCTCTCATCAAGGAGGGCTCGACGGACGAGCGCAACTTCGTCAAGAAGGCCGTCAATTGGGCGCTCCGGCACATCGGCAAGCGCAACCGCGCCCTGAACGCCCAGGCCATCGAGGTGGCCAGAGAGATCGAGGCAATCGACTCCAAGAGCGCCCGCTGGGTCGCGCGTGACGCGCTGCGCGAGCTCACCGGCGAGGCGGTGCAACGGCGCCTGCGCTAACGCAGCGGAGGTGTCGGCGCGTGAACACCCGGCTGGGCGATCCGGCGCGATGGCGGCGCGCCGGTGCCGCTGAGCTGGCCGGACCTGCACGAAGGGGTGCTCCGCTGGCATCGTCGTGGGCAAACGCGTATAGTGGGTAGGTAAAGTTTGTGCATCACCCACTGGCCCCGGGGCTAGACGGACCCTGGGGTTTCCTGCGAGCGTCAACAAGCCGCTCGCGCTACGTGAGGACGCGAAATGATGGCATTTTCGAAACTCGGCCTGGACCCGGTACTGATCAAAGGTATTCGGGCGATGGGCTATCTGGAGCCCACCGCGATTCAGACGCGCGCAATCCCGGAGCTCTTGGCCGGACATGACATGCTGGGCTGTGCCCAGACGGGCACCGGCAAGACGGCGGCGTTCGTCCTACCGATGCTCCACAAGTTCAAGAAGAACAAGGGGGAACGGGGCATTCGCGGACTGGTCGTCACGCCTACCCGGGAGCTGGCCGCTCAGGTGGAGACCGTGGTGCGCGATTGCGCCCGCTTCACGCATCTGCAATCCCTCGCCGTCTACGGCGGCGTGCCCATCGGGCCGCAGCAGAAGAAGCTCCGCCAGGGCGTGGATGTGCTGGTTGCCACCCCGGGGCGGCTATTGGACCTGTCCGAGCGAGGTGACGTCAAGCTCGACCGGGTGCAGGTCGCCGTGCTCGATGAGGCCGACCGCATGCTTGACATGGGCTTCCTGCCCGACGTCCGCCGCATCCTCCGCCTGCTGCCGCGCGAGCGACAGACGATGCTCTTCTCGGCCACGCTCCCGCCGGACATCCAGACCGTTGTCCGAGACGCCCTGCAGGACCCGGTCACTATCGAGATAGGTCGGCGCGCCGCGCCGGCGGCCGGCATCGAGCACTTCATCTTCCCGGTCGCGGCAGCTCAGAAGACACAACTGGTGGTCCAGCTACTCGAGCAGTACAACATGGAGAGCACTCTCGTCTTCACCCGGACCAAGTACCGGGCGGACCGTGTGGCGACGCAACTCCAGCGCCGCAACATCTCGGTCACGCGACTCCACTCCAACCGGACCCAGTCCCAGCGGGAAGTCTCGCTCGCCGGATTCAAGCGCGGGCGCTACGATGTCCTCGTGGCGACCGACATCGCCTCGCGCGGCATCGACGTCGAAGGGATATCCCACATCGTGAACTACGACGTGCCCTCCCACCCGGAGGACTACGTGCATCGCATCGGACGCACCGCGCGCGCCGAGGCCACCGGCACCGCCATCACACTGATGGCCCCGGACGAGGCCGTGGCCGTCCAGGCGATCGAGCGCTTCTTGGGCGAAGCCGTTCCGGTCAAGGACCTAGAAGGCTTCGACTATGCCCCGCGGCTGATGCCGCTCGCCTCTCAGAAGCCGGCCAACGCATTCTCCAAGAAGGCGGGCCGCCGGCCGCGTTCCGGATCGGCCGCCAGGGCGGCCCGTTTCAAGGTCAAGAGGCGGTAGAAGGGGGTTCGGTTGCGGTCGCCCTGGGAACGAGCCGAGCTCCTCGGCCTGGGTATCCTGGCCCTCGCACTCCCCCTGTTGGTGTACCCAGGCGGGGTCTACGATCTGGTGGCCCTGCCGAAGACCATCCTCCTGTGGACCGGCACCGCACTACTCCTGGGCGGCTGGCTCTGCGCCATCTCGTTTAGCCCTGAGCCGCGCGTGGCCCGGAGTTTCCTGGTCCTTCCCCTCGGCGGACTTCTCGTCGTGCTTATCGCATCGGCTGTCGTCTCTGTGGTGCCCTCGGTGAGCGTCTTCGGCAACTACCGGCGCTATGAGGGCCTGCTCACCTACTGGTGCTATCTCTCGCTATTCTTCCTGGCCCTGCAGGCGGTTCGCCGGCGCGACGCCGTCCGGCTCTGGAGCCGGCTTGCCGTGATCTCCGGCACAGCGGTCGCCGTGTACGCGGTCGCGCAGAACCAGGGCTACGACTTCATCAACTGGTCGACCCCCGAGATCGCGGCCGGGCGGGCGGCTGCCACCATGGGCAATCCTCAGGCGGTCGGCATGTTCCTCGCGGTCGCGCTGGCGCTGGCGACTGGCCTGGCGATCGAACACCACAACTCCCGGCGTTCGATACCCCCACTGATCGCGGCCGTCCTCATGGGGCTCGGCCTTGGTGCATCGGGCTCCCGGACCGGCTACCTTGCGGCACTCGTCGGACTTATCATCGTGTTCGTGGCCACCATCCGCCGCGCGCCCGACATCCCCGAAGGCGCGAGCTACCGCCGCTTCGGGATCTCGGGGCTCCTCCTTGCCGTAGCGGCCGTCGCGGTCGCGGCGCTGCTTGCGGTGCGAGGTGGTCCGCTCACCCAAGGGAGCCTCGCAACGCGTTTCGAGCAATGGCTGGTCGCCGCCCGTATGACCGCCCAACGTCCGCTCCTCGGATGGGGGCTGTCGACCTTTAGAGAGGTTTCGCCGCGCTTCGAGTCCTTCCGGATGGCACGGATGGGGCGCGGCGCGCTCGTCGCCGACAACGCGCACAACTGGCTGCTCCAGCTCTCAGCGACGGCCGGAGTGCTCGCTGTACTACTCGTATTGTGGATGTTGGCCCTCGCGTTGTGGAAGGGCGTTCGCCTGACCCAGTCACACGATGCCGAGAAATCCGCCTTGCTGGCCGGCCTGCTGGGGGCCTTGGGCGCATTCTTCGCCGGCGCCCTCTTCAACCCCACGGTCGTGGGAGTAGCTCCGTTCTTCTGGATGGCGCTCGGTATCGTGGCGGCGCACATGGAGCCCCGGGCCCGGCTGGATAATGACGAGCTGGCGGCGGGGCGCGCGCTCCTCCTCCCAGTGGGTGTGGCGGCCGGCGTGGTCTGCGTGGCGCTGGCCTTCTTCGCCGTACGCTTCGGCCTCGCGGACGCCTACTACTGGGCCGGGAAGTCGGGCCGGCTCCTTGGCGAGCGACGCGACTACTTTCGCCGGGCCTCTGAGATGAATCCGTTCATCTACGCATACCCCTTGGCACTGGGAGGCGAGTATGAGCAGACGGCGCTGGCCGCCGTGTCGACCGAGGACCTGAACCGGGCCGAGCAGAACTACGAGGCGGCCGTTCGCGCGGACCCATACGTCGTCGAAGGGCGGCTGGCGCTGGCCCGCCTGTTCCTCTTCGCGCAGCAGAAAGTGGACCCGTCGTTCATGGTCGACGCGCGGCGCGAGCTCGCCCGGGCAGAGGGGGTCCACCCTTACTTCCTGCAGTTGGCGCTGCTCCAGTCGGAGTACTACCGGCTGGCGCGCGACTACAGGCGGGCGCTAAGCTACGCCGACCTGGCCACGCGCCTGGACCCCGTTTCTTCGGCCGGACCGGCGGCCAGAGCGGCCGCTCAGGCGGCGATGCAGGACGACGCGAGACAGGGTGGCAAGAAGCGGGATGGCAAAACGCGGAGCGACAAGAAGACCGACTGAGCCGTCCGCGGGCAGGATGCAGGTCTAGATCCGCTTGAATGCCGTGAAGTCCTTGTCGGCCTGTTCCTCGTCCAGGCGAACCACGCTGGCGCTCCCCTGCATGACGCCTTCACCTTCCAGTACCTTCATGCGCACCCGGTCGGCCCGCAGGGTGAAGACGATGCGGGCCAAGTCTACCAATTCCCGGGCCGAGAGGTCGGTGTCGGTCTCGTCGGCGAAGATCTTGACGAGCCGCAGCATCCGAAACGGATTGCGCTGCCGCGTCTCCTGGTTGAAGACCGCCCTCAGGAACTGCTGCTGGCGAGCCGCGCGCGAAAAGTCCCCGTTTCCGACGTGCCGGGACCGACAGAACGCCAGGGACTCACCGGGAGAGAGTCGCTGGCGGCCGGCCGAGAGGGACGCACCGGCGAAAGAGTCGACTACCGACGTCCTGAGCGTCATCTGCACACCACCCAGCTTGCCCACCATCTTCCCGAAGCGGCCGAAATCCGTGATGGTGTAGTAGTCAATCTTGATCCCGGAGTACTCCGAGATTGTCCGCGCCACCAGCTTGGGGCCGCCGAGAGAGAGCGCCGAATTGATCTTGTCTTGACCGTGGCCCGGTATCTGTAGGTAGGAGTCACGTGGGAAGGAGAGCATCATCGAGCGCCTCGTCCGGGGGTTCATCCGCACGAGCATGATGGCATCCGCCCGGCTCTCGTTCACCGCCTCGTTGCTGCGCCGGTCGCTCCCCAATACGAGGATGGTGACCGGCTCGTCCGGCCGCACCGACGCCGAACCCAGCCGGTGCAACTTGATGGTCTGACGGTGCTTCGAGCTGGACACGACACCACCACCACAGCCCCCGAGAGTGCCCACCGCGAGCACAGCCACGGCCAGCGCAACCAGCGCGAGCCAGGGCAACACACGCCACGCGCTCCGGCTTCGGCTCATGGCCGGCCCTTCCCGCTCGGCCGGCCTTTCCGGTCGGGAGTATCCACGCTGCGCTTCAGATCGAAGCCGTAGACCAGCCAACGGTTTCCCTGACGCAAGAGATAGCAGGTGCCGTCCACCTGGATGCGCACCGCCCCGTCGTCTTTCAGCCCGAAAAGCCCGTCGAAGTGCACGGGCGCGGCGGCCAGCGGCTGCTTGGACAACGGATAGAAGATGGCAATGCTGTCGATGTCCAGCGACGCCCGCTGCACAGTGTCGATCGGCACCGGCAGCTTCGGCCGGGTGACCTCGGCCATCTGGGACGTGGACTGCTTGGCGGCGCCGGACGTGAGGTACTGCGCCAACTCGTTGATGCTGGGGGCGTCCGCCAGATAGGCCGCGTCGAAGAGCCCGCGCAGGGTGGCCACGACGCGCTTCCTTTCCGCGGGCTGGCGGGCGCGCAGGCGCCTAGAGGCGCCGCCGATCAGGGGGTCCGCCACGAGAAACGAGGCATCTCCGGCGCTGACGTCCAGTTCGACCTTGGGAGCCGCAGCTGGCGGGAGAATGCGCGTCGCCAAGCCGCACGACGCCGTGAGCAGAGAGAGCACCCCCAAGAGGCAGAGTGCTGGGAGTCGTCTCAAGGATTCACCATCAGAAGAGCTCTTCGGTCCGTTCGGCAAGCGTCGGAGTCCGAGTCGGACTGCCCCGCAGAAGTCCTTCCCGCCCGACGAACTTGCCCAGCACGCTGACCCCGTGTGGGCCGATCTCGTACTCGCAGATATCGGTCGCGTGTGGCGCGCCCCGGGTCTTCAGGAGCACCAGGGCACGCCGGACCTCGGATTCGATCTCCAGGTAGCGCAGCACCATCACGTTGTCGACCACGAACGGCAGCCGCTCGCCGACGCTCTCCAGCTCTCCGAAGAGGTCGGATATCTCGCAGAGCAGCATCGAGGTGAGCTCGCAGCGCCTGAGCCCCGACACCAGGCTCGTGTACAGATGCCGGAGTTCGTTGCCGTCGTCGGTCAGGAAATGGAAGTAGGTGACCGGGTCGATCAATATGCGCCGGGCGCCCGTCTCTGAGACGATGCGGTCGACCAGCCCTCGCTCCTTCTCCAGCTCCGCCTTGAAGATCTGAGGCGTCGTGAAGATGATGGAGAGTAGCTTCTGCTCTTCATAGGACTTGAGGTCCCAGCCGAAGTTGCCAGCATCACGGTAGACGGTCTGGGGAAACTCCTCGAAGGTGATGATGATGCCCGGGACGCCCTGCTTGATGCCGTCGACGATGAACTGCATCCCGAACGTGGTCTTGCCCGTGCCGGGAGGGCCGGAGATCAGGGTGGCGCTCTTCTCGTACAGACCGCCGCCGATCATCTCATCCAAGCCCGGAATCCCGGTGGTGATCTTCCTCACGTAGGACCGACCCCCTGCCGCACGACATAGGTGAGGATCGCGAGGCGCTTCTCGCGATCCTCCAAGGACTCTACGAAATCCCGCGCCGCCCCCACGTGAGAGTCGGTCAATGTGTAAACCGGATGCCCCGCGGCGCGCTCCGTCTTGGCCACGGTGCCTTCCTGCACGAGACCGTCCAACGCGTCCTGCAGTTCTTCGACGCCGCGGCCCATGCGCGCCGCCATGAGCTCGACATCACCGCTGAGCCCCGGCTCACGGGAGAAGAGCACGACCAGGTCCCATCGCACAAACGACTTCACGTGGGCAGCAATGAACTCCTGGAGATCGGCGCTCAATTCGGATACCAACTGCACCGCCCCTCTTGGTTTCCGCCCAATCACAACTGGAGCGCCCGGGGAGGGTCCGCCGGCTGACCCGGCCATTATACCAACGGCCGTCCGGCCCTTCAACGGCCCTCTCAGCCCATCACCGCAGGTGACAGGCTTACTTCTTCCCTGCCGCCTCCATCTGCTTCAGGAGCCGGCCCACCGCTTCCATCTCGCGGGCATAGCCGGCCAGGTCACCCGACCTCAAGAGCTTCTGTCCCGCCTCGAAGCGGCGGACCGCTTCTTTCACGAGAGCGGCCGCGCCGACGGGCGTCTTGGATGGCCGTCCCTCGGAAGTGGCGGGCCCTTCCGCCGGAGGCGCAACGCCGAACACCACCGCCAGCGCGCGGGCCAGCGTGGTCTCCATGGCGATCTTGTCCTTGTACGTAACGATGACTCGCTTCAACTCCGGCAGCTGGCTCTGCACCGCTTCCAGGTACAGCGGCTGGACGTAGAGGAGCGAGTTCTCGACAGGGATGACGAGCAGGTTGCCGCGGATGACCGAGGATCCCCGCTGGTTCCACAGAGTCAACTGCTCCGAGATGCGCGGCTCTTGGTCGACGCGTGCCTCCACCTGGGTTGGCCCGTAGATCAGCTTCTCCTTAGGCAGCTTGAAGACGATGCGCTGCCCGTAGCGGTCCGGGTCGCTGCGGGCCGCCATCCAGGCGATCATGTTGTTGCGGTTGGAGGGCGTGAACGGGAGCATGAGGACGTACTCTGCCTTGTGGTCCCCAGGGATCTTCATCACCACATAGTACGGCTGCATGCCCTGCTCCGTGCCGCCCTGGGATTCCTTGGCCACATCCCACTGGTCCTCCTTGTTGTAGAAGACCTTCGGGTCGGTCATGTGGTAGGTGGCATACATCCCGGCCTGGATGGTGAACAGGTCGACCGGGTAGCGGATGTGTTGCCGTAGCCCTTCCGGCATCTTCGAGAACGGCGCGAACAGCGTCGGGAAGATACGCGCGTAGGTCCTGATCACCGGATCCTTCCGGTCCACGACGTAGAACGTGGCCGTCCCGTCATACGCGTCGACCACGGCCTTGACGGAGTTCCTGATGTAGTTCAGGTTGCCGCCGAACGGCTGCGAGTACGGGTAGTACGCGCCCACCGTGTAGGCGTCCACCATCCAGTAGAGCCGTCCACCGGACAGCACCATGTACGGGTCCCTGTCATACGTTAGGAAAGGCGCCAGGGTCCGCAGACGCTCCACGACGTTGCGGTGAAACAACAGCCGGCTATCCGGCGTGATGGCGTCGGAGAGAAGGAACTTCATGTCGCCGAACTTCAGCGCGAAGGCGAGCTTGCGTCCAGTCGAATCCAGACGCACACCGGCCCGGCCATGATAACGGGTGTAGACGTTCTTGTCGCCCCGCGCGTAGTCGAACTCGCGGGTCTTGGTGTTCACGATGACGTACTGGTCGGTGAGCTCTCCGAAATAGATCTCCGGCCGCGCGACCTTCAACCCCTCGCGCGACCGCGGCGGGATGTCCTTGATCCATAGCTCCGGCTGCCCTTCTTCCGTCACCCGGTTCACGGGGCTCATGACGATGCCGTGACCGTGCGAGTAGAAGAGGTGTTCGTTAACCCATGTCCGGGCGCGTTCCGGAAGTTTGGCGATGTCGAGCTCGCGCGTCGCCACGGACATCTGTCTGAGATCCCCGCGAATCCGATAGCGGTCCACGTCCACATCCGCGAACCGGTAGTACAGGCGCAGCTCTTGCAGCTGACCATACGTGCGCTGGAGCGGCCGCCAGTCCCAGAGGCGCACATTGTTGACGGTCGCGCTGTTGTCGGCCACCTTAGCGGCCGAGAGGTCAAAGCGGGCCGGGAAGTGGCGTGCGTCTATCGTCTCGAGGTCATAGGCCAGCCGCGTGTACTTGATGTCGCGGCCGATGTAGGGCGCTTCCAGCACGTCCTCGTTCGCCTTCACGCGATACGTCTGGATGATGCTGGGATAGATGCCCCCGACCACGACCGAGGTCACGATGACCAGCGCCGCCCCAAAGACCGGCAGTCGCCAGCCGCGGCGGACCACATTGGCGAAGCACCCGACCGCCACACCGGCGCTCACAACGGCCAGGATGCGCACCGCAGGGAGCTGGGCGTGGACGTCCGTGTAGCCGGCGCCGAAGACAGCACCCCGAGTGGAGAACAGTATGTCGTAGGCATCAATCCAGTAACGCCAAGCCAGCGTCAAGAAGAACAGACCGGCCAGTGCGGACAGGTGGATGGCCGGCTGTGGCATCAGCGAGAACTTCCGGTTCTCCACCCGGAACGAGCCCAACAGCGCGTAGACCACGCCGGCGGCCACAGCCGATAGGACCAGGATGCTGCTCACCCATGCCTGGATGAGCCGGACGAGCGGCAGGGTGAACATGTAGAAAGCTACGTCGCGGTGGAAGATGGGGTCTGTCAGATTGAACGGCACCTGATGGACATAGCGCGCCCACGTCGTCCATCTCGCCGCCGCGGTCACGCCGTAGCCGAAACCGACAACGAGCGCCCCGGCCACGACAACCCATATCATGTAGCGCTCGACCCGCTTCAGATCGAGCTGGATGATCTCCTCGTTCCAGGTGATCGCGAAATGGGGGGCCGAACGGCGGGCGACCAGTGTGTTGGCCAGGATCATCAGACAGGCGCCCAATCCGACCAGGAGCCCCATGCCGACTCTCGTGAAGATGACCGTCCTGAACACCGAGCCCTGTGCCATCTCCAGGAACCACAGGTACTCACCGTAGAACGCGGCGACGCTCTCCGCGGAAAGAACGATCACGGCCAGCACGCCGATGACGGCGATGAGTGGAAAGTTCACATTCTTGGACGGCTCGGGATGAAGTCGAACCGGTCCTTCCGGGCCCCCTGCCAATCCGGCCTCCCCGTTCGGGTCGGTAGTCACAACGACGCCCGGCGCGGTTCAAGCACCCGGGCATGCTTCGCGCCTATGTTACTAGAGATGCGGGGTGTGGGCTAGGAGGACCGGGGTGCTCATGTCGACTGGAGTGCTGACGGGGCTCAGATACCGCTGTCAGCCGTCACAGTCCCGGCCGCACGAGAGCTCATCAGCGCCCGCTTGAGGCGCGGGGCGACGAGGACGGCGACCACGGCCTTGGCCACATCGAAGCCGATGAAGGGCAACACGCCTGCCAGGAAGGCCTTGTCCCAGGGCATGCCGGAAACCAGTTTGAGTCGCACGAGGCCGACGAAGTAGATGGCGATGATCCCGACGAGCATGGCGCCCCCGTTTGCCGCGCGGGCCCATATCGAACTCGACTCCGGCGGCTGCCGATCCGCCACCAGGCCCACGATAAGGGCTGCCAGAACGAACCCGAGGACGTACCCGCCGGTAGGTCCGAGAAGGTAGGCGAGCCCGGCGCCGCCGCCCGCGAACACCGGCACGCCAACAGCGCCCAGGAGAACGTATACGACGAGGCTGATCGCCCCCAGACGGGCCCCCAGCACCGCACCGGCCAAGAGGACGACAAACACCTGTAGCGTGAGCGGCACCGCGGTGAATGGGAGCGGAATCTTAACCCAGGCGGATGCGGCAACCAGCGCCGCAAAAAGCCCGCACAGTACCAGTTCGCGCGTTTTCATGTCAGTCGGCTCCTTGAAGTGTCAACCAATCGGGACCCGCTGGTTGACGATTCTGTCAGAGCCGTGTGGTCCCGGTCAAGAGCGTCTGGCCGCAGAGCGTCTGGCCGCGACTTCGACCTCGGAGCCACGTGGGCGGGAACGGCCTCGGGCCATGAGAAGATATGGAGTCAGCTTCGCCACTTCCGGTGACTCGACCGCCACCGACCAGAGATCGGCCAACTCGTCGGGGCGAAAACGGAAGAAGTAGATGCCGCTCTTGTGGTAGCCCTCTTTGCCGCCCGCCAAGCCGGTAAGCCAAGAGTACCAGTAGGCCGTTCCAACGACCAGGGCCCCCGCGGCAGTCGCTCGGCGGATCTCCCCCATCATGGCCCGGCGCGCGTCTTCCGAAGGCAGATGCTCGACGACCTGGCAGCTGAGCACTTTGTCGGCTACCGCGTCGCGCAGCGGTAGATGAGTCGCATCAGCCTGCACCAAGTGCGCGGCGCTGCCCGCCGGCATCTTGCCACGACAACGGACGAGCGAGTTGAACGAGAAATCCGCCGCCACCAGACTCCTGCTCTCGTGGCAGAGTCGCTGGGTTATCCGGCCCGTACCGCACCCGACCTCCAGCACGCGATCGGCCATGGAGAGACAAAGCGCCTTGCGGACCCGGGGCCACTCCAGGCGCGTGAGCAGGGCCAGCCCCGTCATCCGGTCGTAGTCATCGACCTCGCGGTCCCTGGCGCGCAGCTCCGAGACCTTGTCGGCGACTTCCGTCTGTGCGGGCGGAGAGGCGGACTCCCCTTCCTCCCCACCCACATGAACACGGAGCTCTTCCGGCAGCATCCGGGCTACGCCTTGTTCCACGGCGAACTCCGCGCCGCATCCCGGACAGTGGATGGTAGCGTCGAGAAGATCCGTTTCCCAGCAGGCCATGCACGTCGCAGTCTCACCCGGAGGCTCGCGGCTGTCCCGGCGCGCACAATAGCCGGTGCATGGCTCCACCCGCTCGGGTGCGGGCACGGCCGCGTGCCGACCCACCGCCGAGATCTCAAGTGGCCACGTCCCATCATCTGGGCAGGCGAGCACATCCAGCAGTGCGTACCGCAAGATCAGCCCACCACGATGCGATTGCGGCCCGATGCCTTGGCCTCGTAGAGCGCGTCGTCCACAGCCTTGAAGATGGCGTCCGATTCCCCTTTGAAGCGCTCGCGGTCATATCTCACGACGCCTACGCTGGCACCCAGCTTGAAGTCCGCGGTCTCGCCCTGGGGCACGAAGTCCGTTCGGCGGATCTCCTCGCGGATGCGTTCCGACAGGACGACAGCGCTCCTCTCAGGCGTGTCGGGCAGGATTATCGCGAACTCGTCGCCGCCATACCGAAAGACCCGGTCTGACGCCCGGACCAGTCCCACTACAAGATGGCTCACCCGGCGCAGGATACGGTCACCCACCAGGTGACCGAACGCGTCATTGAACAACTTGAAGTAGTCGAGATCGATGAGAACCAAGCTGAACCCGCCCGCGTACCGCTCCGCGCGCGCGATCTCCTCCTTCATAGAGGTGAAGAAATGCCGCCGGTTGTACGTTTGGGTCAGTTCGTCCGTAATCGACGCCACCCCGAGCGCCTGGTGCAGCCGGGCGTTCTCGATGGCGATAGCGGCTTCGTGACACAGGAGCTCCAGTGTGTGCTGGCCCGTCGGCGAAATCGCGCCGCTGTCCGGCGGCACCAGCGTGACCAGACCGACCAGGTTCTCCGGCCCGGTCAGCGGGAACGCGTAGAAGGACTTCCGCGGGTGGAGCATGGACAGCTTGAAGAAGGGCGCCTGGGCTTCCCGCTCCTCCAGCCTGATGCCCTCCGGAGGGAAACGCGACGGCAGATACGGCACTTCCCCCCAGACGGCCGGCTCGGCATTGTAGGCGGAGACAAGCTCCTGGGCCAGGTTTCGCCGACCGAGCGCCAGCAGGCTGTCGTCTGATTGGCGCACCAGGACGGCCGCTTCCGTAGCGCCGACGCTGTCGGCCAGCTCGTCGGTCACCAGCTCAGCGATCTCGTTCGGATTGACCGTCGTGGCCAGGAGCTTCCCGAAACGCATCAGCGCGCGATCCAACTGGTCGTGCGCCAGTTCCAGGGCATGGATGGTCCGCTCCACCCGGGCGGCCATGTCGTTGAAGGTGGTCGCCATGGTACCGAACTCGTCACGCGTGCTCAGATTGACGCGATACCCGTAATTGCCCCTGGCGATCTCAGCGATGGATTCCACGATCACCCTCACGCGCTCCACCACCGATTGGCGCAGGAACACCAGGACGAGCACCAGCAGAACCAAGTATGTGACCCCGAGCATGACGGCCGTCAGACGCGCGTCGTCGGCCAACCGCTCCTCAAGCTCGCTGGTGCGCAGCCCGACTTCGACCACACCCAGCACCTTCTGGCCGCCAAAGTGGCACCCCCGGCACCGCCGCTCGCTGGGAACGGGGATGAGCACTGAATACACCGCGACGCCGTAGTGCCGCTCGTACCGGGTGACGGATTTGCCCGTGTCGAAGACCTGGGCCACCGCCTTGTCCCTAGGGATCCTGAGGCCGTTCTCCTTTTCGAGCGCCGAGTAGATAACCTGGTCCGGATGCGCGTAGACGCGTATCTCGACGATCAGCTCGCTGCGCCCCAAGTCTCGCAGTGTGGGCTTGATGTTCTCCCGCTGTTCCACCAGCATGTCGTGACGGATACTGTTGCGCACCGTTTGCCCCAGCACATCGGCGAAGGAGGTAAAGTCCTTCACCCGGGACTCCTGCTGGAAACCCCGGATGACGAAGTACGACACGCCGCCCGAGAGCAGCACGATAGCCAGTATCCATACAGTGAGGCGCGTCCTAAGCTTCACTCGTCAAATCCCTCCGGACAAAGACGGAGCGGCCGCGACATCGCCTCGTGTGCCGCCGCGACCACCCCGCCTGCGTGTCCTTCCTCCACTTGTGGTCTTCTCTATCTTACTCCCCCTCGGACTCCGCGTGCCAGAACATCAGCGGGAAAGCCGCGACGTCCTCGGCCAGGGAGAGGTAGCTATGGAGGGCGACCGTGATGAGGAACAGCCACATGATGAACCAGTGGAGTGTCCGCATCATCATCAGCCCGCCCACCCATATATTCAATGAGGCGAACCATCCCCACGCGGGCCAGTACATCGCGAAACCCGTCACGGCCTGCATGAGGATCAAGATCGCCCAGAATCCGTAGGTGACCTTCTGAAGCGGGTTGTACTTGCCGGTGGCCGGATGGGTCTTGCGGAAGAACAGGTAGTACTTGGCGACCTCGACGAGCCGGCCCTTGTTCTCCGGCTGGAACCAGAAGTTCTTGGTGTCCCGCATCTTCACCCGGCTGCCGGCCACGTTCGATGTGCCGGCCCCGAAGAAGACGTAGTACACGCGGATCACCAGAACCGCTACCAGCACGTACATGAAGATGAAGTGGCTCTGGCGCATCCACCCCATGGGCAGCGCCGCGAAGGGATAGTGGATGAAGAACCCGGTGAACCCGAGCACTATCATCGATACCAGGTGGGCCCAGTGCAGCAGGACCGCCGGCAGTGGATGCTCCTCCTTGACCTTGTGCGGCATCGGGCTCACCTACCTTACTTCTTTGGTTGCCAGCCTCTTGCTCAAGGCGGCCCTGGCGTTCGAACCCTTCTTGGTCGTGGATCCAATCACGTGGACCCCGCATCCCAGTCATGGGTCGAAGCCGTGCACGACCCTGAGGACCTCCAGCGGCCGGTCGTTGTCGGCCACGGGGGTGCCGATCAAGGCCTCCTCCACCGGGCCACGCACGTTCTTGTCGTCGCGGCCGCCGAAGTTCCACGTAGACGGCGAAACCACCTGGTAGTTGGCGATCTTGCCGCCCTCGATCTTGATCCAGTGGGCCAGCGCGCCGCGCGGCGCCTCCCAGAGACCCACGCCCTCGCCATCCTTGATCTCGTAGGGCTCGTGCACCTTGGCGTCGCCGCCCTTGAGGCCCGCCACCAGCTCGTTGAGCCAGCCGACCATGGCGTCGGCAATAATCACCGACTCGATGGTCTTGCTGCCGATGCGGCCGAGGACCGAGAGTAGCACCTCCGGCTTGCCGGCCACACCCAGCTTCGCCAACACGCTGTTGACGATCTTCACCGTGGTCTTGTCGCCGGCCGCGTAGGCGACCAGCACGCGGGCCAGAGTTCCGACCTCCATCGGTCGGCCCTTCAGCCTGGGTGCCTTGACCCAAGTGTATTTCCCGTCGGTGCTATAGGAATCGAACTTCGGCTGGGTGACGCCCTCGGACGGGTTCTTCTTTCCGCTCTCGGGCGCATACCAAGCGTGGTCCACGAACTCCATGACGTCGCCCGGCGTGGGATCCTCGACCTTGAGCTTCCCTCCGAAGATGGCGCCACGCGGGAAGAGCCGCTTCTTGGGATCGAAGGACTTGTCCTCGTAGACTCCCCACGCCAGGTAGTTCTTATGGCCCGCCCCGTATCCGGCCGCGTCCAGGTAGAACGGCGCGATGGCCAAGGTATCCGGCAACAGGGTGTTCATGACGAAGTTGCGGACCTTCTGGATGCGGGACCAGATGTTGCCCATCTTCTCGTCGGTCGGCACGAATGTCGTCCCGCCTGGCGGGCATGACATGAAGTGCGGCATCTTGCCGCCCATTGCGGCAACTATGCGCGAGGCCTCGGCCTGCATCTCGAGCGCCTCCAGGTAGTGCGCGACCGCGATCAGATTGAGTTCAGGTGGCAGCTTGTAGGCCGGGTGACCCCAGTAGCCACTGGCAAAGAGCCCTAGTTGGCCGCTTGCGACCAGCTTGGCGACCCGGTCCTTGACTGCGGCGAAGTCGGCCGCGGAAGTACCTGCGGCGGCCGCCAGCGCCAGCGCCTTCTTGGGATCTGCCTTCAGCGCGCTCGTGATGTCCACGTAGTCGAGCGCGCTCAGGTGGTAGAACCACAGGATGTGGGAGTGGAGATCCTGAGCCCCCTGGATGAGGTTCCGGATGAGCCTCGCGTTGTTCGGGATCTTGATTCCCAGCGCCTCTTCCGTAGCCATGGTGGACGCCATGCCGTGCGGTACCGGGCAGACGCCGCAGATGCGCTGCGCGACGTAGAAAGCGTCTTCCGGCGCGCGGCCCTTTAGGCACGCCTCCATGCCGCGGAACAATGTTCCCGAACTCCATGCATCGGTCACCTTGCCGTTCTTGACCTCGACCTCGACGCGCAGGTGTCCTTCCAGACGGACGACCGGATCGATGACGACGCGGGCCATCACTCACCACCCCCTTCGCCTTCTCTGGGTCCGCCCTTGCCCATGCGGCCCGTCGCGATCTGCCCGACCAGGTGCGCACCCAGCCCCACTACGGTGGCGGCGCCGATAACCTTGCCGATCGTGTCCGGGCTGGTGCCGCCGATCCCCGGCAGGTTGATGGCAGCCAGCCGCGAGAAGAAGGGCGCGTTGTTGTCCACCCAGTTGGGGCTCCCGCAGCCGATGCAGGGCGAGCCGGATTCCACACACCAGCTCACCTTGGCGTTCCAGCGGACTACCGGGCAGTTGGTGTCGGTGGTCGGGCCCTTGCAGCCCATCTTGTAGAGACAGAAGTTCTTAGCTTCCTCGGCACTTCCGAACTGACTCACGAACTCCCCGCGCTCGAAATGTCCGCGCCTCGGGCAGTTGTCATGGATAGTCTCGCCGTAGATACCCACGGGGCGACGCAAGGCGTCCAGCTCGGGGAGCTTGCCCAGCAGCATGTAGTCTACGAGTACCGCGACCAACCACTCGGGATTGACGGGGCAGGTCGGGAGGTTCACGACCTTGTCCGGACCGATGACCTGCATGACGCCGGTGGCATCGCTCTGGTTGGGTCCGGCGGCCACCCAGCCTCCGTCGAACGCGCAGCTGCCAACGGCGATGACCGCCGCAGCGTCCTTCGAAACCTCCTTCAAGACCTCAAGGCCCGTCTTGTCGCGGATGCGCAGGGCGTTGCCGTTCCAGCCACGCTCGATGGCACCCTCGACCACCACCAGGTACTTGCCCTTGTCGTTCTTGATGGTGTCCTGGATGCTCTTCTCAGCCGCGTCGCCTGCACCCGCCATCAGGGTCTCCCAGTAGTTCATGGAGATGAGGTCGAGCACGATCTGCGCTGGGTCTGGATACTCCGACTGGGCGATCGACTCAGTGCACCCGGTGCATATTCCCTGCGAGAGCCACAGGACGTTCGGTCTCTTGGCCGCCTTGGTGAGCGCATTGACTATCTCGGGGACATATAGCTCCGACAGGCCGATGAAGGCCGCCACCTGAGCGCACATCCTGATGAAGCTCCGGCGCGTTACCCCTCGTATCTCGAGGTGATCCATCAACTGATTGCTACTCACTTGAGTTCTGACACCTCCCCCTCTTTCAGTCTGGAATCCGACCGTGAGACACCCTCTGCGCCCAGATCACCCCCTCGCTAGAGCTTGAGCTCGTCGGCCGCCGATCCTCGTCGGTACCGGGGGCTCGGAAGCCTTTGAATGGTATGCCAAAATATGGGTATCCTACTGGGAATCCGGTAGAGGTTTGAGGCACCGCGCCGCGGCAACGGCCCAGTCCGGGGGTCGACCACGTTTGAGCCCCGTGGCTGCGGGCCTCTGTTGACAGAAGCAGCTGCGGTTGCGGTTCGCTGGCTTGAGATCCAGCCTGCTTGATTCGTTTCTCTCTCCCTCCGGAGAACTCCCACCCCCGGAACGGCGTTCCCGCCCCTACGGAACCAACAGAGAAACATTGTCAAAACCTAGCAACTTCTGGTGCCCACTAGCGTTTTTATCATACCAAAGGACGTGAGTCGATGAAAGAGGCGGCCATGTTCAGCCGGTGCTCTGCTAGAATTGGGCCGCCCGCAACCGGCCGCTACCGGCCGGCGCCGACCGCCTGCAGGGAGACGACGTTGGCAGACGATGGATCGGGTATCTGACGTGCGGAAGTACCTCTTCGCCAGGCCGCACCGCACGCGCACCTTCCTGCTCGCCGCCGCTGTGGTCGTCTGCGCCGCCTTGGCCTTGGGCCTCTTGCGGATGGCCGAGCAGCGTCCGGTCGCACGGAGCGCGCAGTCGCCCCGCGCCCGGACCTCTTCTTTCACCATCGACCCACGTCGGCCTCTGACCGATGAGGTGCGCCGCTTCCTCGACAAGTACGGCCTCAAAGCCAAGTTACTCTACTTCACGGACGACTTCGTGAACGTGCCCCGTGACCTACACAAGGGCCGCAACCCCGACGGTATCCCGTGGCGAACGCTGCTGAAGGCGTCGCGTGCCGCTCATCTGGATTTCCGTGGGCTGGCCGGCAGCCGAGTCGAGGTTCTCCGGGCCGACCTGGGACCCGAACCGAACCGAGGCTACCACGTGATCGCCCACATGCTACGCTCCGGCCGGCAACTGGTCGGCGCCTGGCTGCAACCGGCCGGACCGCCGCCGGCGCGCGCCTTACCGCTCCGGACCTGGCGCGGGAAGTTGGTGCCGGGCTACGCGTCGCGCGGGCCCAGGAACGCCAAGGTGGGGGTCGCGTTGGCGGCGGTGCAGGAGGCCTACTTCGCCGGCGTGGTGCCGGAGGCCGGTCGCCAGGACTACATGGTCGTGGTAGCCGGCAAAGCTCTAAAGGCCGGCCTGCGCCGCAAGCTAAGGCCCCGGCTGAAAGGCCTAGGTACCAGCGTCACGCTGGCCACCAGCAGGCCCCCGTGGGGCGCGACCCCGGCCACCGCCACCTCGCCGGCCACGGCCACGGCGTCGCCCGCACCCGGCTCTTCGCGAGTGTCGTCGAAGGTCAGCGTGATACTGACGCTAGGCCGGATTAAGGTCCGGGGCAAGAAGGCGCAGGTACGGGTCCTGATCGAGGGAGAAGCCGTGGGTACGGCTCTCTACCGGTACCGGCTGGTCCGCAAGGGAACCCACTGGCGCGTGATCGAATCACACCTGATCTCGATCTCGTAGCACCGGCGAAGGACCGCTCCCGAAATCGTAGGGCCCACTGGAACACCCGCCGCGCCGCGCTTCTTCCACCCAGGGGAACCAGGCCCGCCTCGTGAGGCATCCAAAGGACAGCGTCAGAGCACGTCAGCGGTTGACACCCTATCGCGCTACGGCTTGAAGGCCGTGCGGCCGATACTATGAAGACGACAGTTTCACGGAAAGCGAGCGTTATGAGAAGTGCAGCGGCGACTTCGCAGTCGGCCCAACCAGGCTCTCAGCCCGGAGGAGATGTGAAGGCATTCTCTGACGAGCAGCTCGTCGAGCTGGCCCGCGACAAGGATACCCGGGCCTTTGAGGAGCTGGTCAGCCGGTATCACCTACGCATCTTCAACTATTCCTACCGGATGCTCCGGAACCGCGAGGACGCCGAGGACGTGACCCAGGAGGTCTTCCTGCGACTGGCGAGGAAGCTGCCGCAGCCGACCGGCGAGAGTATCGCCCCCTGGCTGTACCGGGTCGCGACCACCGTCTCGATCGACGAGGCGCGACGCCGGGGACGTCGGGTGGCGACTGTCTCAGACGACGAGGCGTTGGGCTTCCAGGCAGACAGCACGCCTGAGCGGCAGCCAGAGGAGGCCTTGGAGGGCGCGGCCCTTCAGCGGCAGATCGAGACGGTCATGGGAACGCTGCCGGAGAAGTACCGGGCGGCCCTCGTCCTGAGAGAGCTGCAGGGATTGAGTTACGAGGAGATAGCAGCGGCCATGAAGATACCGAGGCGGCAGGTGGACACAATCGTATTCAGAGCCCGGCGCGAGTTCAAGGCGCGCTTCAGCGCCCTCGAGGAGCTCTCCTGCGCCGACGCGGCGGTGAAGATATCTGCGCTCGTTGACGGCGAGCTTCCCGAAGACGAGGTGGCGCTGGTCCGCGCACATATGCGGGCATGCCCGGAATGCCGCAAGCTGGAGCAAGAGCTCCGCCGCAGCTCCGTGATGGTCCGCGCCCTGCTGCCCGTTCTCCCCTCCGCCGGACTGAAAGCCGCCATCATCGCCCAGGGCGGGGCGGCGCTCGGCACCGCCGCGGGCATCGGCTCAGGGTTGCTCGCCGGCAAGCTGGCATCTTCACTCACGACCAAGGCGACGGCGCTGGCCGTGGCCGCGCTGCTCACAGGCGGGGTCGTCGGAGCGGGTGTGGTTGCCAAGGGCCGCCTGGAACAGCGGGCGCTGCGGTTGCAGATGGCCCATAAGATGGTGATTCCGGTACAGGCGGTCCGCGAAGCTCACGAAGACGCGGAAGCCGAGATATCGGAAGGCATAGAAGAGGCGGGAGGCCGGGGGACCGGCGGAGAGGGCGAACCCGGCGGCACCGACGGCCGCGAACGGGGTGACGCCGCGTCCGAGAATGATGGCGACGGCTCTCGCGAGGGATCGGGCGAGGGCTCGGGCAGCGGCACCTATGAGGGAGCTGATTCCCACCCGGACTCCAGCCCAGCCGACGGCGACGTCAACCCGACCCCGGATGGGGACACCGACGGCGGCGGCGTCCAGGGCAGCCAGCCGAGCGAGGATCCAACCCCTGACGGCCCCAGCGATCATCCCAAGACCGCCCGTGGTGCGCCCCAGTCCACTCACCCCGGTTCCACCGG
>CAYWVN010000012.1:20168-25987 GCA_964461725.1 uncultured Coriobacteriia bacterium | reverse complement strand
GCGCCACCCGCCGCGCCGGCGCCACCCGTCTGGGCACCGTAGCCTGCCGACGCGCCCGCGCCTTGGTCGCCGTTTTGGCTGTATGTGCCCGCGTTGCCGTAGCCGCCGGGGTACAAGCCGCCCGGGTTCTGCGAGCTGCTGGCCGCCGAGCCGATGGCGTATGACCCAAGGTAGGTCGCGGCCACCACACCGGCGATCACCCACCATTTGCTGATCGATTGCCGCCTCACCGGCGCGGGGCGACGAGCTGGGCGCGTCGCCGTGCGCTTCTTGGCACCGCCCTTCCTGTTCTTTCCTGCTTCAGACATTCCCTGTGCTCCTTCCATCAATACGTTGCGCCTTGCTGCACCGTCTAGACCGGGACCTTGGCTTCGTAGCCGGCCTCTTCCACTTCCTCGACCAATCGATCCAGGGTGACCTTCTCCGGGTCATAGCTCACCGTGGTGGTCTCAGTCGCGAAGTCGGACTTTACCTCTTCGACGCCGTCCAATCTGGAGAGCGCCGTCTCGATCAGCATGCCGCACGCTGTGCAGAACATGCCGCCGGTGGACAGTGTGACCGTCTTTGTCGCTGTCATTCCTCATCTCTCCTTTCCGTTGCCACCCCGCCCGTCGGGCGCGGGTGAAGTCTCACGCAAGTCTCTAGGGGCTGCTTTGGCCCGTTTGTATCGGCGCTCCCTGCGGCGCTGCCGCCGGACCGTTCACGCCGGCCGGCGCAACAAAGCCTGGCTGGCCACCCTGCGGAGCCACGACCCTCGAGCTCCCCATCGAATAGCCCAGGATCGTCGCCAGCCCGAGGGCAATTGCCGCCCACATGATCTCGTCCGAACTCAGATAGACGCCCGGCAGGACCCGGTACGTACCGGCCGGATGCTTTCGAGCGGCTCCCTTGACCGGCCGACCGTTCTTCCCGCGGGACTTGGCCGAACGTGACGCGGTACCCGCGGCCCCCGGCCTCGACGCCCCCACAGAAGCCGCGTCCGACGCTGCCACCGGGCCGGCCGCCGTGCGTCGCTTGGCCATAATCGCCGCGCCACCCACCAGCGCGAAGACCACGAACAGCACCGCGGTCGGACTCGGGCCGTCCGCCGACGCACCCGCGCCTGTCCCTCCACGGCCCGCCTGAGCGTCGGCCAGCGTCTGCCCCTTCTCCAGCACGACGACCGAGCCCTGCATCATGCCCATGCCGCAGCTGAAACTGAACGTCCCGCTCTCCTTGGGTGTGAACGTGATGACGGTCTTGCCGACCGGGAGATCCCGGAAGACGCCCCATGCAGGGAAGACGATCTGGGCCGCGCAAGCGTTGTTGTCCTTGTGGTCGATGACGAGCTTCACCGGCATGCCCTGCTGGACGACCAGCGTGCTCGGGTTGTAGGTGGTTCCGGAGACCTCCAGGTTCACCACCTGGACGCCCTTCGCGATCTTCGATGAGCCGGTCGCCGCCTTGTCCTGGATGCCGACCGCCTGCTTCAGCGCCACCTGGGCGGTGTTGAAGTTGTAGGGGATGCCCTGCAGGACCAGGCCGCGGTTCAGCATGATGAGACCGAGGATGGCCACGACGACCGCCGAGAGCTTCATGACGCGCTTCTTCAGCCCGTGGCTCGCCAGCGACGTGAAGCTCCCGAAACCCAGCATGAGCGGGACGGTTCCCAGGCCGAAGACGAACATTGAGAGCCCGCCCGCGAACGCGCTCCCCAAGCCGGCGGCGTTCAGCTGCATCGCCTGGAGCGGCCCGCAGGGCATCAGCCCGGTGAGCGACCCAAAGACGATCGGCGCGGTGTAGGACTGGCGCCCCGTTGCGGCGACCTCGCGGTCGTGCGTCTTGGCCGCCGTCTCGCGCTTGAACAGCCACGCCGTAAGGCCGCGCGGCATCGAGAGATTGACGCGGCGCAGACCCGGGAAGAGGTTGAGCATGTTGATCGCCATGATCAGCATGAAGATGCCGGCGAAGATGGAAACCCCGCCGCGGATCGGCCCGATGTTCAATGCGGAGCCGATCGCGCCCAGAATCGCACCCACGGCGGTGTACGACAACAGCTTGAACGAGTGGTAGTAGAGGTGCGGCTTCAGCGCCTGCCACCGGTTGGCAGCCTGCGCCTGGCCCTGGATTGCGTACGACACGACCATCGTCCCGCACATGGCGATGCAGTGGAGGCTGGTTATGAGTCCGGTTACGAACCATAGTCCAATATCCAAGCTCTCGAATCCTTGTCCCTTGCCGTCTCAGCCGATCGCCGGCTTCTCCGTCTTGGCCCGTCGCCAGCTCATACATGCCGCTAGACACACGGATGGCCGCCTACCGCGGTCACAAACGTAGTCTACTACACACTGTAGGAGATAACTATGAACTGGTGCGCCGGGAAGTGTGAAAATACGGTGAAGCGCACGCCCTCGGGATAGGCGGGCAGAACGTCAGGATCGGTCGGGCAGGCGGTCAGGACATGTCGGGCAGACCGTTGGGAGCGGCCGCCTTGGAGGCGTCGACTGCCATCGAGAGGGGTACGGCCACCCTGATCAGGGTGCCTTCCCCGAGAGCGGTGTCGACATCGAGGATCCCGCCGCAGAGCATGGCCCGCTCGGCCATCAAGGAGAGGCCGAAGTGGCGCAGGCGGTCACGTCGCCGGCGCATCCTCTCGAAACCGACGCCGTTGTCCCTTATCCGCAGCTCGACGGACTCACGGCGGCGAGAAACCGAGATGGTTACCTTGTCGGCACCAGAGTGCTTCTCGACGTTTGCCAGAGCCTCTTGGACGACCCTGTAGAGGGCGGTCTCCACCGACTGGGAAAGCCTGGGCACGTGTCGCGCCGACACGCTCGCACGAACGTGGGAGCGCTCCTCGAAGCGCTCGGCCAGCTTGCGAACAGCTCTCACGAAGCCAAGCTCCCGCAGGAACGGAGGGCGCAAGTCCACGATGAGCTCCCTGGCGGTCTCGACACTCTCTAGCAGAAGCGAGTGGACCTTGGCGTTGGTCAGGCCAAGTTGCGCCACGTCGGCTGTCCCTTCGGCCGCCTGGATGTGGTAGAGAGCGGCAATCGTCGACTGCAGAACGTCATCGTGGAGGGCGCCCGCCAACCGGTTGCGCTCGTCCTCTTCTGAGGTCATGACCTTGTGCAGTAGTTCCAGCTGGAGGGCATGCCGCCTCTGCAGGTCGTCGTACATCTCGGCGTTCTCTATGGCGATGGCCGCCTGGTCGGCGAACGCCGCTGCCAACTTCACCTCGTCATCGTCGAACTGCCGGGGAGTACTCACGTACAAGTTGAGCGTCCCAAGGACGCGCCGTCTCGCTCTTATGGGAACCGACAGCGTCCCCTTGATGCCCATCTTCTTGGCATACGCGCGGGATGCCTGCTCGGGATGGCGGGACATGTCCGCACACTGCGTCGCCCGACCGTCGGAGGCGGCCCTGCCACACACGCCTTCTCCCTTCGCAAACTTGTACAGGGAGAAGAGCGCGTCCGGCACTCCGCAGCTTGCGGCGTAGTATAACCGCTCGCCTGCTAGAACCGAGACCAGCGCCTTGTCCGCTGCCAGATTCCGGCACACCGTCAGCCCGATCTTCTCCAAAACGCGGTCGATCCTCCTGTCGGAGGCTACGGACTTGCTGACCCCGTATAGCGAGGTCATCTGCTTCTCCTGACGCTGGAGCTTCTCGTAGGCTCGGGCTTTGTCGATGGCGACCGCGGAGGTCTTGGCGACAGCTTCCAGCAGGGCAACCTGCTCGTCCGTGAAGCGTGTCTCCGGAGATAGGCCGAAAACACCGATTGCCCCGAACACTCTGCTTCCCATCGCGAGCGGTGCTGCGACAAGGGTCTGGAGACCCGCGTCGACGAATTCAGGCACTGCCCGAGGGTCACCAGGATAGTCGGGGATGTTGACGGACTGCCCGGTGGACACCACGTAGCCGGCAATACCGCCCCCGCCCTTCACCACGAGCTGCTTCAGCTTGGCGGGCATCTTGTGAAGATAAGGGTAAACGATGTCCTCTCCCACCCTCATCGCGACGGCCGCCGCATCCCCACCCAGGAGCTGGGTCGCCCGGCGGGCTATCTTGGGCAGCAGCCGGTTCACCGACAGCTCTGAGGACAGCTCCGTGGCGATCTCGGCGATCTCAGCCATCTGCTCGCCATATACGCGCAACTGCCCTTCCGCTTTCTTGCGTTCAGATATGTCACGCACGATGGCCAGCAGGCTCTCCTCGCCACCGATAGTGGCACGCTTCAGGTTGACCTCCACCCAGAACAACCGACCACGCTTATCCCTTGCCAACCACTCGAAAAGCTGCGGCTTCCCCTTGGCAGCGGCGCGGACAAACTTGACAGCCTCGACTTGGGAATATGGTGGCGAGCCCGCGCTCAGATCTTCTACCCTGAGGCTTCTGGTCTCCTCGGCACTGTAGCCGTACATCTCGCGCATCTTCCGATTCACATCCAGAATCGCGCCCGTGTCCGCGTCGTGGACGAAAATGGCGTCATTGGCGGCATCGAAGATGGCGCGGTAGTTGGCCTCTGACTTGCGAAGCGCATCCTCCGCCTCTGTGCGACCGGTGACGTCTTGGATCTGCGAGGTGCCGTACAGGGCCCGCCCGCCGGAGTCCCTCACCAGCGAGAGGTTCAGCTGTCCATAGATGACGCGCCCGTCCTTCCGAACATACCGCTTCTGCAACTCGAACGAGTCCCGCTCACCTCCCAACACCTGACGGCTCATGGACAGGCTTTCCTCGAGGTCATCCGGATGCGTCACCGACTGATAGTCCATGGCCAGAAGCTCTTCCTCCGAGTAGCCGAGTATCTCGCAAAGGGCACGGTTCACCTTGACATAACGCCCGCGCGTGTCGGAAACAGCCATCCCAACGCGGGCGTGCTCGAACGCGCTTCGGAATCGCTCGTCGACCTCGACGCCCTCTTCCTCGACCCTCCGCATCCTCGTGATGTCCCGCACGAAGTGCAGGTAGAGTAGGTCGCCCGCCGGGGTGGCCAGGTGGGTCGGATAGACGGCCGCCCGTAGCCAACGCGCGGTCCGCTCGTCGAAGAGGTCTCTCTCGACGGCCCCGCCCCTCTTCACCGCCTCCTCAAGTGGGCACCCGGGGTAGGGTTCGGAGGTACCGTGGATGGCCTCGGGGCAGAAGCGCCCCACGACGCTCCCAGAGTCCGTCCCCATTTCAGCAAGAAGAGCCTGGTTCCCCATGAAGATGTGATGCCGGGAATCGAGCAGAAGAGCATAGTGGGGCAGCGCGTCTAGGACCGACTGGAGTGCACGGCGGAGAGGCTCGATGACCGGGATGGGGGCTCCCGTTTCCGTCCGCTTCCGCCGAGCTCGTGTTCGCTTCCGCGATGGTTCGGCCGCAGCCGTCTTCCTGCTATTGGGTGTCTTTGGGGCACGCCTTCGGTCGCTCATAGGTGCTCGCTCTACGGAGGGCCCGCCCCAGAACTCCTCAGCTCGTGACCCACCGCAGTTCTCTCGCTCGGTCTCTACTGTTGCACCTATCGACAGGAAGCCGCAATGCCTTGACGGAACGTGTGTCGCAATCCAGGCCTGGAGGCAAGCCAACCGCCTCTACAGTGAAGGCCAGAACCGGTACAGGAAGCGGGAGAGCTGCGGCAGGAGCCCGCTCAGGATGAGGAACCCGAAGAGCACCATGAGTACGCCGCTCACCAACTGGACCCGGGCCATGTACTTCTTGTACCAATCGAAGAAGAACAGAGACCGCCCGGCGAGAAGCCCGACCAACAGAAACGGCAGCCCCAGCCCGAGCGAGTAGACCGAGAGCAGTGCGACCCCCCGGCCGACTGTCGCGCCGCTCGCGGCGTAGGCCAGCACGG
>CAYWVN010000012.1:12610-20158 GCA_964461725.1 uncultured Coriobacteriia bacterium | reverse complement strand
CCGAAAGGAACGGCCCGACGCAAGGCGTCCACCCTAGGCCGAACGCCATCCCGAGAAGCACTGTCCCGGCGCGGCCGAAGCCGGTCGGCGAGATGTGGAAGCGGCGCTCTCCCTGGAGCCACGGCATCGGCAGAAGACCGGAGACGAACAGGCCCATCACGACGATGAAGAACCCGGCCAACCGAGAGAGCAACGCGCGGTTCTGGGCGAGGAAGGCGCCGACCACCGAGGCCGTCGCGCCGAGCGCGATGAAGACAAGCGAGAATCCGAGGACGAAGAGGGCCGACGAGAGAAGTACCGCGCCAGTCCGGCTGCGGTCCTCCTCGATGTCCGCCAATGAGAAACCGGAGATGACAGAGATGTAGACGGGGACGAGCGGGAGAACACATGGTGAAAGGAAAGAGGCCAGGCCCGCTCCCAGTGCGACCAGATACCCCCCGTCCACCGGCTCACCTCGATATCTTGGCTACCTCTTGGGAGAAGTCGGCGTCGGCCAGCCCGCCGACCCGGGTATTGGCGACAGTACCGTCCGACGCCAAGAAGACCGTGGTCGGGATGCTGGACACCTGGTACGCGTTGGCTATCTCGCCGGTGCCGTCAATGCCCACCGGGAACGTCCAGCCCATCTCGCGGACAAAGGCGGACGCCTGCTCCGGACTATCGTTCAACGCGATGCCGATGAACTGGACCCCGCGGGCACCGTACTGCTTGGCGGTGTTGGCGAAGCCAGGAGCCTCCTGGCGGCAACTCGGTCACCAGGTGCCGAAGAACCTGACGACAGTAGGCTTTCCGGTCGCGCCGCCCACCTGGACGGTCGAGCCGTCCAGGAGCTGCAGCGATTGGGCGGTACTACTCGCGCCCGAACCGGCACCGGTGGAGCCGCCGAAGCCGCCGCCGGCCATGCCCCGGAAGACGAAGATGGCCGCCAGCACGATGACCACACCTGCAATCAGGAGTTTGGGGTCGAACTTGGGTCTCATCGCGCGCCCCTTACGGGTTCCGGCAGCAGCTGTAGCCGGCGCCGGCACACGCTGCGTTACCCAGGCACTTGCCGGTCGTCTCCGGTTGCCCAGACGGGAGTGCCCAGGCGCTCGTGCCTAGGGCAAGCACCATCAGGACGGTGACCCCGGCGGCTACCAGCAGGGTCCGGGACTCGCGCGGAGTCCGGAAGGACTCATCCAGAAGACGGGACACACGCGTCTTGGCACTGGCGGGCTCAGCAAAGGATGCGTGTGCGGGCACCGGGGCGCGACCCTTGCCAAAGCGCGTCATCGTGACGATGGCCTCGGCGAGATCGGCGGCTTTCCCGGTCCGCTGAACCGCCCGGTCGTCGGCCGCCAGCTCCTTCTCACGGAGATACACCGCCGCGAGGTAGTGCGCCAGCGGGAAGATGAACAGGAAGTCACGCAGAATCATACTGGTGAAGATCTGAAGATTGTCGCGCCGCTCCACGTGGGCGGCCTCGTGGGCGAGAACAGCTGAGAGCTGGTCGTCCGAGAGCCGGTCAAGAAGGCCGCGCGTGACACAGACGGCCGGTCGCACCAGGCCCGCCGTGAAGGCGACCGGACGCTCGTCCGGCGAGTAGCGAATCTGCGCTGTTGTCAACGCGACGTCGGCCCGCTCCAGCCGCTTCAACAGGCGCCGGCGGGCGATGGGACTTATCGGACTCTCGTCTAGAGACCAGAACTCGCGTGTCGCTCGGCGGGAGCTCCGCAGAACAAACGCGCCCCGGGCCGCGGCGAACAGAAGCGCGCCGGCACCCAGGATCGTGATGAGTTGCGATGGATTGCCCACGTAGGTGTAGAGGCCACGCGCCATGGCGCCGCAGGCCGACCCGATGGAGCTACAGGCCGTGGCTACCTGGCCGGTGTAGTAGCCGCCGAGCAGCCACCTATCGAGCCCGGCGAGCACTAGGGCCACCGCGCCCAACCCGGCTGCGGTCAGAGCGGCAATGCTAAGGGCTGCTTTTCGGGAAGCTCTCCAGCCGGACATCCTAGAGCGACCGCCTCTTCTCCGCGATCATGCGCTCGAGCTCGGCCAAGGTAGCTTCGTCGCTGCCGGCGAATTCCTCGACGAAGTAGGCGAGCGCCGGCGCTGAGAGGTCCTTGCGGAGCCCATCCATCACGCAACGAACGATGCTCTTGTCAAAATCCGCCCTGCTGACCGAGGGGCAGTAGAGGAACTGCTTGCCCTTCTTCTCCCTGCGGAGAAGCTCCTTGTTGGCCAGGCGCCCCATGACCGTCATCACGGTCGTGTACGCCAGGTCACGCTTCTTCGAGAGCGTGGCGTGCACGTCGCGCACGGAGACGCACTCCTTTTCCCAGGCGATCTCCATGATCTCAGCTTCCAGATCTCCCAGGGCCTTGCGGATGCCGTCGCCGTCGGGGCGAACGATGCCCGGTTTGAACTTACCCATCTCGTTTGTCCTTCTCACAGGGCCTGCGCAGCGTGCCCGGCTGTCTGCCCGAGGCGCATCACATGCGCTGAGCGATAGCCCCTCTCCAGACACCGGCAGGCCATCTACGTGCGAAAACGAGTATACGCGGGCCATCTACTACAGTCAATCGTAGATGAGGTGACGAAACCGTGAAGAAACCACAAAGATGCCAGGTCAGTGGGCACGACGGTCCGGATGCCGGCTGGAGAACGGGGGGCTCTACGCGGAGGGCGGCTTCTGGCGACTCTAGGCGACGGGCGCCTTCGGCAGGTCGAAGGAGAACGTCGTCCCCTGCCCGGGTTTGGAGTCCACCTGGATGGTCCCGCCGTGCGCCTCGACTATCTCCTTGGCGATGGCCAGACCCAGCCCGGCGCCTTTGCTGTCCGCGCCGACGCGCGTCCGCCGGAAGAACCGGTCGAAGACGCGGGGCAGCACCTCCTCCGGGATGCCCTCGCCGGTGTCACGCACGCCCATGACGACCCGACCGTTCCGACGGTCCGCGAACACGGTCACAGCATCGCCGGGCCGGCCGTTCTTGATGGCGTTGTCGACGAAGCCGACCATCACCTGGACGATGCGGTCGCGGTCGGCCATGACATCCTCCAAGCCGGGCGCGAGAGTCTTCTCCAGCCGGAGCCCGGCGATGTCGGCGACCGGCTTACCCACCGCCCAGACGTCATCGACGAGATCGGCCGGCGCGTAGCCGCCGAGTTTCAGCTGTATCTGGCCGGCGTCGATGTGGGCCAGCGTGAATAGGTCGCGCACCAGCCGTTCCATGCGGCCCACCTCGCGCTGCATGGTGCCCAGGAACCGGTCACGGACCTCGGTCTTCTCCTTGGCGCCGTCTTCCAGCAGCTCCAGGTAGCCCTTCAGTGAAGTCAGCGGCGTCCTGAGCTCATGGGACGCGTTGGCGATGAAGTCGCGCTGCGCCTGCTCCAGGCGGCGCGCCTGGGTGACGTCGCGCAGGATGAGAACCACGCCGCCGATGCGTCCCAGCTCGTCCCGGATGGGCGTCGCGTGGAAGAGAACGTCGCGGCCCTCGTGCGGCGTGGTCTCGAAGACCTCGTGGCCGATCATCGCCTCGCTGATCGACTCGACCAGCGCCTCGGACTTGATCACGCTCTCGAAGGACTCGCCGGCCAACTGGTCGAGCGGGCGCTTCAAGAGTTCCGATGCGGCCGGGTTGGCCAGGCGGATGGTCCCGTCGCCGTCGACGCCGATCAGACCCTCACCCATGGTGTTGATGACGGCCACGATCTCCTGCTGCTGCGCCGAGAGTGTATCGAACGCCTGCCCCAGCTTGCCGGCCATCAGGTTGAACGCTTCGGCCAGCTCACCGACCTCATCCGGGAAGAAGCCGCGCAGCCTCTGGCCGAAGTCGCCCTCGGCGATGGCCAGCGCACCCTTGGTGAGGGTCCGCACCTGATAGGCGATGAACTCGGAGAACCCGAGCGCCACCGCGCCGGAGACGAGGAGCGCGATGATGAAGCCGGCGACCATCCTCGAGCGCGCGGCCTGGATGATCTGCCACGAGTTCTCACCGTTGTTGGCCGCCACGACGACGCCGATGAGCTTCCCTTCGCGTTCGACCGGAGCAGCCGCGATGGCCAGTCGGCGCGTGAGATCGATGCGGGTGAAGACCTGCCGTCGTCGCGCCTTCTCGATGGCCGCCGACAGCACCTCCCCCGGCACGGAATGCGTCACCCGGCTGATCACGAGCGCCCCGTCCGCATCGTACACCCATGCGTCATCGTGGAAGATCCGCACGAAGTCCTCGGTGTGCTCGGTGATGCTATCGAGGTCGGTCCCCGCCGGGAGATCGTCGGAGACGTCTTCGGCGAGATCGGAGACGTGTTCGATAAGCGAGTACTTGGCGGCGTCGCGCGCTCCCTGGCTGACGGCATCGAACACGCTGAAGAGCAGGATGCCCAGAGCGACCAGCACCACGAAGACGAACAGTGCGGTTTGCCAGACCCGGATGCGTACTCTCATTCGTCAGCCAGGCGGTACCCCAGCCCGCGCACAGTCAGCAGATAGGTCGGCTTCTGTGTGTCCGGTTCCAGTTTCTCCCTCAGGTTGTGGATGTGGACATCGACGGTCCGTTCGTCGCCGACGAAGCCTCCGTCCCACAGATAGTTCAGAATAGCGGTGCGCGAAAACACTTTGCCCGGGTTGCGGGCCAGGAGCGCCAGTATCTGGAACTCGGAGTTGGTGAGCTGCAGCGCCTTCTTCTTGACGAATGCCTGGTGGCTCTCCAGGTCGATCTTCAAGTCCCGCATGGTGAGCACGTTGCCGCGACGATGGGCGTCGGCGTCCTGGCGGCGGAACTGGGCCTTCACCCGGCTCACCAGTTCGCGGGGCGAGAACGGCTTGGTGACGTAGTCGTCCGCGCCCAGCTCCAGCCCGAGGATACGGTCGATCTCCTCGCTGCGCGCGGAGAGGATGATGATCGGCACGTCGCTGGAGCTGCGGACTTCTTTGCAGAGCTCCAGGCCGGAGCCATCGGGAAGCATCACATCGAGAATCAAAAGGCCGGGCTGCCAGTCTTTCAGGAGACGCGCGCCGTCGCTGACATTGGTCGCGGTCTTGACCTGGTAGCCGGCTTCCTTGAGGGCATACGTGATCATCTCGAGGAGGGCTTCCTCATCGTCAATGACAAGGACTCTCTGGGCCATACTTCCTCCAACCCCTTCATATGAGACTAGCCCGCCCTCGCGCCTATTATAGCAGTAGACGAACGCGCAGGGTCAAAGTGAGCGGGTGCAGGGACTACGGTGCGGCAGCGCCGGGCGGCGGCGCCGATGAGGCCGGTGCGCTGATGCCGAGTACCTGATTCAGCGCGTCCTGCGCGGGCGTGTAGGTGGGGTCGGCCTTGATGGCCGCCCGGTACTCGGCGACCGCCTCCCGCTGCTTGCCCTGCTGCTCGTAGATCTTGCCCAGATAGTAGTGTGGATCGGCGAACGCCGGATGGTAGAAGTTGGCAAGCTTCAGCGCCGCGATGGACTCACCGACGCGGGCCTGCTCCACCAGGATGACGCCCTTCAGCGAGCTCGCGACACCCGAGAACGGTTTCACCTTGAGCGCCAGGTCGACCTGCTGGAGCGCCATGTCGAGATACTCCCGTTTCCCGAACGCCCGGGAGGCATACATGTAGGCATCGGCCATGAACATGTAGTTGTCGAACTCCAGCGGGACGTTGCGCTCCGATATCTTGAGCAGGCTGATGGCCTTGTTGACGTTCTCGTTCTGGCCGGTCTGCTTGGCGATGTCCAGATACATCTTTCCCTCGTCGGAATAGTACCGGTCGAAGTATGGGTTCAAGCGCTGGGCAGCCTTGTACGACTCGACAGCCTGAGGCAACATGTTCTGCCGCGAGCGGCCGTTGGCCATGACGTAGTAGACGTCGGCACGGTACGGGAACGTGAACCACACCGAGAGTAGCAGTGCGACGACGGAAAGGCCGGCCACCGCGAGGCGGCGCATCCCCTGAGAAGTCGGCCGCCAGGAGACAGTGGTGACACGGTGCGCATGCGCCCCGGCGATGGCGCCCAGGTAGAGCCAGAAGATGCCGTTGCTCCCGACGATGCCGACACCGAACAGCAGATGGACGACGTAGCCGGCCAGCGCAGCCAGGTAGCCGATGGCCAGCACTCGGTCGGGGTCGTCGAGCCCGGAGGGCACCAGGGTCATGCCCCGGCTGAAGCCGAACAGAGCGACGACGAAGAGGGCCACGGCCACGGCGCCGACCACGGCGGCCAGACCGAGGCGCCCTGTCGTAGCCACCCACAGGCCCGTCCCGAAGACCGCCAGCGCCGCGACGCCGACCACGGACGAGATTGCCGCCCACAAGCGCTCGAGGACCTGCAGGCGGCCCAGTGACAGCTTGAAACCGGTCCAAAGACTGAATACAGAAATCGAGATGAAGGATAGGAAGGCCGGGACCCCCAGCATGGAGGCGAGCTGCAGGAGGTAGTTGTGCGCGTTGTCAGCGATGGTGCGGTAGCCCGACATCTGCGCATAGCCAAGCGTCTGATACTGGGCGAACTTCAGGCGGAAGGTGTCCGGCCCGAAGCCGACCAGAGGGCTCGCCTTGACCATCGCTACGGCGCTCTTCCATATCTCAACTCGCGTGCCGGCGCTCCCTTCCGTCACTTTGAATATGGACAGAAAGCGAGCGCCGACGGAGAGCACCTGGTTCCCGGACCCGGCCGACTTGACGGCCAGAATGACGACTCCGACGACGACCACCGGAACGATGGCGGCGATGCGCAACGCCAGCTCGCGGTCACCTGACTTCCGGGCGACCCATGCGGCCAGCGCCATAAGGACGGCCAGGGCAAGCATGCCGCCCAACCAACCGCCGCGGACGAACGACAGGAGGAGACAGCCGAGTACCATCATGCCCCCGATGGCGCCGCCTACCGCGCTGTCGCGCGACGCCAGCCACAAAAGGGCGATGCCCATCATCAGCATCCCCAGCAGGAAATTCTCCCCTCCGGGCACCAGGACAAACCACGTGAGCACGCAGCCTGCCAGAGCGATCGCCCCGATCCCGATGTCCTGGACCAGCCTCTCTCGTGATCCCGACAGGTAGAGCGCCAGCCCCAGCGGGAACGCCAGCACGAGATACCCCGCCAAGAGATCCGGATTCCCCAGGGTGGAGAAGGCCCGTTGGGCCTCGAAGGGTACCTCCGCCCACTTGAGCGGGTCTTTGCCGACATACTGGGCGATGCCATAGAAAGAGGAGAGAGACCCAGTGATGACGGTCGTCCAGGCCAGGCCCTTCAGGCGCTCCATGCTGTTCACAGCCTGTACGGCCACAAAGACGATCAGGGCGTAGCTGACAAAGGTGAGTATCCCCTCGTAGCGCCCGTACTTGCCGAAGACGCTGGTCGGCAGGTGGACGGAGAAGGCGGTAGAGAGAGCGACGAAGACGATGAAGAGCACGAGCGGCACCTCGACCGGGCTGCGGCGGATTCGCGCGCGGTCCGGCAGCAGCGTCTTCAGCGCCCACAAGGATGCCAAGAGGAGCGCGAGCACCCGGAGAACCACGACCTTGGGCAGGTCGAACTGCATGTAGGTCTGCCTGGAGAAGATGAGCGGCACCAGGA
>CAYWVN010000012.1:0-12600 GCA_964461725.1 uncultured Coriobacteriia bacterium | reverse complement strand
GATGGCGTTGGCTGGGGAGACGGGTCGGGGGTTCTCCCGGGTCCGCGTGGGTACCGCACGCTGACCGGCACGGGACTTGGGTCCCTGCGCTTTGCTCTTCTTCTTGGCCAACACGGCTCCCGGCAGTCCAGGCTCGCCGGCAGGTGACGCTAGCGCGCACCCCGCCCGGTGAGAACGACCTTGATGGTATGAAGCATTATCTTAGCATCAAGTATCAGCGACTGGTGATAGATGTAGATGAGGTCGTACTTCAGCTTGTTTCGGGCCGTCGTGCCGTAGGAGCCGCTCACCGCCGCCAGCCCGCTTACCCCCGGCTTGACGGCGAAGCGCTCCGCGTAGCCGGGAACCTCCCGCTTGAACTCCTCGACGAAGAAGGGGCGCTCAGGGCGAGGGCCGACGAAGCTCATGTCCCCCCGGATGATGTTCACCAGCTGCGGGAGCTCGTCCAACCGGTAACGGCGCAAGAACTTGCCCACCGGTGTCAGGCGCGCGTCATCCTCGGTGGCCAAGACCGGACCGCTGTCATCTTCAGCCCCGGCGACCATGGTGCGGAACTTGTAGATGGTGAACGCCTTCTCCCACTGTCCGACGCGCTCCTGTCGGTAGAGCACCCGCCCCTTGGAGGTGAGCTTGACCAGCGCGGCAGTGACGAGCATGACCGGCAGGGTCAGCAACAGCAGCACGCCGGCCGCCACGATGTCGCTCAGTCGCTTGGTCGTCCGGACCCAGTCCGGCACATTGCCACGCGTGAGCTCCACCAGCGGGATATCCGAGATCAGCGTGTGGTCGACGCGGCCGACGAAGATCTCGTAGAGATCCGGGATGACCTCCACCTTCACCTTCATCTCGTTCGACCGGGCCAGCTCCTCGATCAGTTCGCGGTGGCGCACCGGGGAGGCCACGATGACGCGATCCACGCCTCGCTCCTTGATCACCCGCGTCATGTCATCCACCGTCCCGATGACCTCCGCACCACCGATTTCCCGACCGACCTCCTCCGGCTTGAGCGCCAGCAGCCCGACCAGCCGGTAGCCCCATTGCTGTTGCGTCGATATCTCGCGCACGATGTCGCCGACGGCGTCGTCGGCGCCGACGATGAGCACGCGTTGCTCCGGCCAGTGGATCTTCAGCACGCGGGCCGCCAGGAGACGCCAGCCGGTCAAGAGAACAGCCAGCAGCAGCCACGACATGAAGAAAACGGTGCGCGGAAAGGAAAAGACCCGGAACAAGAAGGTGAGGACGACGGTGAGCACGATGCCCAGCGTCGTCGCCTTGAGGATACCGGCGACGATGTCGGAGGTGCTGTGCATGGCGTCGGCCCGATAGAGGTCGTAGACGTAGAGCGCCGCCAGCTGGATGACGGTGATGAGCACGGCCAGGCGCGTGTACGCCTGGAAGTTGAAGCGCGGCAGCTGGCCACCGAAACGCACGTAGAACGCGACGATGATACCCGCGTTCACACACACCGCGTCCATCACGATGGAGATGATGAACCAGCGAGCCCTACTCAGCAGGCTCACCCCTGCGCCGGCCTACACGCCCACCGGGCTGCCCGCCCCGCTCGGCAGGTCCGCCAGACCCATCGGACTGGCCGCTCCCGTCGGTGTGTCCGCCGGGGTGCCCGCCCCGCTCGGCATGCGCCCGCTTGGCCGCGTCGCCGACGATCCGCTTCACCAGGCCCGTCGTGGAGTATCCCGGGATCAGGTCGACGATCTCGACACGCCCGCCCCCATCGCGCACGGCCTCGGCCTCCGGCAGCCGCTCCGTCTCATAGTCGCCGCCCTTCACATGGACGTCCGGGCGCAGACGGCGGATCAAGGCCTCGGGCGTATCTTCGTCGAAGATGACCACGTAGTCGACCGGCTCCAACGCGGCCACGAGCTCGGCGCGCTCCGCTTCTCGCATCAGCGGCCGACCCGATCCTTTCACGCAGGCCACCGAGCGGTCGCTGTTCACACCGACCACTAGGAGATCCCCCATCGCCCTGGCGCGCTCGAGGTACCGGACATGGCCGGGGTGGAGGATATCGAAGCAGCCGTTGGTGAAGACGCGTGTCTGTTGGGTCCGGCTCTGCGAGAGGATCTTCTCGAGTTCGTCTAGGCCCTTTACCTTATCCCGCAGCACTCTGGGAGCCCCCTTTAGCGCACCTCGTGGAAGATCTCGATGATCTCGTCCGGCGACGCGGTGGCGGTGCCCACCTTCCGGACGACGACGGCCGCGGCCAGGTTGGCGAGGAACGCCGCCTCGGGCAACTCGGCGCCGCCGGCCAGCGCCAGGCCCATCGCGGCGGTCACGGTGTCGCCCGCGCCTGTCACGTCATGGACCTCCGTGGCGATAGCCGGCACGTGCGTCGCGCGGCCGTTGCGTTCGAACAGCGATAAGCCCTCTTCGGCCCGGGTCACGACGACAGCCCCGCATTCCAGCTGCTCGATCAGCCGCCGAGCGGCCTCGGCCAGGGCGTCCTCACTCCCGACCTCGACCCCGGTCAGCTGTTGCACCTCGCGCACATTGGGAGTCGCGACGGTCACACCATGATAGTGGTCGGTGCTCGTCGCCTTGGAGTCCGCCAGCACCGGCACCTCTTCCGAGCGCGCCTTGTCCAGGAGCGAGCGCAGCAACGCGGCCGTTACGGCGCCCTTGCGGTAGTCGGATATCAGAACGACGCCCGCCTGCGCCAGCCGCGCCTCCACAGCGGCGATGAGCTGGGCCTCGACCTCCGGCGAGACGGCCGAACTGTCCTCGCGGTCGATGCGCACCACCTGCTGGGTATGCGCGACGACGCGGGTCTTCAAAGTGGTCGGACGGTCCGGGTCCGAGACCAGACCGGCATCGTCTATCGCTTCGCGGTGCAGCTCCTCTTTGAGGCGGTCCGCCACGGCGTCCTGCCCGATGCAGCCGACCAGGAGCGGCCGGCCGCCCAGGCCCTGGACGCTACGCGCCACGTTGGCCGCGCCGCCCGGCATGAAGGTGTGTGACGAGAACTCGAGCACCGGCACCGGGGCCTCGGGCGAGATCCGGTCGACCTTGCCGTAGAGGAACTCGTCGACCATGACGTCGCCCAGGACGAGGGCCGACTTGCCCTGCATGGCATCGAGCAGGTTCCGCAGGCGGTCGCGCTCCATCACGTGCCCTCCGTGAGCGCCGATTCCACCAGACCGCAGATGATGTGGCCGATCGTGATGTGCGCCTCCTGGATACGCGGCGTCACCGTCGAGGGCACGGCCAGGTTGATATCGGTCTCGGTGGCCAACCTGCCGCCGCCGTCGCCGGTCAGGCCGATCACCTTGCAGCCGCGCCCACGGGCCGCCCGCGCGGCGGCCAAGACGTTCGGCGAGTTGCCGCTCGTGCTGATCGCGATCACGACGTCGCCGGCCTTAGCCAGCGCCTCGACCTGGCGGGCGAATACCTGCTCGTAGCCGAGGTCGTTGCCGACCGAAGTGAGAACGGAGGTGTCGGTAGTGAGCGCGATGGCCGGCCAGGCCGCCCGCTCTTTGGCGAAGTATCCGACCAGCTCGCAGGCGATATGTTGGGCGTCCGCGGCGCTCCCGCCGTTGCCGCAGATGAGCACCTTGCCGCCCGCCCGGAGCGCCGAGATGACGACCTCAGCCACGCGGGCGATATCCTCGGACATCTCGCGGGCCAGCTTCTCTTTGAGCTGCGCGCTCTCGATCAGCGCGTCGCGCGCTGCCTTATCCATCGGCCTCCCGCCGTCTACGTCCACCGCCGGCGCCTTCCGCCCGAATCGTAGCATAAACGCAGCCTGGGCGAGCGACACGCCGGCCTCGTCCGCAGCGCCGACGACCGCACCATCAGCGGCGCATGTATGCGGTGTGCACCCCGGTGTATACGTACGGGACGATGAAGAAGGCAAAGACCACCAGAAGGCTCATGGCGACGATGAGCCATGCGCCGCGCCGATCCTTCCAGCCGTAGGTGCGCCTAAGATGCAGCACCAACGCGAAGCCCAGCCAGGTGATGAGCGCCCAGGTCTCTATGGGGTCCCAGCCCCAGAACCGCCCCCACAGACGCTTGGCCCACACGGCACCGGCTCCGATCATGGCAAGTTCCATCAGGAAACCGAAGGTGACCAGGCGGTAGGCCAGCTCGTCGAGGGCCTCCCGTGCCGGTAGCTTCCTATCTCTGACCCAGCGCGAGTCCCGGGCCAACAGCAGCACGGCCAGCGCCGCCGCTACGAAGAAGCTCCCATAGGCCAGCTTGGCGAAAGAGACGTGCAACATGAGCCAAAGATCCTGCGTACCCAGCGGGATGGGGCTTTCGGAAGGCCGGGAGATGCCGCCTGCGCCCAGCATGAGTACCGCTATGGGCATCACGATGGCCCCGATCGGTCTGATCGACGGTCGCACGGCCTGCGTAGCCAAGTAGAGCGCGACCAGCACGAGGGCGTCGGAACTCATCACCTCGTAGAACTCGATGTATGGCCCGTGGCGCACTTCCAGCCACCGGAGCACCAAAGCGGCCGACTGGGCGAGAGCCCCGCCCACCGCGAGCCAGACTGCCCAGGGCTCGAGCTTCTCTCGGTCGAATACGATACGTACCGTCAGGCCCACGCCTGCGATCGCGTAGAGCAGGACTGCCGTCCAGAACGCGAGCGGTTCCATCGGCATTACGTCACCTCTCAGGACAACAAACGCGGCAGGTACATGGCGGCCAACCCGATCAGCGAGACCGCAAGCCCCGCGATGACCAACGGGCTTCCCGGCTCATAGCTTACCCGATAGGTCGACCAGCGGTGTACCTCGGCGAACCGGAGGTCCCACCCATCTGACGACATAGTCTCGCCCAGGCGCAGCCGGCCGGACTTCAAAGTACGGCCGTTCTCCACTAGGACGATCGACAGGGATTCGGGCAGGGGCAAGGACCGCTGATCTCCCCGCTTCACGTCTCGAGCGGGCGGGCCGCTCATCTGGAGCCGCGCCTTCCAGGACGCGCCCCGGATCGGCACGGTCACCGTATCCGATACGCCACGGGCGGCCGCATAGACCAGATTCACGGCCTGACCGTACATCGTCCCGTCCGGCACTCGGATGATGAGGGTAGGCGTGGGGCCGTATGTCGTGCCCTGGTACACGGCCATCGACGAGATCCACAGCGGGCTGTTGAGGTGGACACGGGAGACAGCCGCGATCGAGCCATCGGGACCAATTACTTCCATCGTAGAGGCCAGGTCGGGCGCATAATTGGACACTCGAAAGGCCGTGTCCAGCCGGCGCAGGCCGATCGTCCACCCAAGGTGCTTCTCAGAGAAGAGCGGGCCTTCCCACAGCACCCCGTAGCTTCCATGGCCTTCTGTGAATCGCTGGCCGTCGTGGAGCTGGAACTGACCCTGCAGTCCGAGAAGCAGCGTCACGAGGAAGCCCAGCCCCATAAGCATCATCCCCGAGTGGAAGCCAACCGAGCCCCACCGCCGTGCACCCCCTTTCAGCACAGCTACCCGCAACCTACGCAGGCTGCAGGCGGTCAGACTCACCATGAGAAAGGCCGCCGCGGCGCCGAAGAGAGGGCTGGAGTAGATACGGGTCAGACCCAATGCCTGCAGAAGCCGCCCACCCGGGAATCCGGCCCGCCAGGCGCGCAGGGCCGGCGGAGGCAACATGGACTCCTGGGGAACGACCATTCCCACCAGGAACAGTAGGGCGAGGACGGCCAACACTATCAGGGCGGCCGTCCTCGACGAGAGGAAGTCGAGGGTGGCTGCGACTGGGTTCTTGGACTCACGGCGCTCTGTCACGGCTGCTGCTGCGTCCCTCGCTCAGGTCCAGACTGCACGGCCCATGTGCCGGACCGAGCATAGTCCAATCCGCCCGCAGCCGCAAAGAACCAGCGTAACCGGCTAGTGGCCCCCGCCGGTTCCGCAGCCGCAGTTGGACTGGCTCCAGGCGCCCTTGGCCGGCAGCGTAGTGACATACAGGTACATCACGCTGCTGGAGCTGGCCGGGTTGTAGCCGGGCAGCCCGACATCGGAGCCGCCTTCGCCGCCTGAGTTGTAGTTGATCAGCATGCTGCGACGCTTGTAGCCGTGCGGCGGATACGCATGGCAGTTCGAACAGGCCACCTTGTGATTGCTGCGGCTCACGTGAAGGTTGGTCGTCGTCTGACTGCTCGTCCTGAAGGCTGAGTTGCCGGTTCCGGTGCCCCCATAAGTGATGTAGTCGTGACAGCCGAAACAGAGCATGCTGGAGCCGTCCAGGTAGCTCGCCCCGTTGCCGCTGTACGAGCGCGTAAGGATCCACTTGTTGGCCGAGCCGTGCGTGCCGGCCGGCCGGGTATCAGATCTCGTCTCGTTGTTGGTGTGGCAGTCGCTACAGGTGATCCGCATGGAGGCGGCCCAGCCACCCGCATACCCTCCCGTCGACGTCCGGCTCGCCGTCGTCACCGCATGACCACCGACGTTGTTGGGGTTGAATTCACGCGACTGGTCGGTGCCGCCGCCTCCCGAAGGCGGGCTGGGCAGGCTGTTCCCATAGGCGTAGTAGGAGTGGCACTTGAGGCAGATCTGCCATTCATAGGCGGCGGCCGTGACGGTGGAGTACGCAGTCGCGGTCGCGTAGTTGCCGGGCCAGGTCGGCTGCACTCCCCAGACCCCGCGCAGCGAAGGTCCGACGGCCGTCGAGCCCTGAGTGTGGAAGCCACGCTGAGCCTGATGGGTGTTGTGGCAGTCGACACACTCGACATGGCGGTTGGCGCCCGAGAGCCCCGGGTTGGGTCCGTAGGCGTTGCGGTCCTCCAGGTTGTTGTGCTCGTTCACAGACGCGGTGACCGGATGCTTGTAGGTCTTGTTGAACTGGGCACGGACGTCCTTGACCCCGGTCGCCCAGGTCTGAGTATGGCACTGGAAGCAGAGGTTCTCCTCGCGCCCCAAGCTATAGGAGGAGGTCAGGCGATAGCCGGTAAGAGACGAGGCCTGGCTGGTGCCGTGATGGTAGTGGCAGTTGAGACACCGTATGTTGGTCGACTGGTTGGCCCCCTGCTGATCGCCAAGCGCGGATGTCGGCGGCACCCACGCCCGGGGTGCGGTGCCGGAGGCCGGCAAGGACACGTCGTGGGCCGCCAGCCCGTTGTAGCCGGTCTGATGGTCGCCGCGGGTGTCCGCATAGTAGGCCGTCGTCGAGACGAAGCCTTTCGCCACCACGTAGGTGTTCACAGCGGTCCCGTGGCAGCCCCAACAGAAGGCGTTACCGAGGGGCGATGCCGTATACGAGTAGGTGTAGGCGCTCCCGGGGTTCCACGGCGCTATCGGATCGCGGTAGCGGTAGTACAGGTTGTCGGTGAGGTCGGTGATCTTCTTGTGCGGACTGTGGCAAGCCGCGCACATGATGGTGGCCTCGGGTGCCGGATGGCGCGAGGCGCCGCCGGCAACGGTCGAGGTCACCGTCCAGTCCTTGAGTATCGGCGTGTTGCCCGCGTTGTTGGTCGAGAGGTTGCCCCGCAACCGAAGCTTGGTGGAGGTGGTCGGGCTGATACCCGAGAGGGAGTAGGGACTTGCCGTGGTGGTGGCGACGTCCACCCATTGCGAGCCGCTCCACCCCTGGATGGCGGTGCTATAGGCAACGTTGGCGTTGGTCGTGTCGGCGGTCCACGACAGCTGGTTCCAGGCAATGACTTCGCTCGGTGCGATATCCGTCGAGAGCACCGTGCCGGAGCCTACTATGTAGGCGTCCGGTTCCACCCGGAAGTAGTCGAAGACGCTGGCGCACACCGACCCAGTCGTCGTGCCGTTGCTTGAGACCAGCCCGTAGTACGGGGTGGTGATACCGGTCATGTTCTGGTTGGTGATGTTGGTCCATCCCGTTCCGGGGACGTACATGTCCGCGTAGCAGTTGGTGCCCGAGCGCCGGATGCGGAGCTGGACCGGCGCTGTCAGCACCGTGCCGGGGCTGACCAGCGAGGTGCTGGCGCCGGCGGTGTTCCGGTAGAGGGCGACCACCCTTGCAGAGCCCTGCAGATAGCCGACGAAGAAGTACTGCGAGTTGGCGGTGGCCGGCGCCTGACGCACCATGATGCCACCGGAGTAGGTGGTGCTACCCCCACCGCCGGTGATCGACGAGAGGTAGGCGACGACCGTGCTGTTGCCGGTCCAGGTGAAGCGGCGGACGAAGCGGTACTGGTCGGCGGTCTGGGCGTTGCGCAGACCGTTGGCGCCGCCGCCGCCTCTGACCGTCATCATGCCGGCGGTCGATGTCTCATCCGCATAGCCGGGCGGGTTCCCGCCGACGTCGGTGCTGGTCCAGGTGGCGTCGACCGTGCCGTCATCGAATTCGTCCGACCGCGGCCCGCGCGCCATGGTCACCGCACCGTCACCGACGGTCGAGTCGACGACGGTAACCGTCAGAGTGTCGGTGCCGAACTCGGCGGCCGTCGACTGCGTCCAGGTGCTGGGGCTGCCGAACGTCTGGTCCGCGCAGTCGAGGAACTCGGCCTGGATATTGGGTGCGGTGACGGTCAGCCCCGCGCCGGCCGGAGAATCATACGAGTTGGTGTTGCCGTGACACTGGATGCAGGCCTCGTAGCCGATCCACGAGGCCTGTCCGTGGAGCCCGTGACAGATGCCGCAGTAGTCTGTCGTGGCGGAAGCACTCGCGCCGTGCGGGTTGAGCTTGGCGGCCGACCAGTACGTCGTGAAGTGGCGGATCTTGGACAAGAGCGTGCGCGTCCCGACATCCACGGTCGTGTCCGCCTCGGGAAGTTGGACATAGGCCTCAGACGCGTCGTCGTAGTAGTACAACCCGATCGTCGTACTCAGAACCAGGTCGAGGTCGGTGTCGGTGACCCTGAGGTAGTACGGCATCGTAAGGAGCGCCGGGTTGTCCGTGTCGAACTGGAGCCCCGAGGGCAGGAACTCGAACGGGAAGCCGGCCGGCCTGTAGTCGCTACCCAGCCCGGGCGCCTGTGAGCGCTCGATCACGGTGATCGTCCGCGGCTCCGCCAAGGCGCCGGCGGGCACGAAGAAGTTCAGTTTGCCGTTGGCGGCAATGATCTGATCCGATGAAGACGTGGTGAAGCGGTGGGTGATCTTTACGTACAGGTTCGGCGCGGCGCCGGTCGCACGGCTCTCCCGACGATTGGCGCCGACAGCCTTGACCTTGTAGTAGTAGACGCCGATGTCAGACGAGCTGATGCGGTGGTGATACGCGGTGCCCCGCACGCGGCCGACGTTGGCGCGGCTATACGGTCCCGCCGCGGAGCGGGCAACGTACACGTTGTAGCCGATGATGCGGACCCGGGTAGAGACCGGCGGCGCCCACCTAAGATCGTTCTGCAGGTCGCCGGCGTAGACCGTCAACGCCCGGGGCGCGGCAGGACGCGCTACGGCCGCCTGAGCTCTGGCTGGGAGCGCAAGCAGGCTCAAAACGCATAGCAGTGCCAGCGTCACCTTGCCGAATGACGTTCGAAACCAGAACTCCGCGCGCCTCTCGACGGCGACTGCTCCTGCTTGGTGGCGACCATCCGCACTCATCAGGTACCCCCTTGCGTCGGCACGTATGCGCCCATTACACCGCGCCCTTCCTCCACGCGCCCGTGATGAACGGACCCACGATGACCGGACACGAGCAACGCTTCCATCTATGTGTAACTCCGAATCCCCGCGGTTGTTTCGGCCTCGAAGAGAAGTGTCGCGCAGACAACCCCGGCTCATTGTGCTACCACTGCGGCCCCAGTGCAACCGCTCACCGCGCCAAAACGACCGCTTTGGCCCAAACCGAAACCGCACCGGCCACCTGCACCCGCTCCATTGAGTCTATCGGTCACTTTCCGTGACTACTGAACACCTAGCTCGCGATAGACGTCGGCCACACGCCACACCATGACGTCTTGAGTGAACTCAGCGTGCACGCGCTCCCGGGCAGCCGTGCCCATGTGGCGGGCAGCGGCCGGATCGGTGATGAGCGCTGTCATCGCCCGCGCCAGGGCGGTCGGATCACAGGGAGGCACGACCAGCCCGGTGCGGCCATCGGCGTTTACGAAAGGGACCCCGGTGGGAAGATCCGTGCTGATCACAGGCTTGCCGCAGGCCATCGCCTCGAGCTGCACCAGCCCGAAGGCCTCGCTGCGGGCCACCGATGGGAGAACCAGGAAATCGCACGCGTGGTAGTACGCGGTGAGATCAGCCTCGCTCGCCGTGGGACGGAAGACAACTCGGTCCGCGATACCGAGCCGCTCGGCCCGGCGTCTTAGCTCGGCCTCCAGCGGGCCTTCGCCGACCATGAGCAGCCTCGCCTCGGCCGTGTCGGGCACCACCTGCGAAAAAGCCTCCAGCAGCACGTCGCAGCCCTTGTAGTAGATGAAGCGCCCCACGAAGAGGACCAGCGGCGAGCCTATCTCACGGCGGACGCTCTGCGCCCGGGCATCCGTTTCCGGCGTCGCGGCCAGCGGCGCCACATCGATCCCCAGCGGCGCCACGCGGCACTTGTCCAGATGGGGCGCCAGCCACGGTGAGCTGTCACGGTACTGCGGCGAGGTGACGAGTATCAGGTCGACTCGGGCGAGGAAGCGGCGGAGCAGGGGCGCGTAGCCCTTGAGCAGCAGACGTTGCGCCACGATGTCGCTGTGCCAGGTGACGACCACCGGGACGCGCGGGCGGGCCAAGAGCACCGAGACCTCGCCCAGTGGGAACGGATGGTGGGTGTGGATGAGGGCCGCGTCACGAGCCAGGCGGCTGAGCGCCCCGGGGAAGCCGGGCGCGACCGGCATCGACCGGAACCGACCGAGGCTGGCCAGGCGCACCACCCGCACGCCATCGAGCTCGGCCTCCTCCCCGGCGAAGCGCGAGTTGCAGACGAGCGCGGTCACCTCGAAGCGGCGGGTGAGAGCGGTGCACAAGGTGCGGACGTGGCTCTCCACCCCGCCCACCCAGGGAAAGTAGAGCTTGTTGACGTGCAGGATGCGGGTAGCTATCCGGACTCCTCCGAAGCCTTCGCCTCTCGCACGGACCTCAGGAGACCACGCGCCGCCTCGTAGACCTCGTCGGCCGCGATCTCCGTCATGCAAGCCTGGGTATCGCACTTCGAGACGTCCACATCGTAGACGGCCATCGGGTGAAAGCACGGGCTGCAATCCAGACCCTTCCAGACCGCGACGTGGCTTTCGCCGGGGGGCTTCAGCAGCCGCGGGTCCGTCGGCCCGAAGATGCCGACCGTCGGCGTCCCGACAGCCGCAGCCACGTAGAGGGGGCCCGAATCGTTCCCGATGTAGATGGCGCAGCGGGCCAGCATGGCGGCCGTCTGGCGAAGGTCGGTCTTCCCCGCCGCCACGACCACCTTGACCGCGATGGTCGCGGCCACCTCCTGAGCCAGTGGCTCATCGTCAGTGGAACCGAAGATGACTACATTGGCCCACTCGGAGCGAGCCAGCGCCTCGCCGACCTCAGCGAACCGCTGCTTGGGCCAGCGCTTGTGGTGCATCTCCATGCCTGGGTTGGCGGCGCCGCCCGGGCCCAGCCCGATGACGCGGTCCTCGGCGCCGATGCCGTTTTGGAGCAGGAATGCCGAGGCCAAAGCCTCATCCTCCGGCGAGTAGTACAGCTCCATGTCCATACCTGAATGAGCCAGCCCCAGGGGCAGGAGGAGATCCAAGTTGCGCTCGATCTCCGGCTTGGCCGGGTCATAGGGCACCCGGTTGGTGAGCGCGTAGCCTTTGTCCTCGGAGTCGAACCCGACCCGGTACGGGATACCGGCCGCCCAGGTGAGCCAGCCGCCCAAAGGACTCCGGTGTGGGATGACGGCCATGTGGAAGCGATGGCCCCTGAGGTCCCGCACCAGGCGGATCACGCCGGCCAGCCGCCCGCGCCGGCGCCGCCCGCGCCACGGCACGTCGTAGATCATCACCTCATCGACATGCGGGTTCTCCTCCAAGACCTGTTTGGTCCAGCTCTCCGAGAGCCAACTGATCTTGGCGTCCGGGTAGTACTCCCGGAGCGCCCGCAACAGCGGCGTCGTCTGGAGCACATCACCTATGCCCGCCAGCTTGATGATGAGGATGCGGCCCACTAAGTGCTTGGCCAGCTCCTCGCGCTGGCCGGTCAGCCTGACGAGGCCAAAGAACAGGTGGCCGAAGAAGTTGGCCACCCCATGCAGGATCTTTCGGAGTTCCTTAGTCAAGGTATTCCCGTCTCCCCGTCTCCCTGCGACGTTTGTCTCAGAGCTGCTCCACGATGGCCTGGGCAAGCAGGGGCAACATTATCTCGTGGTGCCCAGTGATGGCGATGCCGACGCTCTCCTCGTCCGATGTCGGGCGCCGCACAACGTTGGTGACCGGCCGGTAGTGCTGTACGAAATCCATGTTCACGGTGGTGAATCCGCGCACATCGTGCCCCAGGTTGCGGGCCATCGACAGGCACTTCAGAAACACCTCCGGCAGAACCACCGCCGAGCCCACATTCAGGTACACGCCGCCGGACAGATCGGCCACCACTGCGGCGAGCAGCCGGAAGTCCACCTCGCTGGCCCGGCCCATCCCCGCCGCGTCGAAGTTCGGATGCATGTGCGTGATGTCTGTCCCGATGGCCACGTGCACCGTGGCCGGCAGCCCCAGCCGGTATGCGGCCGCGAGCAGGCTCTTGTCCAGATGCTCGGCCCCAGCCTC
>CAYWVN010000011.1:0-26288 GCA_964461725.1 uncultured Coriobacteriia bacterium | reverse complement strand
GGGTAGTCGACCGGCTCCATCCCGAGCCCCCGCAGGACGTCCAGATAGGCCACGCGCTCATGGCGCTCATCGGAAGGGTCCTTGGAGACCGCGTGGGTGAGGAGCCCGCCCCGCCCGGCCACGTCGAAGCCGGCCCGAATCCGCGCGCCGGTCGCCCGCGCGTTCAGCGTCGCGGCGCCGCCCACGTCGCCCACGATGACCAGGTCGAAGCGCTCCCGGCGCAACCGGCGCCCCGTCGCCCAGCAGTAGCCCGGCAGTGGCACCAGCCGGTCGATCAGGCGATTGTGCTCGAGTACCGGCCGCGACCAGTCACCCGTCGCGAAACAGATCTCGGCGTCTGGAAGAAGCCAGCGAAGGTTCGCCAGCATCGGCGTCATCATGAGCACGTCGCCGATGCAGCACTCCCGCATGACCAGAACGCGCGTCGCGCGCGCCAGGTCCACGAACCCCGGTGGTCCCTTCGGCCTCTTCGCCATGATCCAGAAGACGCGGTCGATCAAGCCGGATTTGGTCACTCAGCCAGACTCCCTCCCGACTCGACAACCTTGCCACGGTCAATCCCCGCGTGTCTACCCACGTCTCCGGAGGCGAGGAACGCGGATACGCCGCGCCGCGCGCACCAGTGCCGGCTCCCAACGCAACCCCAGCCGGCCTTCCTTGAGGCGCCACCCGGCGATCCGCCCGAGGATGCCTCTCGGTGAAAGCCGCCGGGGGACCGCTTCAGACACCAAGTACCAGTATAGGTAGTGCCCCAGGTCCATGATGAGCCGGGGGTCGTCCACCCAGGGTAGGTCTTCCGCCCTCAAGTACAGATTGCTCGCCGGGCCGCCGAAATCGTATTCTGCCCACTGCCGCATGCTCGTAGGCTCCCGGAAACCCAGCCGCCTGCATTCCTCGTAAAGCTCGGTGCCCGGATACGGCCGGAAGACCCCCGGGGTCCCGAGTATAGAACTGGGACTCACTTCGTGGAGCCTGAGGATCAGCCCGATCGTCCGCCGGATGTCATCGATGGTCTCCCCTGGAATGCCGATCATTAAGAAGCCGTTGGCTACGATTCCCTGCTTCTCACACTTGGTGAAGGCCTCCACCGCCTGCTCCGGGGTGATGTCCTTCCGCAGGATGTCCAAGACCGGCTGGGAGCCGGACTCCACCCCGAACCGCAGCGAGGTGCAGCCGCTCTCGGCGAGGAGGCCCAGCATCTCATCGTTCAGGTAGCCCGGCCTGAAGTTGTCGACCCGCGCGTTGGCTTCCCAGGTGACGCCAAGGCCCCTCTGAACCATCCCTTCCAGGATCGTCCTGACCCGGCTCCTGCTACCGAAGAAGAAGTCATCCGAGAACCAGATGTGCTCCAGGTCGAACCGCTTGGCCAATCCATCGAGATCGGCCAGAACCCGGTTCGCGTCCTTGGCCCGCCACTTCTTGAAAGCGGGCAGTATGTTGGTACAGAAGGAGCAACGGTAGGGGCAGCCGCGACTGGTATGCACGTCCAATCCCCTTACCCGCCGGCTGCCGGCGTAGTCGTAGACCTCCCGCTCGATATAGCGCTCTATCTCGAGCAGACTGTAGTCGGGGTCCGGCAGGTCGGTCACGTCCAGCGGCGCGGGGGGCGGATTGACGACCAAACCCCCGTCGGACTCGTAGCCGAGCCCCTCGATTCCCTCCAGAGACACCGGCCTGCCTGCCAGGAAGTCAAGAAGCTCCAGGAACGAGTATTCCGCCTCCCCGTGGATGATGTAGTCGACCAGCGGATCAGCCAGCGTCTGCTCCGGGAAGAGCGTCGGGTGGATCCCGCCCCACACCAGGGGAACTTCCGCCACCGTCCGGACCGACTCGGCAAGGACCATGCCGTGTCGTAGTTGACCGGTCATCGCCGAGATGCCCACGCAGGTACACCCGGGCGCCTCCGCCAGGACCATGTCAAGGATCTGGGCCTTCGGATAGAGACGACAATCGATCAGCCTCACCTCGTGGCCGCGTGACTTGAGGAAGCTGCCCAGGCAGAGTACGCCGTTCGGCAGGAACGGATACTGCTCCACCTCTATGTCCGCGCCGGGTACGTCCGGAAAGGAAGAAGGGTAGATGAGGAGCACTTTGGCCGGAGTGACCTGATTGACCGGAGCGCCGGAGGCGGCCGCGGTGGCGCGGGCGCCGGGTCCCGCCTCCGACCGGCTCCCCTTCCTCAGTACCGTGAAGAACGTGGCGCCGGCGGCCGGATAGCGCCGCCCCAGCCAGCTTTCGTAGCGCCTCACCAAGCGGCTGCCCTGGTGCCTGATGGTGACCCACAACATGTGGTTATAGGTCTCCAGGTGCAATAGCTCATAGCCGGGCATCAGCCGCCCGGGTGTGAAGCCCTCCCGGTCCCGTATGTCGACAAGCTCCTCGATCTCCTCTGTGCGCAGAGGCCGGGACACCAAGGCCTCGGCCAGCACGGTCTCGTTGATGGACTGCATGATGCTCTCGTATTCTTGGGCCGCCGGTCGCTTGCCCGGGCGGGCGCGGTAGTACAAAGCCTTCAACGGTCGGTCCAAACGTAGCCTGCGGGCAGCCCGGAAGAGAACGAGCTTGGGCTCGGTCAGGGCGTACATGAGAGCATAGTTCGCCTGCAGGAACAGGGTCCGACGGAACCGTCGGTTGGGTTCGTGTGCGACTAGAACGAGACCCCCAGCCCTGAGCACGCGGTCGACTTCCATTAGGAAGTCCTCGGTGTCTGCCACATGGTGCAGGACGGAGTTGATGGTCACCACATCCACGGAGGCATCCGGCAACGGCAACCGGTAGGGCGTGGCCACCTCCAGCTTCACGAACTCGATGTCGCAGGCGGGCTTCTCCTTCTCGAGGTTACGCCGGGCCGCGTCCAGGATGCCCCGGGAGATGTCAGAGCAGATGATGGTATCGGTCGGCCCGAGCAGCGGGGCGATGGTGAGCGGCACGAAGCCGGTACCGGTGCCGATGTCCAGAACCTTGGCCGGGTGCGCGGAAGTCAAGTGCTGCCGGGCAAGCCGCAGCCAACGCTCCTTCTCCTGCTCCAGGATCTCGGGGTGGTGCTCGTGGTAGCGCTCGTTGATGGCGTCGTGGTAGAGCTCATTCACCCGCTGGACCAACCTGTCCGAATAGGTCACGGGGATGTCCTCCCTACCGGGCGACATCGGGGACACCGCCCTCGGCGAAAGCCATCCGCACCGGAGGCGGCCGCAGTGGCGCAGGCGGTCGTGGTCGGCATAGAGGACCACGTCACGGCCGCGGCCTTTCAGGCCGGGAGGCGGCGGTGTCTTTCACAACCCGAAGCTCGAAGTACAAGGTCTGGGCCGGCAGCACGAAGGCAAAGAAGCGCTCGTACACAGTGGTGAGATGATTGGCCAATAGACCGGCCCCCAGCAGGCTCTGGATTCTCAGCCCCCCCAGCTTGTGTATCTTCCAGAAGTCTATTCGAGTCTTGTCCTTCGCAAACCGCGCGCGTGAGTAGTAGGAGAGCTCAGGACAATCCCCGGTGAAGTAGTCGAAGGAACGGGCAGAGAAGAAGTGCCTGTGAGATGGGTCTCCGAAGGCATCGCAGCTCGAAAAGTGGGGTACCCATATCTTGACCAACGCCCCGGGCTTCGAAATGCGGTGGATCTCTTCCATAGCGGCAAACACATCGGCAAGATGCTCGAGAACCTGGTTGCAGAGCACCTCGTCGAACTCGTCGTCTTCAAAGGGGTATGGGAACACATCGAGGTCGTGGGTCACGTCGGCCTGGCTGTCGGGATTCCGATCGATGCCTATCGCTCCCGGGGTCTTGTTTCTTCCGCAACCGACGTCTAGAACGGCACGAGCGCCCGTGCCTTCGGTTCTCATCCCCGCTCCTTCATTTGCGCCGCCCCATCGGCCGAGGTCGTGGGTTCATTGGGCCGCCCGGACCGGCTCTGTCAATCGGCCCCGCGTCGCTTGTCCCAAGCCAGGGCGTATCGAAGGAAGACCGAGTAGGTGCCCATGATCGCATACACGAGACCGGCTATCCCATCAAGGCAGCCGAACTTGCCGAAGTAGCTGTAGACGAACCAGGTAGCCGGCTTGCCGATCAGATACCAGAGAGCGTTCCGCCCCGACACAACTACCCCTCGCTCTATCTCAAGGTCCGCGTAGATCTTGGAGTAGTAGTTCACCTTGCCAAGTAGATACGGCAGATCCGGTATCGCGTAGTGTGCGATATAGCCCGAAAGTCGGCCTGTATTCCCTTGGACGTCCATGATTTCGTCAGGGTGCTTCTCGGGGAAGCGGCCTCTGCCTTGGCGGAAGAGCCGCAACTGGATATCAGGGTAGTTGCCGCCGTGCTTCAGCCAGCGGCCGAAGATGTGGTTGCGACGCGGCATCTCGTAGGCGTCGTGCACCGGAGCGGCCACCGTGCGGCCTATCTCATCAGCGAGCTCGAAGCTGGGCCGCTCGTCGGGGGCGCTGAGATAGATCCAGTCACCGCGCGCCTCCAAGAAGCAGCGGTTGTAGTTGACCGTAGCACAGGGGTGGTTTGGCAGACTGATCGCCCGGGCACCCCGGCGTTCGGCCAACTCGCGGCTGCCGTCGACGCTCCCCAGGTCTGCTACGACGATCTCATCAGCGAAGGAGAGCGAGTCCAGGGCGTCGTCGATGAGATGCGCCTCATTGAGCGTCAGCATGACCGCCGATATGGTGGGCTTTGCCCCCGGCGTTCCTACCGCCGCGTCAGGAGCCTGCGTAGGTCGCTCGCCTCCTTATCGGCAGACAGGTGGTCCATGATCTCGCCCGGGACGTCCTCAGCCAAACTACTGCGCCATCTGCGACTGGGTCCCTTCAACGACCCAAGCGCCGTTCTTCTTGCTGAAGTTCCACTGCGTGATCCAGGGTGCGCCGGCGCCCTGCCCGCCTAGGACCTGCTTCACCTCCACAGTCGCGGTCTTGCTGGACTGCTTCGCCGACGTGATGGTGAAGGACTTCAGCGGCATGCCCTGGCGCGTCTGCGTAAAGCTCGCCTCGCCGCCCTCGGTCTTGGCGCTGGCGGCCTGCATCTCATAGGCCTTGTCGTACTTCTCGGCCTTCACATAGCTGTAGTACTTGCCAACATATTCCTTGAGACTCGTGCCCTTGGGTACGGTAGTGGGCGGTCCCGACTGGGTGGCGCCGGTGCCGGTGCTGCCCATGCCGCCGGTGGTGCCGCTGGTACCACCGGGCGCGGTCTGAGCCGCGGGACCCTGCGGAATTGGGTAGGTCGTCCTGGTCTGCTGGACATAGAACATCGCACCCACGACGAGCACGACCGCGACCAGCGCTATCGGCCCTAGTGTATCCTTGTCCATGTCTCCCTTTCTCCATGAGGCCGATGCCCGTTGTGGCACCGGTCCTCGACGTGACGCCGGCCCCCTTCATGGGGCCGGTCCAACCCATTCACCTTAGCAGGCGTCTCCCTCCCGGGCAAGACACCGGAGTCCGCCCATTGGCGACAGCCCAGCCAGGGAGTCGTGTCGGCCGGTTCAGGTTGAGGTGTGGTGGCGGTGTCTCCGCCGGGTCACTACGTCGGCGGCGAGGAGTGCGGCCGCGGCCAGCAGCGAGAACAGCGTGATCGCACCGCCCACCTGCAGCGATCGCGGCCGGTAGCGGAACACAACGCGGTGATCTCCCGGCGAGAGCGGAACGGCCCGGTAGAGGTAGTCGGCCCGGTAGATGCGGGCGGCCCGGCCGTCCACGGAGGCCTCCCAACCCGGGTAGTAGCTGTCCGCCAGGACCAGCCAGCTCGGGCGGAACGCCTTGGCCTCGATCTCGATCTGCTCCGGGCTGTCCTCCACCAGGGTGGCCGGCACGGCCGCGCTCCCGTCCTTGGGGGCGCTGACAGTAGCGTACCCCGGCGGTGGCGCCTCCTCTAGGATGACCATCTGCCGCGCATCGAAGGCGGGGCTCGTGGTCGACGCCAGCGCCTTCTCCTCGCTCCTGGCGACGGCCGCCCGCTGCACGACGAAGGCCCGGGGCAACCATTGACGGTTCCGGTATACCTTCACGTCACCGTTGTAGACCAGGGAGAGGTTCGGCGTCGTGGCGGCGGTCGCGGGCCTAGTCTTCATCGGCGACAGTAGGTACTTCACCCCCATCAGTCCGAGCAGGGAGGCACGCTCCTGGACGCGCTGGAGCCGGGCCCGGTCACCGAGCGCGGACTCACGGCTCTCTATCACGCTCATGACCTTGTCGACGCGCGCCGGCACAAGCCCAGTGTCGCCGCTCGGGCTCGCCAGACCGAACTCGAGATTGGTGTTCACGGTGGCGATCGCCAGCAGGTGGCCGTAGGTCGCTTCGGTCGAGGCGAGCGCCCCCCGTTCGAACGCGGAACCGAGAGCCGGCACACCAGTCCGGAGCGCCCCCACCGGCCAGCTGTAGACACGGTAGGCGCCACGGTCGCGCTGCAGGAAGCGGATGTCCTTCGGCGTTTGCCGATAGGTCGCGGCCGGAACCGCCTGCAGGTTGCCGCCCATCACGGCGAACGCGAACAGGTCCAGGACGACGAGCGCGCAGCCGAGTGTCGTCCACGCGCGCCTGTCCAGCCGGCGTTGGCTCCAAAGTGTGAGGAGCGCGAGTGTCGCCGTGAAGACCAGCACGGGGACGATGACGCGCGGGTTGACAAGTCTGATCTCGGCGGCCGCACGACGCAGGAGATCGTCGAGTTGCGCGTAGTAGTGGGAGAGCGAGTAGATGTGCGGCGGCCGCCCGTAGACGCGCGTGCGGACGTAGTCGCGTCCCCACGCTACGATGCGGTCGTGGAAGCGGGCCAGCAGGCCCTCGCCGACGATCAGCGCCAGAAGCAGCACGCCGAAGGCGCCCGCCATCCAGGTAGAGATGCGGCGGACCGCCCTCACCGTGAGAAGACCTTCCGAAGGCGAGGCCTCGCGGACAGGGTCGCCGGTCTCGCCGGTGTCGTCACCGTCGCCCGCGCTGTTGGCCGAGCCCGGCGCGCCGGCCGGCAGCCAGGCCGTCAGCCTGTCCCATCCCGCGCCGGCAAGCAACGCCATCGCGATGTCTGTAAGCAGCAGGAATCGCGCAGGGCCACGGAACAAGCTGAAGCCCGGCAGATAGAACAGCCCGACATAGACGAGCCCATAGCGCCCCAGCGCCAGGACCAGCGAGCCGAGCGCCAGCCAAGCCAAGAAACGCCAGCGCGTGTCCACCGGGCGGACGCTCGTGGACGGGCGGCCGCGGAGCGCCGCCCCCATCCCGGCCAACGCCAGCGTTAGGGGAAGCAACCCAAGATAGTTCATGCTCGTGAAACCGAGTTCCGGAACGTACTTCATCAGGTACGGGGCCAGGTACGTGGCCAGACCGGGCGGCGGCAGCGACCCCAAGAGCTGCTGCCCCCGAACGAAGGACTCCCGCGTGGACTCGCCGACGAACTCCAGCGTCGGGACCAGCTGGACCGCGGACAGCCCGACCGCCAGAACGGCTGCCGCAGCCAACCACATGGCCGGCCGCCAGGGCCACGGCCGGACGTCCAACCGCGCCTGCCGGGCAGCGTGCCACAGCCGGTTCACACCGTAGACGGCATACCCGAGCACGCAGATGAACGTGACTTGAGGATGCCCGGAGAGCATCTGTAGGGCGACCACCGCGCCCAGCGCTGCCGCGTAGCGTGGGCGACTTGACTCGACCAGGTGATCGACCGCGAGCAGCCCCACCGGCAGCCAGACCGCCGGGTGGAGATGCGCCACATTGCCCAGCAGCCCGATAACGTAGCCCCCGAAGCCAAAGGAGACCGCAGCCACGAACGACCCGGCCGGCGATACCTTGAGCCGCCGGGCCAGGAAGTACGTGCCTGCAACGGCGATACAGGAACTCAGCACCAGGGCCCAGTTGAACGCCAGCATAACCGGCAGCAGGCCGAAGAGCGCCAGATTCACCGGGTAGAAGACGCTGGCGTGAGGTTCGGCAAAGAACGGGAAGCCTGAGTAGAGACCCGGCTCCCAAAGCGGCAGCCGCCCGAGCCGCAGTGCTTGGCCCAGAACATATCGGAAAGGGAAGACGAGGATGTCGTTGTCGCCGCTCCCCGGCGTCATCACGCCGAGGCCGAGGAGTGGCCGCCAGAAGTACAGCAGCACCATCAGCGCGAGCGCGCGCAGCCACCTGGAGTCATCAGGGTGACGCTCGCCGGGCTTGCCGGACGCCTTGGCCTGCATCATCCACCTCAGTCCGCGACCTGACACCGCGTTGGCGAGACCGCGCGGCGCCGGTCAGTCGACGATTCTGTACTCCTCGAAGCGCCGGCGCACATCGGCCCAGTCCTCGCCCCGCGTGCGCCCCTCGGCCACATAGTCCGCCGTGACCCGCCCCATGTCCATGCAATGATCCATGTTGCTGTAGTTGAAGAGACCCGGCCGCCCCGTGGTGACCAGCGCATCCAGCGAATCTAGGAACGCCAGGACCCGGTCCAGATTGGCCCGGAAGTCCAGATCGTACACGGGATAGACGTCATCCAGCCGGATGACGAAATGATCGACGATGTCGGCCCGACCGGCCATCCCCACCCGCTCCAGATCCGCCGCTACACGCTCGAAGAGAGCCTCATCGGACATGCCCGCGATCTCGTCGCCCGTATCGAACGGGACCTCAGCGCAGACCACCGTCTTGCCGGCCGGCACCATCGCCGCGCTGAACGCCTTCTGCTCGGAGGTGCGGTTGAAGATGATATCGCTCTCCGGGAAGAAGACCCAGGCGTCGTCGCGCAGGCGGTCTCGCTTGACCACCGAGTAGATGAGGGCGAGCGAACGGAAGCGGAGCGCCTCGGCGGCCTGCAGCGCCGGACGCTCCGGCTCCGGGTTGATGAGATCGATGAGCGAGCCCAGCGGGATGGTCGAGATGACCATCCGGGCGGTCAGCGCCTCCCCGCCGCCGGGCTTGTCCAACGCGACGGCCGCCTCGTTGGGGTGCGTTAGACCTACCCGCACCGGCTGCGCCTCCAGATGGATTGTCCCGCCCTTGGCCTCGATGCGCCGGGCCAGCGCCAGGCTGAGTTCGATGGCGCCCTGCTTTGGATAGTAGAACTCGTCGGCGGACATCTCCGGCTTGCCCCTAATGCCCAGGAACAGACCCTTGATGAGCTGGAGCATACCGGGGAAGGAGATGCGCGTCCGGGCGAGTTCCGCCGAGAGCGCCGCCGGATCGCCCCAGGTCTTGGCCGCCTGCGGTCCGAAGATCAAATCGAACATCCCACGGCCGAAGCGCCGGACCACGTAGTCCTCGTAGGTGCGCTCGGGACGGCGGTCCAACGGCCTGCGGAGCGCCGTCGCCGCGTAGCTCACCCCCAGCTTCATGCCGATCGCCGGCGAGAGACCCGTCAGGATGTCCTTGAAGCCGACCGGATAATTGAAGTACTTGCCCTGGAGGAAGACGCTGGACTTCTTCGGGATGGTGATGAGCTCGTCGCCCAGGAGGTCCCGGACGTCGTCCATGACGCCGGCAATCTGCGTGTATATCTTATGCGGCCCCAGGTCCACTTTGAGATCGCCGTGCCCGATCGTTGTCGAGATGCCGCCCAGGCGGTCGCGCTGCTCCACCACGTGCACCTCGTAGCCGTATCGCTCGGCCAGGTGCCAACCGGTAGCGAGCCCGGTGATGCCGCCGCCCAGGACGATCATGCGCCGGTGCGGGCTCACTCGCCCACCCCCTCGCCGCCCGGCGCGACGTCGCCCGCGATGCCGTCCCCGGAGCCGCCCGAGTCCCCGGGCTGTTCGGCCTTGCGAGCGATCAGGTTCGTTTGGCTCGCGTTGTACGGGATCTGCACGTTCGACATGCGCAACGTCCGCACCAGGACGTCGCCCACCTTGTAGACGAGCCCGCTGTAGACCTTGAACCGATAGACAAGGTAGCCGAGCTTCAGACGCTGGAAGTGCGGCCTGACCTTCAGAGTCTCGAAGCCGTGCTGGGCCAGCATCCTCTTCAGCGTGTCGGGCGTGAAGTAGTACAGGTGGACCGAGAGCAGCCACCACCAGCGGCGCCCGAACACGCGCGCCCAGACGCTGCCGAAATCCGGGAAGTTGACGACGAGTATCCCGCCCGGTTTCAGGATGCGGTAGACCTCATCCAGCTCGGCCGCCGGCGATGGCGTGTGCTCGAGCACGTCCCACATGGTGACCGCATCGAAGTACCCGTCGGGGAAAGCGGCGTCGCGGAGCGTGCCGGCCTTGATATCCAGGCCGAACTCGCGCCGGCTGTAGTCGGCCAGCCATTTGCTGGGCTCCACGCCATAGGCCTCCCAGCCTGCGTCCTTGGCGACCTTGAGGAAGAAGCCGGCCGCCGCGCCGACATCCAGGATGCGGCCGCGGCCGGGCACGTATTCCTCGACCATCTTCAGACCATGGGCGAAGGTCGCCATGCGGGCCTCGCCCTGCGAGACGTAGGCCTCATCGACCGCCTGCTCGTAGCCGCCGACGATGGAGCCGGCCGGTAGGCGCGGGTTGATGTAGACCAGCCCGCAACGGTGGCAGCGGACCACCTGCTCGGTAGCCAGCTCGGTTGAGGCGGCGCGGTACTTCTCGGAGAACCCGCCCGCGCTCGGCTCGCCCGCGCTCTCGCCGGCAGTCTCGCCCGCGGGCACTTCCGCCCCCGGGATCTCCTCCTGCTTCACGCTCTCATGGACGACCGTGTAGTCATCTTCGCCGCACAGGTCGCACTTGACGTGTTCCATCGTCCCCCCGGCCGGTCATACCCGGCCAATCATGCCGAGGCCGGTCAGACTCGGCCCGGCACCGCAACGGCGCCGGCTAGTTCCTGAACCTGTACTTCAAGAGCGCCCAAACGGCCTGGACCCCGTCGCGCCAGGCGATCTTCTTGCCCTCGGCGACGGAGCGCGCCCGGTACAAAATCGGCACCTCGACGATCTCGTAGCCACCCTTGCCCGTCTTGGCCGTGACCTCGCAGCAGAACTCGAACTGCTTGCACTTCAGCGCAAAAGACTTCAGCACGTCGGTGCGGAAGACCTTGTAGCAGGTAGCTTCATCTGTGATGCGAACCCCGTACAGCAGGTTGGCCAGGCCGGTCAGCACCTTGTTGCCCCACCAGTGGGCCCGCATCATGTTCTCCGGCCAGACCTTGGCCAGGAAGCGCGAGCCGTAGACCACGTCGGCGTTCTGCTCCAGAAACGGTCGGAGGAGCGCCGGGTAGTCGTCCGGATGGTACTCGAGGTCCGCGTCCTGGATGAGCGTGACATCCCCGCTCACGTGCTCCAGACCCGTCCGGATGGCCGTGCCCTTGCCTCGGTTGGTCTCATGGCAGACCAGCTTGATGTTGTGATACTTGGCGTCCAGGGCCGTGATGTGGTCGTCCGTTCTGTCGCTGGAGCCGTCATCTACGATGACCAGCTCCTTCTCCACCCCCAGCGGCGCCAGGTCCACCGCTTCCACGCGTTCAACGAGCTCATCGATGGTATTCTCTTCATTGAACACGGGTATGACGATGGACAACTTCACCCGTGCCCTGCTTTCGTTGAGAACTCGTCGATGGTGAACATCAAGCCTACCAGGCGTTTCGAAATCCGCGGCGGACAGCGCTAGCCATTGTGCCCGGCCCCTTCTCTCGACCTGGTCACATCTAACCCCCGCAGATTCTCCAGGGGAGGAACGTGCTCCGGCCGTGCACACAACACATAGGCCGGCGCCTTCCCGAAGTCGTGTGAAGTCAGGAGCGTGGCTATGTCCGTGCGCTCCACGTTGCCTGCTGCTTCATTCACATAGTGCAGCTCGAACCCGTGGTTTAGAAGAAGCCCAAGGTAGTCCTCAGGCTTCCAGCCGGCCCGTTCGAGAGCAAGCACATTCAGCTCCGTGAGAACTCTGAGTCCTGGGTTGCGGTCGAGAACAGCCTGCATCCCCTGGATGACTGCCGCCTCGGCCCCTTCGACATCGACCTTCATGAAGTCGATATCGCCTGCATGACCCTTGAAGAAGTCATCAAGGCTCACTGCCTCGATCTCAATCGACTTCGAACCGTCTCCCCAATCGGCCACCGTGTGAGCACCGACGTCGCTCTCCGACAGGTATGGCCTCAGAGCCCCGCTGCGTGACCAAACGGCCTTGTTGACAGCGGTGACCGCCGTGCCGCCGCCGAGCTCGACGTTCCTGCTGAGCAGTCCGAAGTTCTGAGGGTCCGGCTCGAAGGCTATGACTCTGCCCGACTCGCCCACCAGCCCTGCCAGAATCAGAGTGTAGTAGCCGATGTTCGCCCCCACATCAATAGCGAAGTCGCCCGGCGACACCAGTCTGGCTACTAACTCCGTCTCGACCGGCTCGTACACCCCGTGGATAGACAGGTTGAGCGAGTCCCCCGGGTCGAGATACATGCGCCGCCCCCGCACCTCCGCACTAGTCGTCTTGAGGCGCGAGACGACCAACTTGTTCGCTGACCGGAGAAGACTGAAACGATTGAGGCCCGCTCGCGACAGACGCCTGGTGATTCTGCTGTATGTCTTGACCACCGATCTGCGCATGCCCGCCTCCGGACCATCGGCCCGCCGGGACTAAAGTGACCGGCGTCGCTAGAAATTGCGCCTGAACTTCACGCCCAGCATGACTCCGCGCAAAAGAGAAACGCCGTATGAGCGCATGTAACGGCGCAGGTAGCACAGGAAGAAGACTAGCACGAACAGCGGATTGTAGGGAAGTTTGATGAGCCACCTGATGGCCGGCCGTGTGGCCGGCGCCCGCACGGCCAGATAGAACAGCTTGTGGAGGTTCTCGAGCTCGTGGATGCCGGGCTGCTTCAACACGCTCCGGCTGAAGTTCGAGCGGTAGACGCGCTCTTCGTAGCCGTCCTCCAGCACACCGATCTCTTTCGCGTAGGCCTCGATCTCAGTCTTCGGATAGGGCTGCATGAGGGAGCACCAGGGAAGATCGGTCCCGATCTGGACGTTCAGGTCGACCGTCTCGAACGCCTGGTCGACCGTCTCACCCGGGTGGCCAAGGATGTTGAAGGTTCCGAAGATGAGCCCCGCCTCGTGAAGCGTCCGCGCCGCCGCGACGATCTGGTCGCGGGTGAGCTTCTTGTTGAGGATCTCCTCGCGGATGCGGTCGTTGCCGCTCTCGATGCCGAAGTAGATGGAGCGGCAGCCGGCGGCTTTCAGCGCCTCGGCCATGCGCGCATTGATCTCGTTGGCACGGATGTTGCCGGAGAAGGGCAGGCCGATCTCACGCCGGTACTTGTCGCAGAACTCGACCAGCCAATCCTCGTTGGCCGTCAGAGTGTCGTCGTAGAAACGTACGCTCTGCACGGGAAAGTGGTCGCGCACGGACTTCATCTCATTGATCAGCCTGCCCACGGACACGCGGCGGACGACGTGGCCTTTGCCCCGGTAGAGCATCTTGTACGACTTGTTGTAGCAGAAGCTACAGTTGTACGGGCAGCCGCGGCTGGCGATGAAGGGCTTGTCCGGGTCGTCGCGGACGAAAGGGTATGCGGCATAGAGAACACGGTCCGGAACCGGCAGCTCGTCAAGGTCTGCGACGAGCGGCCGGACGTCGTTCCGCGCGATGGCGCCCGACGGACCTGCCGCGCCGCCGGCCTTTGCGCCGCCGGTAGCCGTGGCCGCGCCGGTAGCCTTAGCCGCGCCGGCCCCCTCGCCGCCCCGCTTCACCCAGAGGTTCGCGATGTGCGAGAAGTCGGCGCGCTTGTCGATAGCATCCATCAGCTCCAGCGTCGCGTGCTCTCCCTCACCCACGCAGACTATGTTCACGGCCGGGTGCTCGACGACCTCGGGGAAGTAGGTCGGGTGCGGTCCGCCGAAGACGACCGGCACGTGGCCGCCGAAGAGCGCCTGCACCCGGGCGGCCGTCTCCAGCGCCCACAGATGCTGCCCGGTCATGCAGGAGAACCCGACGGCGTCCGGCCGGGCCGCGGCCAAGGCGCCCATGAGGTCCCGCTCCTCCTCGTCGACCAGCATCTCGCACTGGTGCCCACGGGCCTTCAAGAGCGCCGAGATGTACATCGGCCCCAGGTAGGAGTAGGAGCTGCTCTGGAGAAAGACCAGCTTGGCCACTGTCTAGCCGCCCCTCAGCCAGGTCTTCAGCATCCGATATACCGTCATCTCGCTCTTTGTCTCGAAGCGCCGGCGGATGACGTTCCAGGGATGCTTCGCTAGCTTCAGCGGATGGTAGAGCGCCTTGTAGAGGAAGAACTTCGCGAAGAGACGGCGGCGCCACCGCGCGAGTTTGTGATAGTCCGGCCGCCAGCGCGGGGAGAACGACAGCGCCTCGAACTCGCCGTAGGGCCAATCGCCGCCCCAGGCCGCCGCGCCCGGAAGCGGCGTCATGATGAAGAGCGCCACCTCGTCGGCACCGGCTTTCGTCACCTCGCCCAGGTAGCGGCCGGTTGCCTGGAGGTCCTCGTCCGTCTCTCCGGGGAAGCCCAGGACGAAACACACCTGTGTCTTGACCTTCAGCCGGCCGGCCGCCCGCTGGAGTTGAAGGAAATGCTCGTAGTCGAAGGGTTTGTCCATGAGTTTCAGCACCCGCGGTGAGCCTGTCTCCGGCGAAACCGAGATGTACCGGCAACCGGCCGCGCGCATCGCGGCGAGGGTCTCCTCGTCGACCGTCTCCGCCTTCATCCCGGCCGCCAGACACCAGCTGACCTTGAGATCGCGGCGCCCGATCTCCTCGCATATCTCGCGCGTCCGCTTGGGCTTGAAGGTGAAGTTATCGTCCTGGATGTGGAAGTCGCGCACGCCGTAGGTGGCGATCGCATGCTCCATCTCGTCGACCACGTTGGCCGCTGAGCGGGCGCGCCACTTGCGCTGCCACAGCTCGGGCGCGGCGCAGAAGCGGCAGGCGAACGGGCAGCCGCGCGAGGTAATCAGAAATAGGTATGGCTCGATGAACGGGCCGTGCGAGTAGCCGAGCTTCCAGTAGTTCTCCAACGGCAGGAGGTCGACCGCCGGCCAGGGCAGCGCATCGAGGTCCTCGATGAAGCGCGTCTTGGGCCGACCGCCACCGGGATAAGCCAGCCCGTCGATGTCTGCCACATCCCCGCGGCCGTCCAGCGCCTGCACGAGCGCCCACAGGGACTCCTCGCCCTCGCCCAGCACCACGTAATCGGCGCCGCCGGTGAGAAACGCCTCCGGCTGCATCGAGGGCTGCGCGCCGCCGACCACCACCGGCCGGCCGGGTGCGGCCCCCTTCGCCCGCCGGACGATGTCCAGACCCACACCGTGGACAGCGCCCGAGTGAACCGAAACACCGACGATGTCGGCATCCTTGGGGATGCGGGCCGCGATCGCGTCGGGGTCCAATCCGCGCGCGAGGTACGAGTCGCCCAGCCGGAAGGTGGCGTGCGGGTCTTCGCCGAAAGCATCGATGATGGAGACCTCTACCCCTCTCTCACGTAGGTAAGCCGCCAGATAGGGCGTGCCGACCGGGATCGACGGAATGCTCCCGAAGGGGTCGCCCCGTTGGCCGACCAGCGGCGGGTTGATGAGCACTATCTTCATCGGATACGTAGCACCTCGATCCAGCTCTCGCGTCCCGGCTTCCAGTACTTCGCGACCCGCTTGGCGCCCGGGTTAAGGCGCACGAAAGTCTTCGCCTCGTCGGTCGGCTGGTTGAGCGTTGTGTAGACGGGCCCCGGCGGGATGTCTCCCATCTGGGCCAGACCCTGCGAGGCCGGCACCTGGTACCACCCCGGATAAGTGACCAGATTGATGCGCGGCTCCAGCGACAGCCAGATGCGGACCGGCTCGACGGACTCGCCCCAGCCGGGCGTCCCCAGCACTGTCAGCCGCTGACCTTCCGGCACTCGGGCAGCAGCGGCCTTCAGACGGGCGAAGGCTTCCGCGTAGCCAAAACCGGCGCCGTCACCCTGGACGTACATATCCGCCTCATGGACGTATGGTCCCTGGTCGGGGAATCCGGCTTTGGACGGGTCCGTCCACAGATGGTAGTCGAAGACGAGCGCCGGGGCCAAGACGAGCACCACCACCAGGGCCAGTGCGCCGCCCCATGCTCCCAACGTGTGTCGCCAGCCGGTCGGCCGACTGCCGAGCACGCCCAACCCCTCCCGGACGGTCTCCCCCAAGAGACCACCGGCCAACACCAGCAGCCACGGAATGATAAAGACGATGTAGCGCGACACGCTCACCTTGACCGTCACCAGGAAGAAGGCGACCAGGACGGAGAAGACCCCCGCCAGGTAGATATCCCGTCGGTCACGGGACTTGACCAGGCGTGTCGCGAAGAGCACCAGCACCAGGAAGATGAACGGTCCGCCCAGGTAGGCACGCATCCAGCCGAGGTACTTGGCGGCCTGAGAGGACCACTCGCCCACCGGAAGACGAACGATCTCCGCGAGAGGGTAGGTCATGATCTGAGTGGTCATGAACATGCTGCGGAAGCCGTCCGGAGCCATGAGGAGGACACCGAAGCAGGCGCCCGCGATCATCAACGGCAGGACCAGCATGCGAAAGCTCCTCCAGCGGAAGGGACGCAGGAGGGTCAGCGCGAGCACCGGCGCCAGGACCAGGGTAAGGCCGTTGGCCTTGGTCATCACGGCTAGGCCGAGCGCGAGCCCGAGCCCGGCCTGATCGACCATGACGGGGACGCCCGCCGGCTTGCCTCGACCGCCGGGGCCCTGCGCCAGACGAACGCTGAAGTAGAGCACGTAGATGGCGCAGGCCGCCAAGAGCGAGTCCATCAGTGCCATCCTGTCGAAGAAGAGCATGAAGGGGACGAACAAGTAGAAGACGGACGCGGTGACCGCGGCCCGTCGGTCGTACAGCTCGCGCGCCACCAGGTAGACCCCGGCCAGTGTCGCCGCCCCCGTGAACACCGAGACCAGCCGCCCGGCCAAGAGCTCGTTCTCCACGAACTTCATCACGAAAGCGGTGAGCCACATGAAGAGAGGCTGCTTGCCCGCGCCGGGAGTCGTTATGGAGATCCATTTGTTGGCCGCCCAGTCCTGGTTGATCATCCGCGCCCATAGCAGGTGGAAACACTCGTCGTTGAAGATGGGAAAGCGCAGAATCCGGTACAGGTGGGTAGGCCAGTAGACCGCCTGGAGCGCGGCCATGAGGTACCAGTCGATGGGCGACCAGGCGGGCCGACGTGGCTTGGCGGCGTGCGCGCCCATCCGCCCGGCGTCCCCGCCTGCGCCACCCCTCTTCACCGTCTTCTTCTTGCTCCGTTTCGCCAACAGCTGCCCCCATCGGACCGTGGCCGCCTAGCTCAGCCCTTCGACAAACCTGAGACCGTCCCAGTACTTCTTGACGTCGGCCGGTGAGCGCACCTTCTTCAAATGTTTCCACACGTATGCCGGTCGGAAGTAGAACCGCCGGTAGGCCAGACGCTGCGCCTCCCGGATCTCAGCCTCATCCCGGTACCCTTCCGGCACGAAGCTCGCCGTGGTCCGGCTTTTGAAGGCCCTGAGCTCTCCCATCGACTTTGCCACATCGTAGAGCGGCGTGCCGAACTCCGGGTGGGTCGGCAGGAACTGCGCGTAGGTGAGGTCGAGGTCGATAGCGAAGTCGACCGTCTTCGCTGCCTTATCAGGTGTCTCGCCGGGCAGCGCCAGCATGAACGATCCGCGGGTCTCGATCCCGACATCGTGCGTCCACTTGATCGCCCGCCGCGCCTGTTCCAGCGTGAAGCCCTTGTTAATGTTGTCCAGGAGGTCCTGGTTGCCGGATTCGAGCCCATAGAACATGCTCCAGAGCCCCAACTTGGCGCAGCGCTCGACGAGGTCCTGCTGCACCGTGTCGACCCGCCCATAGCACGACCAGGTCACGTCCAGGCGGCTCTCCTCCATGAGATCGCAGAACCGCTCGATCCACTTGCGTCCGAGCATGAAGTTGTCGTCCCAGAACGAGATCTCTCTGATGCCGTAATTCTCGACCAACTCCCGTATCTCGGCGATGACCCTCTCCGGCGAATGGCGGCGGTACTTCTGGGCCAATCGGCCGGCCTGGAAGCAGAACGCGCACTTGCGATATGGGCAACCCCGCGAGGTGATCATGCTGGTGCCGGGAAGACGCTTGTACTGGTTGGGCAGCGGGATATAGCAATGGTTGGGCAGCAAGTGCCGGGCCGGGCGCGGGATGACGTCCAGGTCGCGCGGAGCCGGGCGGGCCTCCGTGATGACCGGCTCCCCTGACGCGCCGCGGTAGCCGATGCCCTGGATGCCAGCCAGCTGCGCGCCGCGGCAGCCCTCGGCCAACGCGGCCGCCAGCTCCGGCGCCGTCTCCTCGGCCTCGCCCAGGACGACCGCGTCGATTTCCGGCACGTCCCGCAGCACATCCTCCGCGTAGCAGCTGGGATGCGCCCCACCCAAGACGATGGGCACGCCCGCGAGTTCGCGCCGTAGGTGCCGCGCCACACGATAGACCGAATCGGCGGTCGCGGTCACGGCTGACAGGCCGATCAGCTCCGGGCCGATCGCCGCCACGCGGGCCAAGGTCTCCGCCGCGTCGAGATCCTCAGCCGGCGCGTCGATGACGGCCACCTCATGACCGGCCGCTTCCAGCACAGCCGCCACGTATGCGACGCCGAGCGGCGGCAGGTTACCCTCGGATATCTTGTGGCGAGAGCCGTAGCCCTGGCGGATGAGGTCGTATGGAGGGGAGACGAGTGCGATCCTCACGGGCACTCCGGCTTCTCGGGGGCCCGCCTTTGGGCCAGCACCACATAGCGGAGCGGCAGCCAAGACCAGGGCACGGCGCGCACGTCCACCAGAGTGACGAACGGCTTGGCCTCCCCTTGAAGCATGCCGAGATCGAACGAGTGGAGATGCCACTCATCGTCCATCTTCTTCGGGATGCCGGGCAGCAGTCGATCGAACAGCCCGAAGGCGCCGACTATCCGCTTCAGCCGGTTGATGAGCGGCTCGTTGGGAACACTCATCACGATCCGCGCGGCCGGCCGAGCTACGCGCGCGAGCTCCCGGATGACCGCCGCCGGGTGGACAACGTGCTCCAGAACCTCGGTGCAGACGATGACGTCGAAGGAGCCGTCCTCGAACGGCAGCTCTTCCGCAGCCGCGCGATGGAGCTCCACCTCAACGCCGGCGGATTTGAGCGGCTCGAGGCGCTTCAACGCCAGCTCGAGCATCCGCTCGCTCAGGTCCACGCCGACCAACCGGCCATGCTCCGGGACTGCGGCGCTGGCGGCGCCGCGGCCATCGCCTGCGCCTCCCGCGACGCCAGCCCGGCCGCTGCCGGCCCGGCCGACACGGGCCGCATGCAGCGCCTCAAGCACGACACCAGGCCCGCAGCCCACCTCCAACACGTGGGCGTAGGCGTGCGCGTCGGCCGAGGCGACCACCCGGGCCAGCCGTCGTCTCTCCACGAAGCGGACGAGAGCGCTCGCCCCTTCGTAGTAGTCCTCTGGGTTGTATTTCGTGGCCATGGCTTCGTTCCACGCCTCGAAGTCCTCTTCTGAGACTTTCATGCCGGCTTCACCCCGAATCCCCGCCAGCTGTTGCGGTTCCGCCAAGAGATCGTGACGTCCTGCAAGCCGGCGCCCCGGAACCACTCCTCGAACTCGTCGCGGGGAACGTAATGGGCCACCGGCGCAACCAGATGATCGAACACCACGTGGTGATTGTGACGGAAACGGAACTGCGAAAGCCAGGCGAAGTAGTCGAAGTATGGCAGCAGCTTGCGGCCCACTCCCCGCGCCCGCCCGCCGCTCAGCGGACGATACGACAACTTCAGCACCGGCTGCATCAGCGCGGTGATCAGCCAGGAAAGGCCGTAGAGCGACCGGCGAGGCAGCCGGGAAGTGAGCCGCGTCCGCACCGGATCGACGAACCTGGAGATCCAGGCGTTGTTCTCGGCGCCATATACCCAAACGTAGATCGCGGCGCCGGGCTTCAACCGTTTCACCAGCTCCAGGAACCCCTTTCGCGGATCAGGCATGTGGTGCACGACGCCGATCGAGTAGATGAAGTCGAAGTCGGCGCCAAAGGGGAGCCTCCGGATGTCCCCCTGGACCACCGCCATGTTGCCCGCCGTGAGGGACCGTCCATAGGCGACGTCGACGGCCCGGCTGAGATCCACCCCCACGACGAGCTCGGGCCCGAAGGAGGCCGCCACTTCTGTGAAGCGCCCCATGCCGCAGCCGGCATCCAGAACCCTCTTGCCCGCAAAGAACTCCGGCTCGAGCGGTTCGATCCAATCCAGGAACTGCTCGCGCGTGGGCGCGTCGATCTCAGAGAAGGTCGTCCATTGCCACCCGAATGCGTCGGCCGTCTCGGCGGACTCGGTGTCAGCATCGCCGGAAGTCTGTTCGTCGACGGACCCGCCACCGGCCGCACTACCGCCCTCCGCCTCAACCAGCCGGGGCACTCCGCCACTCACGGCGTACGTTGCCCGGCATCCGGCACAGTTGAGAGTAGCCGACACGATCTCCGTCCCGTCCGTCGTCCGGTCCGTGACTTCGACGCGCCCCCCGCACGCGGGGCATCGTAGCATCTCGATATGAGCCGGCTTCATGACAGGCCGTCCTTGGCCGGCGCGGACTTCTTGCGGCTCCAGCGCTTCGCGGACTTCACGCGGGTAGCCACTGCTGCTTCCACATCTCGAAGACGAGCAGCGTCCATAGGACCTTGCGGTGGTCCGCGGTGCCGTCGAAGTGCTGTTTGAGGAGCAGGTGCACATAGTCCGGATCGAACAGCCCGCCTCGGCGCAGCCGGTCCCGGTCGAAGACGTCGAGCACGAAGGGCCGCAGGTCCTTCTTCAGCCATTCGGCGACCGGGATGCCGAACCCCTTCTTGGGCCGGTCGACGATGCCTTTGGGCAGGTAGGACCGCATGGCCTGCTTGAGCAGGAACTTGGTCGTCATGCGCCTCAGTTTCATCTCGATGGGCAGCGAGGCCACGAAGTCGACCAGCAGGTGGTCCAGGAACGGCGCCCGCACTTCCAGCGAATTCGCCATACTGGCCCTGTCTACCTTGACCAGAACGTCGTCCTGGAGGTACATCTTCGAGTCCAAATAAAGGAGCTTCTCCAGCTCATTGGTCGCTCGGCAGTTGGCCATGTGCCGGTGCACCGGCTCGAAGGTGTCGTGCTCCCGTAGCTCCGCGCGTACGTCCGGGACCAGAAGAGCCTCCTTCTGTTCCGGCGAGAAAGACCCCATCCAGAGTAAGTTGCGCGTCGCCGGAGGGTACTCGAGAGCCGAGATGAAGCGCTTGGCCTGGAAGTCCAGGCTGATGTTGTCGGTCGACACCGGCATCCTCATGACGAGGCGCTCCACCAAGCCCCGCCGGAGCGCCTTGGGCAGCGCCAGATAGGTCCGCGCCAGCCGATAGGCCTGGTAGGTCGGATAGCCGGCGAAGAGCTCGTCGCCGCCGTCCCCGCCTAGGGCGACCTTCACATGCCGGCGCGTGAATCGCGACAGCACGTACGTGGGGATGATGGAGGCGTCTCCCAGCGGCTCGTCGAGGAAGAACGCCACCTCCGGAACCACGTCGAGGAGCACGTCCGGCGAGAGCGTCAGTTCGTGGTGGTCCGTGCCCAGACGCTTCGCTACGCGCCTGGCGAAGTCCGACTCATCGAACGACTTCTCGGTGAAGGCGACGGAAAAGGTCTTGACCTGCTCGGTTGAGCTCTCTCGCGCCAGCGCCGCCACGGCACTGGAGTCGATGCCGCCCGACAGGAACACCCCCAGCGGAACATCGGCTATCAACCGCCTGCGGACAGCGTCCCGAAGGTGATCGCGCAGCTCGACGGCGAGCTCTTCCTCATTGCGCCGCCCCATCTTGTGGACGAACTCGATGTCCCAGTACTGCCTGAGATCCAGTCCGGCGCGGCTGAAGACCAGCATCTCTCCGGGCAGGAGCTTCTTGACCCCCCGGTAGATGCTATGCGGCGCGGGCACGTACTCCATGGTGAGATACATGTCCATCGCTTCGAGGTTGAGCGATCGCCCGACGGCCGGGTGCTCCAGCAGGCTCTTCAGCTCCGAGCCGAAGACCAGGCCTTTGTCCGCCTGCGCATAGTGCAACGGCTTCTCACCCATCCGGTCCCGGGCCAACACCAATCGCTGGCGCCCAATGTCCCAGATGGCGAGACCGAACATGCCGTTCATCTTGTCGACGAAGTCCAGGCCGTGTTCCTCGTACAGATGGACGATGACCTCGGTGTCGGTCCGGGTGTAGAAGCGGTGGCCGGCGGCCGTGAGCTGCTCGCGCAGCTCCGGGAAGTTGTAGACCTCGCCGTTCTGGATCACCCAGACGGTCTCGTCCTCGTTATGGATGGGCTGGTGCCCCGTGACGAGGTCGATGATGGAGAGGCGGCGCATCCCGAGCCCCGCGGTCCCGTCGACGAACACGCCTTGGTCGTCCGGGCCGCGATGAATCATCGCCCGGCACATCCGCTCGATGTCGGGCCTTCGCGGCGGCGTCCCCCGGAAACTGACCGCGCCACAGATGCCGCACATGTCGCCCTACCCCCGGCCGACGGCCACGACGGGGCGAACAGCGCGACGGCTCGTCCCCGCGGACCGGCTCATTCTAGTTCGTCACGTCCCGGATAACGTAGGTGGTCTTGCCCTGGGACTCGTAGTAGGTGCGTATGACGAGTTCCGCCAGGAGGCCCATCAAGAGCATCTGGAAAGCGATGCTGATCAGGAGGGCCGTCAGGTGGATGAGCGGATTGGTGATGATGTAGACCCCTTCGGCGACCTTCATGTACACCAGTACGGTTCCGGAAACGAACCCCGCCAGCAGGAAGATCATTCCACCGCCGCCGAAGATGTAGATCGGCTTGGTCGAGAAGCTCTGCAGGAACTTCACTGTGACCAGGTCCAGCAGCACCTTGCCGACGCGGAACAGGCCGTACTTGCTGCGACCGAAACGACGCGCCCGATGCGCGACTTCCATCTCCGTGATGCTCGCCCCCACCCAGGCGGCGGCCGCCGGGACGAACCGATGCATCTCGCCGTAGAGGGAGACGTGCTCGATCACGTCGCGACGGTACGCCTTCAGCGTGCAGCCGTAGTCGTGCAGCCGCACCCCGGTGATCGTCGATATCATCCAGTTGGCCACCTGGCTCGGTAGCCGGCGGGTGAGGAACGTGTCCTGCCGATGACGCCGCCAGCCGCTCACCACATCGAACCCCTCATCGATCTTCGCCAAGAGCTTCGCGATGTCGTGCGGGTCGTTCTGCATGTCGGCGTCCATCGGGACGAGCACGTCGCCCCGGCTGTGCCGGATGCCGGCCGCCAGCGCCGCTGTCTGGCCGAAGTTCTTGCGGAACCTGACCACGCGCACCCGGTGATCGTCCTTGGCGAAACCCTTGAGGATCGGGAAGCTGCCGTCCGTGCTACCGTCGTCAATGAATATGACCTCGCTGGTCCGGTTCATCCCGCGCAGGACCTCGGACAGCTCTTCGTACAGCGCGGGCAGGCTGTCCTCCTCGTTGTAGACGGGGACAATCACCGTCAGGAACGGTACCGCCGACGGCCTATCGCTCCAGCGCAGTTGCGAACTCATCCGGATACCTCCTCGGTGACCTGCCCGCGCATCCAGCCAACTTCCTCCGCCAGGCCGTCGCGGACCGCCGTCTTGGGGGCGTAGCCCAGCACTTGGCCGGCGGCGGTGCAATCACTGGCCGTATCTTGTGGATCGCCGGGCTGGGCCGGCTCGTGCACCCGCTCGAGCGGGCGGCCGGCCAGCTCTTCGATGATATCCAGGACGTCGTTGATCGAGACCGCCGACCCGCCGCCCACGTTGAAGACGCCCCCGGGCACACCCGCGCGCGTCGCGGCGACCGTGGCGGCGACCGCGTCGGCCACATAGGTCACGTCACGCGTCTGCGCGCCGTCGCCATAGACGTGGACCGCCTCCCCGGCCAGCGCCGCCCGGGCAAACCGGTGGAACGCCATGTCCGGCCGCTGGCGCGGCCCATAGACCGTGAAGTAGCGGAGCGACACCGTCGGGACATCGAAGCTCTTCGCGTACAGGCGGCATAGGTGCTCGGCCGCCAGCTTGGTGACACCGTAGGGCGAGATCGGCCGGCAGGGTGAATCCTCTGGCGCAGGTAGCACGCAAGCGTCCCCGTAGACCGATGACGAAGACGCGAAGATGAAGCGCTCGAGCGTCGGGCTTCCCTTGACGGCCTCCAAGAGCCGCTGGGTGGCCATGATGTTGTCATCCACGTAGTGGCGGAAGTACTCGCCCCAGCTGGCGCGCACACCCGGTTGCGCCGCCAGGTGGAAGACGTAGGCCGCGTCGCCCAGCAGGCCGTCGACGTCCGTGGTGACGAGATCCGCCTCGATGAACGTGAATGAGCCTGCGCCAGAGGCTCCGGGGGCTCCGGAGGCTCCGGAGGCGCCCGGCATCTCCGCCGACGCGCGGACCGCCGCCAGGTTGGCCTCCTTCTGGGCCCTCGGATAGTAGTCGGTGAACGAATCTACCCCCGTGACCGCCAGGCCGTCCGCCACCAGCCGCTCACATAGGTGCGAGCCGATGAAACCGGCGGCGCCGGTGACCACCGCCCTAGTCAAGCTTCAGCTCCCTGAGATATGCCTTGAGGTCGTCGGCGAGGTCGTCGCGCGTGAGAGCCAGGTCGATGTTGGCGATCAGCCAGTCCAGCTTGCTGCCGGTGTCGTGCTTCTCGCCGGTCACATCGCAGGCGTAGATGGGCTGGCGCTCCAGCAGCAGCCGCAGCGCGTCGGTCAGCTGGATCTCGCCGCCGGCGTCCGGCTCCGTCTGCTCCAGGCAGTCGAAGATCTCGGGGGTCAGCACGTAGCGGCCGAAGATGGCCAGGTTGGAGGGCGCCTCGGCCCGGCGGGGCTTCTCCACCAGGTCGTCGATCTTCATGATGCCGTCCTCGACGGGCACGCCGCTGACGATGCCGTAGCGCTCGACCAGCTCCTCGGCGACCGGCGTCACGCCGATGCAGGAGGAGACGAACCGCTCGAAGACGTTCAGGATCTGCTGGGTGGCCGGCGTCCCGTCCAACGCGATGATGTCACCCAGAAGGACCGCGAAGGGCTCGTCGCCGACGTGCTTCTTGGCGCACAGGATGGCGTGCCCCAGACCCTTGGGCTCCTTCTGGCGCACGTAGTGGATGTCGGCCAGGTCGGCGATGGACTTCACGTCCTCCAGCGAGTCGCGGGCCCCGCGCGAGTCAAGATAGTACTCCAGCTCGAAGGCCCGGTCGAAGTGGTCCTCGATGGCCCTCTTGCCGCGACCGGTGATGATCAGGATGTCGTCGATGCCGGAGAGCGCCGCTTCCTCCACCACGTACTGGATGGTGGGCTTGTCGACCACCGGGAGCATCTCTTTGGGCTGGGCTTTGGTGGCCGGGAGGAACCGCGTCCCCAAACCCGCCGCCGGGATGACTGCCTTCACATCGACTCCTTGCCTCTGACGGCCGGTACCATGGCCGGCCGCTCCTCTAGCTTCTAGTCACGAAGATGACGCCCAGGCTGATGAGCGACACTCCGGCCCACCTGACCCAGCTCACCGGCTCGTGGAAGTACAGCTTGGCGAACAGCACCACCAAGAGATAGCTCGTCCCGATGAGGGGATAGACGAACGACAGCTCCTCGCGGGAGAGCACGATCAGCCACAGGGCCGAAGAGACGATGTACATGACCATTCCCGTGAGGACATATGGATTGGTGCCCACACGGACGACCAGGCCGCCCACGTTGTCGAAGCTTCCCACCCCGATCCGGCCCACCTGGTTCATGCCGGTCTTAAGCAGCAACTGCCCGATGACCGCGATGCTGATACCGATGAATACCAAGACTATCGAGATGTTCACCTTGCGTCCCTTCTGCGCGCCGTGCACGCCCGCAGGTTCAATGCCCGGAGGCAGATCCATCTAGCACGCCTTCTTCAGGCTCTTCAACGAGTCGCGGTTCGCCTCGAGCGTCCGGTCGACGTCGGCTTCCGTATGCGCGGCGGAGACGAACATCGCCTCGAACTGCGACGGCGCCAGGGCCACGCCGCCGTCCAACATCGCCCGGAAGTAGCGGCCGTAGCGGTCCGTGTTGGAGGTCTTGGCGTCCTCGTAGTCGTGCACGTCCCGGTCGGTGAAGAACATGCACTGGAGCGATCCGACGCGCGTGAAGCAGGCGTCGATGCCCATCTCCTGCGCGTTCTCCATCAGCCCCTGGGCCAGCCGCGCACTTGCGCGCTCCAAGCCCTCGTATACGCCGGCACCGGCGAGCAGCTTCAAGGTGGTGATGCCGGCCGTCATCGCGATAGGATTCCCCGATAGCGTCCCGGCCTGGTAGACCGGCCCGACGGGCGCCAGCATCTCCATTATTTCGCGGCGGCCGCCGAACGCGCCCACCGGGAACCCGCCGCCGATGATCTTGCCC
>CAYWVN010000010.1:0-28180 GCA_964461725.1 uncultured Coriobacteriia bacterium | reverse complement strand
ACGTGGCAGCCGGGCCTTCAGGTTGAGATGTCACCGCGCCAGCGCCCGACCCTACAGTTCCTGATCTGGCCCGCGAAGGATTCCGCAGCCGCCAGCTCGGTGGGGTACACGCTTCCGATGACCTTGAGTACTCCGGCCGTGGGCGTCCTGCCGCCCCCGGGGAGTTCGGCGATGTCGAGGGGGTACTTGAGTTCCTCGGTCTTCAGGATGGCGCGGTAGCCGCCGGTGCCGTAGTTCGTCACGTTCACGACGACGTACCCGGTCTCCTTAGGGATCGCCAGCGGCTTCGGTGGGTTGTCGCTTATCTTTGCGACGACGTTCTCGCGTACGTACTCGCCATCGCCGGCCGGGATGACCGGCGTGCGGCCGCGCCTCGGCTTGGTGCCGGCGGCCGCGCCGCCTTCCCGGGCAGTCAGGTTCCACTTGCTCGAGGGAACAGCGGCCATTATGAACGCGCCCGATTCATCGGTGGTCGCCTCGATGTCCGGCGCTCCCACCACCTTCACCTTGGCATCGGGGACCGGTTTGTCGTTCTGGTCGACAACGGTGCCGATGATGCCGTAAGAGCTCTTCATAGCCGCCAGTGCCGCCTTCCAGGAATTCAGCCGCACCGGCCCGTCGCCGACACTGTCGGAGCTCTTCTGGAGGAGGCCCCGTATGTCGTCGGGTTCCAGCTCGCCGTTCAGCGCCCGCATCAGGGCGATCGTCCCGGCGACGACGGGGGTGGACATGGACGTGCCGCTCAGGGACTTCCAGTCGCCGTCGCCGACTGTCGACCATATCCACTGGCCGGGCGCCATGATGGTCACGGGCGTGCCGGAGTTGGAGAACGTGGCGAGCCGGTCGGTGGGTCGCGAAGCAGCCACAGTGATGAGGTCGTACCCGTCGTTCATCATGTTCGACGAGGCGAAGCCCCCGTCGTTCCCGGCCGAATGGACGACGAGCACCCCCTTGTCCTTGGCGGCGCGCACCGCCGGCATGAGGACCAGGTCGGCTTCGTCGGAGATCGCCTGCCGTTGCGCCTGCGTGAGCGGCGGCTGTCCCGCGGCGGCACGATTCTGGTCGGTCTTCTTCCACTTGTATCCCATGCTGATGGAGATCGCCTTGACGCCGCGGATGTCGGCGGCTGCCCGGATGGCCTGGGCTATGTGGCCGACGGTGCGCACCTTCATCGGGACGACGTAGGTACGCGGCGATATCCCGACGAGCCCGATGGTGTTAGATTTCATCGCGATGACGCCGGTCACATGGTTGCCATGCCTGGGCTGCGCGGATATGGGCTCATCGGTGTAATTGCGGGCCAGCGCCTTGATGAAGACCTTCTTGAGGTCGGGGTGCTTCTGGAAGCCGCTGTCGATGACGGCGATGGTGACATAGGGTGGACGCTTGAGTCTGATGATGTCCCAGACCTGCTCGGCCCGTATCCTTCTTAGCCACCAGCTTCTCGCCGGGTGGGCGTAGTCCGGGTCGCGGGGGACGAAGTCCGGTTCCACTATGTAGTCTTTGACGGCGCTCTCGACGTTCGTGTCGGCTTCCAGCTTAACGGTCGCCTCGGCCAGATCGTCCTCTGTCACCTCGACCTCGGTGACACCGATGTCCTCGATCTCGCCGCGTGTCCTAAGGCCGCCGATGCCCTCCAGGATCTTCTGGTGTTCTTTCGCCGGAACACCTTGCTTCCAGACGACCTCGAGGACGTTCTTGACCATGCGCATGGCGTCTTCGTCGGTCGTCGTGTCTTTGGTGATGTCGACCGGCGGCAACATGCTCGGCTTCTTGGCGTAGGCGGGGAGGTTCAGCTCGATCAGGTTGTCCGCCCTGCCATCGACGTGGTCGACGTAGCCGTTCTTGACCGAGAACTGCAGCTCGGCGTACGCGTCGTCTTTCGATGCGGAGAGGACGTACTTGCCGTCCTTTGGGGGCTGCATCGAGAACGCGCCCTTGCCGTCGGAGGTCGCGACCTTCTGGCCTTGGGGGGTGGCGTCCTCGCCGGCCGCCGTGGCCGCGTCCACGAGGGACCCGTCGGCGCCTATGCCGCTGACGGCACCTCCTGCGCCGCCGCTCTTTGCCGCGTTCTCGTCTTCACCGGTCGACGCCTTCTTCGCGGCGCCGCCCTTGGAGGTGACCGCGTCCGCTTGCGGTGCGTCGGCCACCGGCATGTCGGTGTCCACCTTAGTGGGAAGGCCAGAGAAGTCCGGCTGGACGCCCGCGCCGCCCGCGCCCGCCTCACTCGGCCCCTTGCCGCCGCGGGCCGCCTGAAGCGTCGCGTCTGGCCCGGCCGCTCGGAGATACACCGTGGCTCCCGACATGGGGGTGCCGATGGCGTCCGTGACTTGGCCGGTTATCGGCGAAGTTGAGCTAGGCCCCGGCCCGGTCACGCGGCTGCGGAGAAACCACCAGGCACCGGCCGCGGCCAGCACCACGCATAGGCCGATGACAACGACAGCCCCGACAACGATCAGCATGGTCCGGTTCCGAGACATGAGCGACCTCCTTTGCGGCTCCCCGGCTTCCACCACGCCCGTCGACTTCTTGGACAAACGCCGGCGGGTCCGTGAATGGTCGGCCCCATAATACATTGTCCGTACCGGGCACTGTAAGCGTCACGTGCGGCCAGGACGTGTCCGGTTCTCAGCACGCTCTCAGCGGGGTTCAGCGGTCTCACAGGTAGGTTGGCGCATGCTTTGCCACGGATTCCAACACGGAGAGGAGGTGCATCATGGAGAAGCGGACCAAGAGGACCCTGGCGTCGGCGATCGGCGCCGCACTCGCAACCAGCGCAGTCGTTGCCGGTCTAGCGGTGGCCACGCCAGCGGCGACGCCTGCCCCGAAGGGCGGTGACACCGACAACATCCAGTACGAGTCGCAGGGCCAGGCGGACGACGCGACCGAGGTCAATGAGCCCAAGGGCGAGAACGAGGGCAAGAAGGGCAAGGAGGCCGACACGGACGACATCCAGTACGAGTCCGGGGGTCAGGAGAGCGGCGAGAACGGAAACTAGGCGGACACTAGACGCGCGCATGCACGCGTAGAGAAACACAAACAGACAGGCCTGTCTGACGGAGGAGCCTCCCTGGAAAGGGGGGCTCTTCTGCGTGGGCGGGCATGTGGGCTGCGCGCTGTCCTCGCGGGCGCGCGGCCCGCGTGCTACGCTGAAAGCGAGGTCCTCAGCGGGCTCTCAGGTTGGCTGTGTGAGTATGGCGGAAACCCGGGTGCGCCGGGTACGAAGAAGGCGGCTGCGGAGTGCTCGACAAGAGGGAAGGCGGCAGATAGGCAGACATGCGCATCCTGGTGGTCGAAGACGAGGTCAGGCTGGCCGCGCACCTGAAGCGCGGGCTCGAGGCCGAGGGTTTCGCGGTCGACATCGCGCAGAACGGCACGGACGGCCTCTGGATGGCCACCGAGCAGCCCTATGACGCCGTCGTCCTGGACATCATGTTGCCCGGCTTGAACGGCTACAAGATCTGCGGGCAACTGCGGGAGGCCGGCAACTGGGTGCCGATCCTCATGCTCACAGCCAAGGACGGCGAGTACGATGAGGCCGAGGCCCTCGACACCGGCGCCGACGACTTCCTGTCGAAGCCGTTCTCGTTCGTGGTCCTGCTTGCCCGGCTGCGCGCGCTGTTGCGGCGCGGCACCCGCGAGCGGCCCGCGGTGCTTACAGTCGGCACGCTGACACTGGACCCCGCCGGCCATCAGGTGCGGCGCGGGGAGATCGACATTGCACTCACTCCCCGGGAGTTCTCGCTGCTGGAGTACTTCATGCGCCACCCCGCCGTGGTGCTACCCAAGAGCGACATCATGGCCCACGTCTGGGACTGGGAGTTCGAGGGCGACCCCAACGTGGTCGAGGTCTACGTCGGCTACCTCCGCAAGAAGATCGATGCGCCGTTCAGCGTCAAGACGCTGCAGACGGTGCGCGGGGCCGGATACCGGCTGGTGCCCGATGAGCGGTGACCAGACTACCCGGACAGGCGGGTCGGCCCGCCGGACGGACCGCAGTGACGAAGAACCGGCCCGCGGCAGGTGGCACCTCGGCATTCGAGCGCGCACGACGCTCGTCGCGGCCGTCGTCGTCGGGGTCGCGTTGGCGCTGGCGATGGTCGCTCTCGTGCTCGTCGCGCGAGCTAACCTCGCTGCTCAGATCACCGCGAACGCCAAGGCCCGTGCGCAGGACGTGGCTCTGCTGGTCAGAGCCGGCACCACGCCATCGCCGATACCCGGCCGAGGAGAGGCGCTGCTGGTGCAGGTCGTCGACGCTGGGGGAAAGGTCCTGTCGTGGAGCAGCGCGATCGAGGGGGAGCGCCCATTGGTGGTCGCGCGGGCGCGGCCGGGAAGCCTCGGCACCTTCACGGTGCCGCGGCTCGGCGAGTCCAACGTCACGGAAGGGGGCTCGGGCGCCGGCGACGAGGGTGGGGCCGAGGGCGTTGTCCGGGACGGCGGGACGGGCGGTGCCGCGCAGCAGGGTGAAGCCGACGAGGGCGCACCTTTCCTCATCGTGCTTGCGGGAGGCGGCTCTCCCTCGGGTCCGGTCACCGTCATCGTGGCTGCCTCGCTGAGTCCAATTGCGCAGCTCACCCGTGTCCTGGTGCCACCGCTTGCGACCGGACTGCCCGCTATCGTGATGGTGGTCGCCTTGACCGTCTGGGCGCTGACCGGGCGCGCGCTACGCCCGGTCGAAGCCATCCGCTCCGAGGCCGAGACGATCTCCGCATCCGCGCTCGACCGGCGCGTGCCGGTTCCGCACGCCCGCGACGAAATCGGGTGCCTGGCGGAGACCATGAACCACATGCTCGACCGGCTCGAATCCTCGGCTCTCCGCCAGCGCCGCTTCGTGGCCGACGCGTCGCACGAGCTCAAGAGCCCCGTCGCCGCCATCCGTACGATGCTGGAGGTTGCCCGCCGGCAACCCGAAGGTGCGGACCTCCCAGCGCTGCTCGACGACCTCACGGTGGAGGACGCCCGGCTGGAGCGGCTGGCGGCCGACCTGCTCACACTGGCTCGTTCCGACGAGGGCGAGACGCGGCTGCATGCGGTCGACGTGGATCTTGACGACGTCGTCCTCACCGGAATCGCGGCCGTCGGTCTGACCACTGACGGCGCGGCAGTTGGCCGGACAGGTGATGTCGCGGCGGAGGCTGTTAGTGCGACCGCGGACATCGTGGTCGACGTCTCCGGCGTGCAGCCTGTGAGACTTCAGGCGGACCCCGAGCAACTCGGCCGTCTGCTGCGCAACCTGCTTGAGAACGCCGCCCGCCACGCGAGCGGCCGGGTCTGGGTGGCGTGCCGGACCGACCGCGGCAACGCCGTCCTCACCGTGAGCGACGACGGACCGGGTATCCCGGCCGAGGACCGGGAGCGGGTGTTCGAGCGCTTTGTCAGGCTGGACGAGTCCCGGGGCCGCTCTGACGGGGGCACTGGGCTCGGGCTGTCCGTGTGTCGGGTGATCGCCGAGGCCCACGGAGGAGAGATAAGGGCGGTCGAACCCGCGCATGGCGGGGCCACGTTCGAAGTTCACCTTCTGCTGCGCCGATAGGCGCGCTAGTCTGTTCGGAACGCCGCCAAGTTGACTGGAGGAACCACATGGAGGTTGAGAGCCTAGGCAACTCGCCGCTGAAGGCGATGCTGACAAGCGGATTCAGGAGGACGTTCGGTCTGTGGCAACGAATAGGTATACATATCACGCCCAATCATTACTATTGGCCGGTGCCGGACACCAGGCACCTGAGCGATGAACTCTGGTCGCGTCCATCCCAACTTGCCGGCGTCGACATGGGTGAGGACGGGCAACTTCAGCTTCTGCGTCTGTTCGCGTCACAGTTCAAGACGGAGTATGACGGGTTCCCAAACGGCCAGACGGACGTCCCATATCGGTACCGCGTGGACAACCCGAAGTTCGGAACCGTCGATGGGGAAATCCTCTACTGCATGATCCGTCACTTCAAGCCGAAGCGGGTCTTCGAGATCGGCTCGGGCAATTCAACCTACTGCTCCGCTCAGGCTGTCGAGCGGAACAGGAAGGAGGACCCTGGGTACACATGCGACCTGGTGGCCTTCGAACCGTACCCGAACGAGGTGCTCAAGGCCGGCTTCCCGGGGCTCTCCAGGCTGGTGCCGGTGAAGTGCCAAGATATCCCTCTCGGGCAGTTCGAGGAACTAGGCGAGAACGACATCTTGTTCATCGATTCCAGTCACGTGCTGAGGATCGGGAATGATGTTCAGCGTGAGTTTCTCGAGATACTGCCGCGGCTCAGAAGCGGAGTGATAGCCCACGTACACAACATCTACCTTCCGGCCGAGTACCCGAAGGAATTCGTGCTAGAGAACTACCTCTTCTGGACCGAGCAGTATCTGCTGCAGGCTTTCCTGACATACAACAGCGCATTCGAGGTGCTCTGGGGCGCGAACTTCATGCACCTGAACCACGCGGATGAGCTGGAGGCCGCCTTCTCATCATACAGGCGAGACATCGAATGGCCGCCGTCGAGCTTCTGGATGAGAAGGACTCGCTAGACAGATTCACTCAGCCAGCTCTCTACTGGAACACCCCCTTCCAGACGACGTAGCTTCTGCCGCGTGTTCTTGTCGCGCGCTTCTGTCACAGCCTGTGCCGCGGCGGTGTCTATGTGGTATGGGGGCAGACCGCAACGGCGAACGGTGCTTCCGTAAAGGAGCCACGCCGCAACAGGCGGAGGTGCTTCGGTAGGGGAGCACACGACGCAACCGGCGGGAGCGCCTTGGAAACAGGGAGAGGTACTTCAGATGCAGGGGAGGGTGGTGGACCGGAGAACGTTACAGTCAGTGGTGGCGATGGAAGGAAGGTTATCTGTGGTGGAGGACGAACGCGAGGTCACTCAGCCAGGGACGCCGGACTTCAAGGCGCTGTTCCTCGCACAGTACCCGGCCGTCTTGAGCCACTTGATCTACCTGGTGGGCGACCGCCACCTGGCGGAAGACCTCGCCTAGGAAACCTTCAACCGTCTTCTGATCTGGCGACGCCGAGGCGCCCCGGAGGAGCTGCAGAATCCCCGAGCCTGGCCACTGAGAGTAGCGTCGAACCTTGCCTGCAACTACTTCCGGGACGAGGAGCGTCGCCTGGACCGTGAGCTCCGTAGCAGCGGCCCGCCTGGACGTGCCGACCGCGTCCGCGGCCTGGCCGGCTATCGGAGAGGCAGATGTGGGCCCGTGAATGGCTCGTCGCATAGTACATGGTCCGCATCGGGCACGTAAGCGTCGACTCGTAGCCGTGGAAGTTTACCCGGCAGGCGCTTCGCCCGTAACCGTGGCGGCCGATGGCGCGTTTATAGTAGAAAGGGGAGCGGGCGTTCCAGTCGGGGGAGGATGGGCACATGAGCTCATTTGGTCGGTCGCGTGTTCTGCTTTTCCTGGCGGCGGCGATCTTGGCGATGATTGTGCTCTTGCCGCTCCAGGCGTTCTCATATTCTCGCGACGACAGCTCTTTCTACGACGGCCTGCAGGACCCATCCGGTCTTCCGGCGACCCAGCATCTGGTGCTGGACAACCTCGGCGGTCTGCGGCTGGCCACTGACGGTACCCTGGTAGCCGCCACCTGGAACACCGAAACGGACCTTGCCGGCGAGACCACACTCACCGCCGGGCCGCTGGTCGGTATTCCGACGCTGGACGCTTCCGCCGTTTCCGGTACGTTGCGACTGCCGCACTCGCCGCTGGCCTGGAGTCGGCAGCAGACCGATCCCGTGCTCGCGGCCACGTTTGACGCGTCGGCCGACGCTAGTGACAGCTATCACGTGCAGGGGCCCATGGTGGTCCGGGAGTCCATGGGAGGTGCGACTCTGTACCGCATGTGGTATGCGGGAGTGCCGGCCAACGGCTACACACCCCGCGTATTCCACGCGACCTCGACCGACGCGCTTCACTGGACGCGTGTTCCCGGAGCGGGTGCCGGCGGCTCCGTGGTCGACTTGGGGGCGCAGGGCGCGCCCGACTCGCGCCAGGTCTATCGGCCTTTTGTCATGCACACGCCTTCTGACACCGCCACCCCATACCGGATGTGGTATAGCGCGGCCGACGACTGGGGCGGCTACATCTCCTACGCGACCTCGAGCGACGGGACCACTTGGGCGAAGTATACCGGCTCCGATACGAGTCCGGGCGCTCAGGCGGTCGCGGTCATGCGGCCCTGGCCACCAGGCAGCATCGACAGCTACTCCGTGGGCGAACCCTCGGTCCTGTTCGAGAACGGCATCTACAAGATGTGGTACACGGCCAGCGACGGCAACAATCTGCGGCTGGCCTATGCTACCTCCACGGACGGCATCCACTGGCAGAAAGGCGGCGGTCTGAACGGCTTCCCCTGGGGCGCGAACGATGCGGCCGGCTGGTTCTCGCCCACGGTCTGGAAGAGTGGCCCCAAGTACCACATGATCTACACCGGACGTAAGAGCTTCACCAACCCCGTCTTCAAACTGATCCACGCCTCAAGTAATGATGGCCTGGACTGGGGCGGCGGGCCCGTGGCCTTGAACTCGGGCGGCCCCGGGGAATTCGATTCTGAGAACCTGATGTCGGCCGTTGTCGTGAGGAACGAGACAGAGACGCCTCCGCATGAGATGTGGTACGTGGGTAACGCAGCCGGGGTGACCGGCGACCCGCGCAACCGCATCGGGTACGCTACCTCGAACGGCGGAAGCAGCTACAGCCGCGTCGACGGGCCGGAGTGGGGAGCGAGCGTGCTGGACGTCCGCCCGGCCAACATCGCTTTCGACTCCAAGGACGTCTACGGGGCGGCGGTGGTCCATCAAAGCCCGACGGTGCCGTTCCTGATGCTTTACTCGGGGAGAAGCGCCCTTGACCTCAAGGACCGGATAGGGCGGGCGACCTCAACCGACGGGCTGGATTGGAGCAAGATTACGGGGCCTGATACCTCTACCGCGGTGCTGACGCCGTCGGCCTCCGGGTTCGATTCGGACGGTGTAGAGTGGCCGAGCCTGGTCAAGGACGACACCGCGGGCGTCACGCACATGTGGTTTGAGGGCCGGCAGATCACAGGCACCAATCCGATCGAATACGGCTACGCGATCGGCTACGCGACAGCCACGGTGTCCAGCTCCGGCGCCGGCTGGCGCAAGTACAGCGGCAACCCGGTGATGGCCGGTGACGGCAGTGGTTTCGATGCCACCTACGTCGGGCATCCCTCTGTCGTCTGGGACGCGGGCGCCGGCAAGTTCAAGATGTGGTATGCGGGCTACCAGTCAACGGCCGGCCGCTGGGAGATCGGCTATGCGGATTCCACGACCGGTACCGCTTGGACAAGGCGCAACCCGCCGGTGCTGACGGTCGGCGGGGTCTCCGAATTCGACGGCGCCGGCGTCTACGACCCGGTCGTCACCTTGGAGGGCTCAACCTTCAAGATGTGCTACACGGGCGAAGAGCTCCTGACGGGAATCCGGCGGGTGGGCTATGCCACTTCCTCCGATGGCATCACCTGGGTGAAGGAGGGTCCGTCCGCCAATCCGTCGGGCTACCCGTACACCTACGACGAGATCCACCTGCGTCCGGGCGGCGTGGTGGATCGGTCGCCGTCGGGCTACCTCATGTGGCCCACGGGCGAGGATCGCTTCGGCTGGAAGAGGTTGGGGGCGCTCGTCTCCACCGGTCCGGGATACTTGGCCAACGGCTCCAATACCTATGAGTTCGACTGGCCCTATTCCCAAGAGTTCCGCAATACCACCTGGTCGGACACCGTGCCTGGCGGAACCGTCGCTTCGTACAGCCTGGCTTACTACCCGACGGCCAGCGACACGTGGAGCACGTTCACCGGTCTCAGCAAAGATGCGACGCTGTCTCTGCCGCTCACCACCACCAGGGTGCGGTGGAAGGTCGGCTTCTCCCGGCCGCCGTCGGCGACGCCGGATGCCTCGGTGACCCCGGTGCTAGACAGCTTCACCGTCAACCATGCGGATGTGCACTACTGGCGGACCGGGTCGGCGACCTCTGTCGCTATCGAGCCGCCGGCCGGCCGATGGCTGACCCAGTGGGTGAGCCTGGACACCGTTGGCACCGGACAGGACGCGAACAACGTCATTCTCGCGCGGGTGTCCCGGCCTGACGGCAGCGTACTTGTGAACGACACGACCCTGACCGTCGGGACCGATAGCGTGTCGCTCGCTTCCATCTCAGCCGCCGAGCACAAGCTGGTGGTCCGCTTTGAGTTCCGCGGCCAGGGGTCGCAGACGCCGAGCCTGCTCAGCTACCGTGTGAACTACGTGACGACGTACGTGCCGCCGGTCACCAAGCTGACGGCCATACCGGGCAACCGCAGGGTGACGCTTCATTGGGTCAATCCCACCAGCTCTTGGACGGCGACGAAGATCGTCCGCAAGACGGGCGGCTTCCCGCTGAGCCCCACCGACGGGATTGCCATCTATGACTCCACCGGCACGGCGACCGTCGATACCAGCGGGCTTGCCAACGGTACCCGCTACTACTACGCCGCCTATGCCCACGACGGGAGCCCGCCCGAATTCTCGTCGCCGGACGCGACCTCGACCGTGCCCAAAGACTCGGTCACGGTCAGCAACTACATGTCCGGGTACAGCCGGCGGGTCGGGAGCTGGTGCTACTACCCCCGGGGCCGCTACGTCAAGGTCTCCGGCCGAGTGTGGCCGAGCCAGTACCGGACCTTCGAGGGCACCATAGGCACGGCCCGGGTCTACATCCAGAAATACACCTACAGCCGCACCACTCGGAGATACTACTGGAAGTCAGTGTCGAGCTCCTTGAGGACCCTGACCAGCACAAGCAGATACGGCTACCGCTACCGGGCACGGTACCGGGGCAAGTACCGGACGCGCACCCGCTTTGCCGGCGACGGTAACACCTTCCCGGCTTATTCGCGCTACCGATACTACCGGTTGTACTAGGAGTCGGAGCGCCGGTGTCGGAGCGCCGGCAAGGGACCCAGGCTCTGGTCGGCGAACATCTTGCGCACACGCTGTGCGCGGCATGGCGGCTACCGGTAGTACCTGGCCACGAATGCGTCGGCATCTCCGCGTTCTGCGCTGGTGTAGACGCTGCCGACGATGATGGGGTTGCCGCCGGAATCAAGCGCCAGCGAGCCCGCCCCGTCTGATCCACTGCCTGGACCGTCGTAGTGTCGTTTCCACACGAGCGCCCCGGCGGGGCTCAACTTGAATAGCGCCGCGTCGTAGCCCGTATCGCCCCAGGCAGACACGCCTGCCACGTAGACTTCGCCGGTCTTGCTCACTCTGACCGCGGAGGCACTGTCCCACAGGCCGGGCGGGCCGTCGTACTGGAAGGACCAGCTGGTCCCGGTGGCCAGTGCGTAGCGCTCGACCCGTATGTCGGCCAGGGCGCCCGTGTCAATGGTTCCCGCTACGTAGATGTTCCCGTACTTGTCGGCGGCGATGGACTTCGCGATGTCATCGCTGTCCCCGCCGTCGACCGGCGTCAAATCCTGCCAGGTGAGATTGCCCGCCGAGTCATACCTAGCCACGGCCCAGTCCTTTCCGTTCACCGGCCCGTTGTACTGGTAGCCGGCGACATACGCCGTGCCCGTGCTGCTAACGGTGAGGGCCTGCCACCGATCGGTGCCGGCGCCGACCCCGTTCTTGACCCTGTTCCACTTGAGCACGCCGTACTTGTTGTACTTAAGGAGCAGGCCGTTCGTGCCGCTTATCGCGGACCAGCTCCATCCGGCAACGTAGACGTTGCGGCTCCCGTCCAACTTGACCGCCGCGCCGATATCGTCCCCCGCGCTCGACCCGCTGAAGCGCCTGGTCCATTTCCGCCTTCCGGCCGAGTCGTACTTGATGGTGAGGACGTCAAGGTTGCCCGCTGAGTTCTGGCTATGGCCGGTCACATAGACGTAGCCGTACTTGTCGGTCACGATCTCCGAGGCCTGATCGGTAGCGTGGGCCGTCCCGTCATAGGTGCGGGCCCACCTCTTGCGCCCGGCCGCATCGTACTTGACGGTGACCATGTCTTGGTTCACGCCGGCGGTGGGGTCGCGGTCGATGTAGCCGCACACGTAGGCGTTGCCATATCGGTCAGTAGCGATGCCGAACGCTTGATCGGTGTCACTTCCTGCGCCATTGTAGGTGCGGGTCCATCTCCTGGCCCCTGATGAACTGAGCTTGACGACCAGGATGTCATGACCCTTTGCGGCGCCGGCGGCGTAGTCCCCTGCGGCCAGGACGTTGTTGTGGCTGTCGACGCACACTTCTTGCAGGCGATCGGAGCCGGAGCCGCCGTAGATCTTGTCCCAGAGCCTTTCCCCTGAGAAGGCGGCATGAGCCGCGGGCGCTCCCACCATGAGGAGGACCGCGGCGGCCAGGAGAACCGCGGCCACCAAGTTCCCGGCCGGCAGGTTTCGGGCCGGCAGGTTTCGGGCCGGGAGGGCCAAGGTCTGCATGTTTCCTCGGGATTGTCTTGGCCGGATGCGCACCATCTGTGCCCCCTTGCTGACAGCCGCGCTTCGAAGAAGGCGCGGGCCTACTGGCGCTCTCTGTGGTCACTGTATTCTACAAGCGTGCGGCGGATTCCTGCTGTCGATTCGAGCTTGATTTCTCGATTCGCCACACTCCGCAGCTCAGGCCGCCTTCGCGTCATACAGGCGAGACATCGAATGGCCGCCGTCGAGCTTCTGGATGAGAAAGACTCGCTAGAGCTATCCGGACTGCTCTTCCTCCAAGACGCTGAGGATCTGGTGCTAAGCCGTCTTGACGTTGTAGCGCTACAACGTTATAGTGTTCAGGCGGGTGCTACCGAGGGAGGTGTCGCGATGAAGACGCTTGCGAAGAGGGCCACCGTCTACCTGGATGCGGATATGCACCGGGCCCTGAAGATCAAGGCAGCCGAGACATCCCGCTCCGTTTCGAATCTCGTGAACGATGCTGTCCGCGAAGCGCTGGCGGAAGACGCCGAGGACATCGCCGCTTTCGAGAAGCGAGCTCGCGAGCCCGTGCTGGCCTTTGAGGATGTGCTGAAGGACCTCAAGCGCCGTGGCCGCTTATAGCGTCTTCCTCAAGCGGTCGGCTGCCAAGGAGCTGGCGTCGCTTCCCAAGAGCGACCTCAGGCGCATCCTGGCGCGCATCAAGTCCCTGGCGGAGGATCCGCGACCTCGAGGCGCCGAGAAGCTGTCGGCCCAGGAGCGCTACCGGGTCAGACAGGGCGCCTATCGCATCGTCTACTCCATCCAGGACGAGGAGCTCACCGTGTGGGTCGTCAAGGTCGGACATCGCAAGGATGTCTACCGAGGCTGAGCCCACTGTCTCAGCCTCTTCGCGCCACCGCAGCGTCACTCGGCAGGTGCTACAGCTCTTCCCACATCTTCAAGACACGCAGTGCCCTGAGGGTGTTCCACCCACTCTCTTTGGTCTTGTCCTCGATCTTGGCCCACATCTTTGAAGTAGGCACCGGACGCTCATTCGGCCAGCGCCCGCTCGCGGCCTGGCCATCCTGAATTCCCCCACACTGTCTGGCCCCTCTGCCGCTCTCGCTGCCGGCCGTCCGCTTCGACAGCACCAGTTCGATGGCGTCCTCCATCGCCGGGTCCTTGACGCCGAGGGTGAGCAGGGTTTCGAGGACCCCGAGGACGTCGTCGTAGTAGGTGGGGGGGAAGCCAAGCTCCAGTTAGAACCTCTTGATCGGGAGGCCCCCGGCCGGCTGGGGTGCCGCTGTTCTTGGCGCGGTAGGCGGCGGTTCGCACGCCGCGGCTCTGCTGGTAGACGCGGTGCAGCAGGATGAACTGGGCGCCCCGGCGGATGAAGTCGGCGACCTCGCCCGTGCGGTCCTTGGCCGGGACCGCGATCATCGCCTTCATAGCCTGCGTCACGCCGATGTAGCACGAGTGGGCGGAGAAGCAGCGCTCGCGGGAGCCGTGGTAGGGCCAGGTGGTGGGGGGAGAGAAGTCGCCGTCGTCGAAGCGCTGGTAGCGAAGGAGCCAGCCCACGGAGTCTTTCACGCGCGGGTCGTCGGCAAAGCCAAGCTTGGACAGCGACCGGACCATGTTGCCGACAAAGCAGGGCATCGTATCGAACCAGCGCCGGCCCCGGCGCTCCCAGGTCAGGCCGATGACCTTGTGCTCGGGGGAGTAGTCGGTGTCCAGGATGTGCCGGCCGAGCTTAGCGATGCGCGGGTCGGCCGGGCCGGCACCCAGCTGCGCGAGGAAGATCGCCTGCCATATGGTGCCCCGGTACTTGGGCAGATAGCCACTCCGGGCCGTGGCTTCGCCGAATCGCTCGACGTCGGCCTCGGTGACGAAGGAGCCGTCGGGGTTCTGATGGGCGAGGATAGCCTCGATGATTTCGCGACCGTCTTCTGTGCTAGTGACTTCGCGCGAGTCTGTCATGAGCTGAGTCTCGGTCAGCCCGCGCAGGCTGTCAACGAACCGAGTCTGTCGAGCCGAGTTTGGGTGGGACTGTCATGAACCGCCCCGGGGTTCATTGGTGGGATCATCGAGCAGATAGGCGCCTTCATCAGCAACCAGGCCATGATGAACATCGGCATCGTCACCAGCCTGCTCATGCCCGCCGACGCCATTCACTGCAAGGCCGTGTCTATCGTCCTGCCGGGCGCCCTGCTGAATGAGGCCACGTCCGGTCTGGGTGTGGGGCTGACGTCCAGCGCCGTCCCGAGCACGTGGATGATGCTCTACGCGGTCGCCTACCCGATCGTGGCCGTCTGGCTGGCCACCCGCGTCTTCGGCAAGCGGGACCTCTAGGGGCGTCGAGTCCCTCGAGCGTCCTCAGCGTTTGCCCCGACGTTCCCACGAGGCCCTCTCCCGGCGCACGAACTTGGTCGCGTCCTGTCCCTTCCGGGCATGTTTGCCAAGCCTGGCCCCGAGATCGGTATCGTCTTCCGCGAGTAGTCGCTCTACTTCTTCGATGAGCTTCGGAAGGCTCGTCTCCAGAACGCCCCAGACGACGTCGTCGGCAATCGACGCGCAGCCATGAATCAGCCGGTTCCGGAAGGCGACTATGCGGTGCGAGTTCGTGATGCGCTCTGCCAGGTCGGGCTCCATCGGGAGTGCCTGCCTCAAGGCTTCTCCGATGATCTCGAACTGGCGCTCGACGGCGGAGCGAAGCATCGGATCCGCTGAGTAGTCGGCCAGCGTCTTTCCAGCTGTGAAATCGCGGAGTAAGTGGCAGGCCTCGACGATGTCGAAGAGGCACTTCCGAGTTTCACCCCGCACAGCAGACTACCTTTCCGGTTTCCTCCGCTGCGGCCTTCAGGTATGGGTTTCGGATCGCGCCGGGCTCGACCAGGTCGACCCGTCGGCCAAAGAGGCCTTCGAGGTCTTCCGCCAGTCCGAAGTAGTGGTCGGCGTGTTGAGCGGGCGACAGAGGCTCGAACTCGACAAGGAAGTCCAGGTCGCTCGTCGCCGGGTCGAAGTCGCCGGTGACTGCGGACCCGAAGACGACCAGCCGCCTTACGCGGTACTGTGCGCACAGTTCGTTCAGCCGGGCCAGCCGGCCGCGTAGCGGCGACGGCACCCCGCCGATGGTCTTGTCCACCAGGCTTTTCAGCTCCCCGTAGACGGGGGAGTGCTGGTTCACTCGGTAGTAGACGAGGTTGGCCACTCGCTCTGAAGTGAAGAGCCCGGCCTTCTCAAGATTGACGAGTTCGCGACGGATGTTGGCGACCGGCAGCCCGAGGATGCGTTCAAGTTCACGGAGGTAATACCGGGCGGTGGGATCGCTGATGTACAGGCGCAGTAGGTCGCGCCTGACCTTCGATTTCGTCACGTCGGGGATGCCCTTCACCACGATGGTCTCCAGCGTTCGCGCTGTAGCCTGTTGTGACTACAGATGTAGTCAGTATTGACTACAATTGTATCCATGACCGCATGGGCGTCAATGGGGGCGGTTGAGCCGACTAGATCTTCTTCAGGAAGCGCTTGATCTCGTCGTGACTGCCGATGATGACGAACCGGACCGCGTCGTCATCGACGGCGAAGATGGCGCGGTCCCTGATTGAACTGCGGACCTCCCAGAAGGGCTTGCGGAGCTGCTTGAGCCCCAGCCCGGGTGCTCGCTTTCCCGATTCGAAGAAGTCGATGATGGCCTCGACGGGCTGCGCGGCGCCGGCCCTCCGTCGGGAAGCGAGCCTGCGAAAGGAGCGGTCGAACGATGACTTGTACTCGTATCTCACCGAGCGAGTCCTCGCACGTGCGCCTTGGCTTGTGCGGCAGTGGGGTAGGTCTTGCCCTTGGCCTTACGCAGCGCGTCGAGTTTCTCCCACTCGGCGTCGGTGAAGCGATCCTCGATATTCTTCGGCGTTAGGATGATTCGGGTGCCGTCGTCGGTCACCTCGAAGTAGATGCCTGAATCGGCGCCCACGCTCTCGAGGTTCTTCTTCGGTATGGTGATTGTGTGACGGGTCGTCAGCTGCCGGACCATTCTGTCCTCCCTATGGATGCGGCATCTCTGTTCTGCAGCATGGCAGAACTGCCGCATTGCGTCAATCAAGACCGCCGGCCAGATCAGCGGCGCCCGAGGCTCTACAGCAGCCACGGAACATGTGAGCAGCGACCCACACCCCCGGCGTTCGCGCTAGAGCCATTCATGACTACCCTGGCCCAGCTTGTGTCACTGCCGCGTGGTAGCGTGCATGAGTCGACACTTGAGAGGGGGGCTGGACGGATGAAACAGGAGCGGCTTTTTCGGTGGCGGAGTGAGGGTGGTCTTTGCTACCCTATGACCGTAACCACCAGAGCCGGCGACCGCACACTCGTACATGGAGAGAAGCAGCACGTGACGGAGCCCACCAAGAGGCACTGGCACCCAAAGGTAGCGGAGTTCTTCGCTGGAATAGGCCTAGTCGGGATTGCCCTCGAACAGGAAGGCTGTCGGGTCGTCTTCGCGAACGACATCGACCCGATGAAGCAAAGACTCTTCGCTGAGAACTGCGACTCCGCTGTTCTCGTTCCAGGAGACATCAGAGACATCACCGGTTCGGATGTTCCAGATGTCGACATCGCTACCGCATCCTTTCCATGCACCGACTTGTCCTTGGCCGGCAACCGCGCAGGCTTGAGGGGCGAGCAATCTGGCATGTTCTGGGAGTTCGCCCGCGTGCTCGACGAGATGGGCGCGCGACGTCCTCGCGCTGTTCTGCTCGAGAATGTAGTGGGGTTCTCGTCCTCAAATGGCCGGGGAGATCTGAAGGCGGCCATCAAGCGACTGAATTCGTTGGGGTACTGGTGCGACATGCTTGTGGCGGATGCGCGGTGGTTCGTGCCGCAGAGCCGTCCACGGGTGTTTATCCTCGGCTCTCAAGAGCAGGTTTCGCATCCCCATGGGTGGACATGCAACGACGAGATACGTCCGCCATGGTTCGCCGCCTTCGTCCATCACAACCCTGATCTCATGATGCACGCCCTGCCGCTGGGCAAGCCCTCCGAGACATGCCCGCCTTTCTGTTCAGTTGTCGAGGACATGCCGGATAACGACGCCAGATGGTGGGGCCAAGAGCGCCTCGACCGATTCCTGGCGTCGCTGTCTCTGGTCCAGTCCGGGCGACTGAACGAGCTGAGGAATGGTTCTGTCGTTGAGTGGCGCACGGCCTATCGGCGGACTCGTGGAGGCCGGCCGGTGTGGGAAATCCGTGCCGACGAGATCGCCGGATGCCTGAGGACGGCGCGGGGCGGGTCGAGCAAGCAGGCTGTCGTGCGCTCTGGGCGTGGGCAGGTGCGGGTTAGATGGATGACTCCGCTCGAGTATGCGAGACTGCAGGGCGCGCCTGACTTCAAGTTCGAATCTGTGACGGAGAGCGGCGCGTATTTCGGCTTCGGAGACGCCGTCTGCGTTCCGCTCGTTGCATGGATCGCCCGCGAATACCTCACGCCGTTGGTCAGGGGAGAGCTGACCGGAACCCTGGAGAGTGCGGCAAATGCCTAGTCGGAAGTCATACGAGACTCCGGCTGATGTTTGACCTCGAGGATCCGGAGCGATAGGACATGGGCGACACGTACCCTCCGGAAGTCCGCAGCGAAGTGATGAGGAGGGTGCGCGGAAGGGACACGGGCCCTGAGATGAAGCTCCGGCGCGCCCTGTTCGCGCTGGGGGCACGCGGCTGGCGATGTCACCGCAGGAACCTCCCCGGCAAACCGGATATCGCCTTCGGCAAGCTGAAGCTGGCGGTCTTCGTGGACGGTGCGTTCTGGCACGGCCATCCGACGAAGTACTGGGAGGGGCGCAGCGGTCCCTACTGGGACAAGAAGATTGCCCGGAACGTTGAGAGGGACGGTGTGGCCAACGAACAGCTTGCCTCCCTGGGTTGGACCGTGCTTCGCTTCTGGGATTTCGAGGTGGAGAAGGATTCCGAAAGTGTCGCTCGCAAGATCCTGAGCTCGCTGGGCCGGCTCAAGAAGAGGAGGCGCTGACCGCCTCCAAGTCACCCGCGTCGGCGGTGAAAGGACCTCTGAGCTCGCGCGGAAGTAGCATTCGTGGCTGCCGGTGCTGAGCTGTCCGCGGCGTCGCGTCCGCGTCCTAGAATCGCTGCAGAAAGCCGCACAACCTTCGCTCAACAATCAGCCCTCACTAGTTTGACACCCCTGGAGCCCTTCCATATAATCGCCATTATCTGTTTGACAAGGTAAAAGGCCCTGATGGGGAGGAGTAAGCCCGCCCACTGGACCAGCGAGCCGGCGATGGTGGAAGGCCGGCGCGGCAGGGAGGCTGAAGCGTCGCCCCGGAGTCGTCTGCTCGAACCGGTAGGAAACGGCCGGCGTAGGGCAGACCGGTTGGCAGCCGTTATTCCGCTTCAAGCGTCCAGCTTGCCCGGCCCGTCCGGCGAGCGGGGAAGCAAGGTGGTACCGCGAGATATCCCTTCTCGTCCTTGATGAGAGGGGATTTTGCGTTCCCGGGAAAGGAAGAACATGCGCTCCGATGAGATGAAGAAGGGGATTGGTAAGGCGCCGCATCGCGCGCTGCTCAGGGCGGTCGGGCTCAGCGACGCGGACATAGGTCGGCCGCTTGTCGGCATCGCCAACTCCTGGAACGAGATCGTCCCGGGACACATCCACCTGAACAAGATCGCCAAGGCCGTGAAGGACGGGGTGCAGCGGGCGGGCGCCACGCCGCTGGAGTTCGACACCATCGGTGTCTGCGATGGCCTGGCCATGAACCACATCGGCATGAAGTACTCGCTGGCCAGCCGCGAGGTCATCAGCGACTCGGTGGAGGTGATGGTGGAGGCGCACCGCTTCGATGGCCTCGTCTGCATCACCAACTGCGACAAGATCACGCCGGGCATGATGATGGCCGCGGCACGCGTCAACATACCGACCATCTTCGTTTCCGGCGGGCCGATGCTGGCCGGGCGCCTGGGCGACCGGGACGTCGACCTCATCAGCGTCTTCGAGGGCGTCGGCAAGGTCGAAAGCGGCCAGATGACCGCGGACGAGCTGGAGGAGATGGCCCGCGTGGCCTGCCCGGGATGCGGCAGTTGCGCCGGCCTTTTCACGGCCAACTCGATGAACTGCCTGCTGGAGGCCATCGGGCTGGCGCTGCCGGGCAACGGCACCATTCCGGCTACCTACCCCGAGCGGCTGAAGCTGGCGCACGCCTCGGGCGAGGCCATCGTGAGCCTTGTGGAGAAGGACATCAAGCCGAGCGACATCCTGACGCCGGCCGCCTTCCGGAACGCGCTCACGGTCGACATGGCCCTGGGCTGCTCGACCAACACCGTCCTGCATCTGCCGGCGGTGGCCCATGAGCTGGAGGGTGACCGCAGCAGGTACTTCGACCTCAAGCGCGTGAACGAGGTCAGCGCGCGGACGCCTAACCTATGCCGGATCAGTCCGGCGGGGGAGGCGCACCTGGAGGACCTGCACTCGGCCGGCGGTATCCCGGCGGTCATGGCCGAGCTGGCCAAGAACGACCTGCTGGACGGGAGCGCCCGGACGGTACTGGACAGACCGGTGGCTGAGAACTACGCCGACGCGCGAATCCTGGACGAGGAAGTCATCCGGCCCATCGACCGGCCCTTCCAGGAGACCGGGGGCTTAGCCATCCTCTTCGGCAACCTGGCGCCGGAGGGCGCGGTGGTCAAGCAGTCGGCCGTCAGCGACGAGATGCTGACGCACGAGGGCCCGGCGCGGGTCTTCGAGAGTGAGGACGAGGCCTGCGCGGCTATCTCGGCGGGCGCTATCAAGGAGGGTGACGTGTTGGTCATCCGCTACGAGGGGCCGCGCGGCGGACCCGGCATGCGAGAGATGCTGACTCCCACCTCGACCCTGGCCGGCATGGGCCTGGACCATAGCGTGGCGCTTCTGACCGACGGGCGGTTCAGCGGTGGGACGCGCGGGGCGGCCATCGGGCACATCTCGCCCGAGGCGGCCGACGGCGGCGCAATCGCCGCGGTCCAAGAGGGCGACATCATCGAGATAGACATTCCGGGGCGCAAACTCAACGCGCGCCTGTCGGATGAAGATATCGCGGCGCGTATGAAGGACTGGACGGCGCCGCCGCCTAAGATAACGAAGGGATACATGGCGCTCTACGCGCGGCTCGTGACGTCGGGCAGCAAGGGCGCGGTCATCGAACGCGACGTCGACTGATTCAAGGACCGCTGATCGGTTCTCCGGAGGAGCGGTCCGGCCCGGATCGCACGAATGACGAAAGGGAGGTGTAGGGCGATGAAGATGAACGGAGCGCAGGCGCTCGTGAAGAGCCTCGAGATGGAGGGCGTCGATGTCGTATTCGGCATCCCGGGCGGTGTCACGCTTCCTACCTACGATGCCCTGCACGATGCCAAGAGGCTGCGCCACATCCTGATGCGCCACGAGCAGGTGGCGGCCCACGCGGCCGACGGCTATGCCCGGGCCACCGGTAAGGTTGGCGTGTGCATGGCCACCAGCGGCCCCGGCGCGACGAATCTCGTGACGGGCATCGCCAACGCCTATATGGACTCCATCCCGATGGTCGCCATCACCGGGCAGGTCATCACGCCGACCATCGGCACCGACGCCTTCCAGGAGGCGGACATAACCGGCATCACGCTGCCCATCGTCAAGCACAGCTACCTGCTGAAAGACGCGCGCGAGCTGCCGATGACCATCAAGGAGGCGTTCTACATCGCGGGCACCGGGCGGCCCGGGCCGGTCATCGTCGACCTGCCGCGGGACATCGGCCAGCAGGTCATCGACTTCAAGTATCCGGAGACGCTCGATTTGCCGGGCTACAAGCCCACGCTCAAAGGCCACCCCAAGCAGATCAAGCAGGTCGTGAGAGCCATCATGTCCGCAGAGCGGCCGGTCATCTACGCGGGCGGCGGCGTGCTGACGAGCGACGGCTCCGACGAGCTGGCGAAGCTGGCCAAGCTCACCAAGATCCCGGTGACGACGACGCTCATGGGCAAGGGCGCCTTCCCGGAGACGCACGCGCTCTCGCTCGGCATGCTCGGCATGCACGGCACGCGCTACGCCAACTACGCGATCACCGAATGCGATCTCTTGATCGCCATCGGCGCGCGCTTCGACGACCGTGTGACCGGCAAGATCGCCAACTTCGCGCCCAAGGCGACCGTCGTCCACGTGGACATCGACCCCGCCGAGATCAGCAAGAACGTGCCGGCCTCGATCCCCGTGGTGGGCGACGCCAAGCAGGTCATGCTGCAGCTGATCGAAGGGTTGCAGAAGGAGCTCGCCGGGGAGAAGCTTCCCAGCCGCAAGGAGTGGCTGGGTCGCATCGACGCCTGGAAGCACGAGTACCCGCTCCATTGGGTGGAGGACGGCAAACTCAAGCCCCAGATGATCGTCGAGGAGATCCACGAGCTCACCAAGAACCGCGATACTATCCTGACGACCGGCGTCGGCCAGAACCAGATGTGGGCGGCGCAGTTCTATCTGACCACCAAGCCGCGCAGCTGGATATCCAGTGGGGGCCTGGGGACGATGGGCTTCGGTATGCCCTCGGCTATCGGTGCTCAGGTGGCGCGGCCGGACGCGCTGGTCGTCACCGTCGACGGCGACGGGAGCTTCCAGATGTGCTCGCAGGACCTGGCGACAGCTGTATGGCAGAAGTTGCCGATCAAGGTGTGCATCCTGAACAACGGGTTCCTCGGCATGGTCCGCCAGTGGCAGGAACTCTTCTACGACTGCCGCTTCTGCAGCGTGGACCTGAAGTCCGGCAACCCGGACTTCGTGAAGCTCGCCGAGGCGTACGGCGCCGTCGGCCTGCGTGTGACCAAGCCCGAGGAAGTGGTGCCGACGCTCAAGAAGGCGTTTGCCACCAAGGGGCCGGTGGTCATCGACTTCTGGATCGACCCCAGCGAGAACGTGTTCCCGATGGTGGCGCCGGGCGCGGCCATCGACGAGATGATCGGCGGGCTGCCGCCTGAGGAACATCGCAAGCGGGGGCGCATCGGCGGGCGGGCGCACAAGGAGCGTGCGGCGGCCGGCGCAGGCGCGAGGAAGCCGGCAGCACGAAAGCCGGCGAAGAAGGGTGCCCGAGGCGGCTCCACCAGCACGCGAAAGGGGGCTGGTAGGCGATGAGACACACTCTGAGCGTCCTGGTCGAGAACAAGCCGGGGGTCCTGGCGCGCGTGGCCGGCCTCTTCCGGCGCCGCGGCTTCAACATCGAGTCGCTGGCCGTGGGGACCACCGAGTCGCCCGACGTTTCTCGCATGACCATCGTGGTCGACGCGGAGGAGCACTCGCTGGAGCAGGTGACCAAGCAGCTCCACAAGCTCATCAACGTCGTGAAGATCAGCGACCTGGACCGGTCCGACGCGGTAGAACGCGAACTGGTCCTCTTCAAGGTGGCGGCGACCCCCGCCAAGAGGCCCGAGATAGTAGAGATGGCCGACATCTTCCGCGCCAAGATCGTCGACGTGGCGTCCGAGTCGCTCACCATCGAGATGACCGGCACGACCGAGAAGATCGCCGCCATGGAGGCGCTACTCAGGCCCTACGGTATCCGGGAGCTCGTCCGCGCCGGCAAGATCGCGCTCGTCCGCGGCTCCAAGGCTACGGAGCACGCCTGAGGCATGTGCGCTTAGGTTGGCCGGACGCACCTGCCTGTCAAGGGTGGTCATGCACTTGGCTGGCGAGAGACCTTCTTGCGGTCGGGATCAAGGCACGTAGCTTGGTAAGGGCGTCGCTGTCGATCTCGTCCGAACCGTCCCTCAGATCGGGCCGCTCAGTGCCGCAATCTGGATGTGCGTCCATGCCGAACTGGACGCATGACGCATTGTGACCATTGTCACTCTATGGTACATGGTATGCACGGCTAGGCTCCAACTTCGCAGCTGCATCGTGGACCGCGTCTGACCATTGGACTCACCCTCCTTCAAGTACGATGTTTCGACGGCCTGAGCCACCATTAGCCAACGGCCAGATTGTGCTGCAAGCGCGAACACGGCTCTATGAAACGAGACCCGAGAGAAGCTGAAGAGAAAAGAAGGAACTCGGCGAGAGACGGCGAGATCTTCAGGTAGCAAGGCCAGATTCCATGATTGGAGGCACTCATGAGTCTGCAGAATCGCTCGTTCCGTTCCCCCTCTGCCCGGCCACGCCGAGCCCTTGCGCTGCCCTTGATCGCCCTTGTCTCCTTCGTCGCCCTCCTTGGACTTGCGCTTCCTAGGTTCGGCCAACAGACCGCCTTGGGTGAGCAGAGAAGGGTCGAGCTATCGGCCAAGCGAACCGAACACTCCAAGACCTTCCTAAACTCGGATGGCAGCTACACAACAGAGATCGACCTTCCTCAGGTCAACTACAAGGATAGCCAGGGCGAGATGAGACCCGTGAACGCCACTCTCGTCAAGGACTTGAACGGCTTCAAGGTGACCGAGAACTCGCTTGTCGCTGATTTCAACAATGCGGCCGGTCGACTCCTCACCCTATCCAAGAAGGATGAAGCCGACATCGGAGTGAGCCTGGCCTTAGTCGGCGCAGACAGCGACACCATGACCCCCATGGCCGAGGCCCCGGACGAGATCAAGTACAAGGATGTCAAGAAGGCGATCGACCTCGACTACAAGATCCTAGGCGGAAGGGTCAAAGAGGAGATCATCCTCAATCAGCCCCCGGCAGACAACGTCTTCGTCTTCGAACTCACCCTGAAGGGTCTCACCCCGGCGGCGCTGGACGACGGCTCCATCGCTCTGAAGAACGGCCAGGGCGAGACCTCGATCATGATCGAGAAGCCCTTCATGACAGACGCGAGCGAGGGAAAGACCTCGGGGACGCCGGACCGCTACAGCTCGCAGGACGTCCAGATGGCAATCGAGCGGAAGGAGGGCTCGACCTGGACCCTCACGGTCACCGCCGACAGGGCCTGGCTGGATGACCCCGCCCGGGCCTATCCCATGATAATCGATCCCACTTTCGTCGTCCCGAGCGGTCCCAGCCAGGACACCTGGATCTGGCAGACCCATCCGACCACGTCCTACAGCACCTGGAGCCGGATGCTGGTCGGCGGCTGGTGGGACGCCAACCAGACCAAGACCTTGATCAAGTTCGACATCTCAAGCATCCCGAAGGACGCACAGTTGACCAACGCTACTCTCCATCTGACCCGCCACCCAGAGGACAGCAATATCAACCTGGGTGACAGCTACTACCAGAACAAGACCCAGACCAGGCTCTATCGGGCGACCGCCAACTGGGACGGCTCAGCCACCTGGAACACCATGAACGCAAACTTCGACCCGACCGTGATCGACCAGCAGTCCACCGACGACCCCACCTTCACGGTGACCGGCCTTGTCAACAACTGGAGAAACGGCGCCTACGCGAACTACGGGGTGATGCTGGATAACAGCAGTGAGGTGATGCTCCTAAACAACGCGGTTCCCTCGCCCTCGACCCAGGTGCCCAACCCCTGGGATTGGAGGACCACCCCCGTGCACTCGTCCCCCTACTCCCATTTGGAGGGAAACGCCAGCGGCATGCACCGCCACTACTACTACGGCGGGCCCTCCTTCTACGTGCCCGGCGACAGCAAGCTTCGGGCCTGGGTCTATCGGAGCGGCACCAATCCCTTCAGCGAGATCATGCTGGAGTTCAGAGTGGGCACCGACTGGGGACATCGGGCCTACTGGGGCTCCGACTCGATCAACTGGAGCCCCAGGCACTACCAGGGGGCGCAACCCGGCACCGGCGCCTGGGCGCCCCTTTGGATGTGGGCCAGCGAGGTTGGCCTGGACGACTCCTACATAAACGGGGCGGCCTTCGTTCTCTACAACGGGGGCGCCTACTTCGATGAGCTCTCGAGCTGGCGGACCCAGGACTTCCACAGTTCCCGCTCGACCACCGGGCCCCCGCCTAAGCTGGAGATCACCTACAACCTGACCAGGCTCGGCCAGGAAGACTGGAAGACCTACAAGGACTTCAGTGGAGCGACCGTGGATCTTCAGACTGGTAACCTCATGGTCGAGAACACCGACGTGGACATCTCTGGCCGAGGCCTGGGGACGACTATCTCCCGCACCTACAACAGCCAGGATACGAGCAGCAGCATCTTCGGTCCCGGCTGGCGCAGCTACCCAGACTCGCTGCGAGTGACCTCCGACACCTCGACCGCGACTGTGACGACAGAGAGCGGAGCGGCTCACGTCTACATCAAGAGCGGCAGCACTTACACGCGCCCGCCCGGGGTCACCGACGACCTCACCAAGAACGCCAACGGCACCTTCACCCTCCTCCACAAGGACCTGGGCGAGACGAACTTCGACTCAGCCGGTCGCGTGTCAACTGAGGTGGACAAGAACCACAACACGGTAACGTTCAGCTACGGGGCCAATGGCCGCATCTCGACCATCACGGACCCGTCCGGCCGCCGGACGACGGTTTCGTACAATCCGGACAACACGGTCTCCCAGATTACCGACTTCGCCACCCGGACGGTCCGATATGACTACTCCGCGGGCCGTCTCTGGAGAGTGACCGACCAGTCCGGGAATGCAACCGAGTACAGCTACAACGGAAACGGGAAGCTCGCGACGATCAAGAACCCCTTGGGCGGGACAACCACTCTCGGATACGACTCCGAGACCAAGGACACCACAATAACCGACCCCCTAGGCAACACGACCGGCTTCTCCTACCAACTCCAAGGTGTGACCGACGAGACCGATACCGCGAACAAAGAGGCCTCCAAGGCGGTCGTCACCGATCCCCGGGGTTACAGCACGACCTACTATCTGACCTCTGAAGGCCTTCTCACGAAGCAGATCGACCCCATCGGCCCCACCCCGGATCCCACGACAGATGAGACCAACTTCCCCTACGACGAGGCGGTCGAGGATGTGGCACAGACCGAGTACGCGGAGTTCACTGAGGACATCACCTCAGAAGGGCTGGCGGCGCCGCAGCTCAGCCAGCCGGCCAGCTGGACCGCCACGACCCGGTACGAATACGACTCGGCCTTCAATATGACCAAGGAAACCGACAAGAATGCGATCACAACCACTCGGACCTATGACGGCCGAGGGAACCAACTGACGGAGAGCTCCAACGGGCTCGTCACGTCATATGGCTACGGCGTCAACAGTGAAGTCGTCAGTGAAACCACGCCAGGAGGCAGTGTCGCAAAGAGTGGCTACGACTCGGACGGCGACCAGATCTATGAGACGGACTATCGAGGCAGCACCACAAGCTACTCGTGTGACGCGTATGGCAGCCGGACGAGCACAACTGCACCGAAAGGTAACCAGCCAGGTGGCGCTGGCCGCTACGTCATGTCCAGCTCGTATGATACTGCCGGGAACCAAGTGAATGTCACCGATCCAATGGCGGTCACCGACGATGCCACTTACGACGTGCTCGGGAACAAGCTCTCACAGACACCAGAGGGGCTCGACTCGACTCTCTACACCTATGACGCGATGGGGCGTGTCTTGAAGGAGATAGGTCCCTCAATCATCCAGGGAGGCATCTCTATCCGCGGCGAGAGGAGGCACCTGTACGACGCCAACGGCAATGCGATCAGGGATGAAACCTATGAGGTTATTGACGGTCAGGCCACTCTGAAGAGCTGGGCAATCCACCAATACAACAATGCGAACCAGCTGCTCTCGTCGACCGCGTATGCCAGCGACCGCGCGGGAGGCTACGTTACCTCGTATTCATACGACCAGAATGGCAACAGAATCAGCTCGACAGATGCTTCCGGCGGAACTTCCGTCTACGAGTACGATGGCTTGAATCGGTTGGTCAAGGAGACAGGGTCTGACGGCAGTTTCGCTACATACAAGTACGATGGCGTGGGAAATATCGTTAAGGAGGGTAACCCGACAGGAGCCGTTGTAACGCTGCACGACGTACACGGAAACGAGGTTGTCTCAGCAGGACCAGATGGAGACGTCGATAGGTCATACCACGACGCCGACGGCAATGAAGTCAGGACAGCGGACACATCCGGTAGCATCGCCAAGAGCATGTACGACGGAAATGGGAATGTTACTGGCTTTGTAGATCACGACGGACGGACGACGAGCTACTCCTACGACGCCAACAACAACGACATCCTAGTCACTTCAACCGCTGGTACCACGATGGCCACTACATACAACTACGCTGATCAGGTTGACCGGGAGATTGATCAATCGCGCAATGTCTCAACCACGACATATAACCAGGCTGGGCTGGAGGGTGGTTTCTCGAGGCCGAACCATAAGGACACCAGTATGTCGTACGACCAGGCCGGCAACCTTGTGGCTCAGGACGCTACCGGGACTACCACAAACGCGGCCGACGTCGACGCCACGTACACCGCCTTCGGAAATCCCCTTTCGACCGCCACCACGACACCCGGGGCATCTGGTGCGAGAACCAGGAGAGACTACGCTTATGACGCAGACAATCGAATCAGGGCGATCACCGACCTTGCGGGGACAAGCACGACCTTCGAATACAGCCAAACCACCGGGAACCTCTACCGGGTCGGGGACACAACGGGCGGCTATGTCTCCTACTCTTACGACACCTCGGATAGGCTCACCGGCATAACCGACCCAAACGGCCGCACGACCACCATGTCGTACGACCAGAGCGGTAACGTCGTGGAATCCAAGCTCGGAAACGGAACAGAAGTAGGCACCTGGTACGACCCGGGCTCGAGGGTGACCCGGGTCTGGGACTACAACGGCAACCAGATCTCTGACCTCTACTACACCTACCACCGCCTAAACGGCAACTTGGACGGGGTCGAGAAGACCGCTATCGACAAGGAGA
>CAYWVN010000009.1:4813-30649 GCA_964461725.1 uncultured Coriobacteriia bacterium | reverse complement strand
CGAAGATGCTCACCAGCGAATCCTCCACCGGCAGCACGAAGCAGGCGGAGAGCTGGCCGATGTCGGTTCCGGCGTTCATCAGCGTGGGCGAGTTGGGCAAGAACCGCAGCGAACGCATCGCCTCGTAGAACCGCTCCTCAGAGTCCTCCGCCTCGGCCTGGGTGTGCCAGTTGAGCTCGGCGGCCGCGATCGCCTGGGCCACCCGACGCATCATGTCCCCGGCCGTCTCGACCAGGCGGCCCTTATCGTCCTTGGCCAGGTAGCGCCGGGAAAGTACCCGGGCCGCGTTCAGAGAGAGCTTCACGCTACTCCTTCTTCTGGAAGCTGCCGGACGTTCAGGAATCCTCCCATCTTACTCTACGCACTTCGGACCTCCGATTCCTGCCTGGAGGGCTGGGGTGCTACAATCGCGCGCATGAGAAGAGTCGTGGCTTGGGGCCCGCCCGCTGCATGGGCGGCCGTCATATTCGGTCTCTCGGCAATGCCTTCGGTGCCGGGACCGAGCTACCTGTCCTACCCGGCGCACTTCATCGAGTACGCTGTGCTGGGCGGGCTGCTCTACCGGGCCCTGCGGCAGAGCCCCGAACTGCCGCGAGCGTTCACCAGCTCCGTGGCGGTGGCGATGGCCTCCGTCTACGGGCTGTCGGATGAGATACATCAGTTGTTCGTGCCGGGCCGTCAAGCCGATCCGGTAGACTGGATGATCGATACGGCGGGGGCGGTGTTCGCGGTACTCCTGATCGGCCGGCTGTTCGCCGCACGCGTTGAGAGGGGCGGACGAGCAGAGCCGCGGCGCTAGGACTCGCCGGTGACTTGCCCCATCAGGTGGGTCAGCCGTTCGCATGACGGACGGTAGCAGCACTCGTCACAACAGGGCTGCGGGAAGCGGCTGACGCCGCAGCACGTCACTTTCCTATCCGCACCCGGGAGGTCTGGGTATTCGGCGGATAACCCGCCGTCGGTGCCGGGCGTATAGTCCGATTCCATGGATGGCATCCACCTCAGGCCGTGCACACACCGGATGACCGGTTCGGATACAGTCCCGAAAAGCAGCGTGGCCGCCCCTCATGTGGCGACCACTACCCCTATCCTACTATACCCCCGGCGTGCCCGGCGGTGCGTGCCCTAGGCAACCGACCCGATGGCGCCCCCCACTTTTATTGTGCTCCTGGCCGTTGCCTGGACGCCTCAGCCCATTCTCATGCGCACCGTCACAGCAACGGTACCCCGATTCGCCAGGCGCAACAATCCGCAAGTCAGCGCATCTTTGTCTGGACAGCTGTCCAGAGCCATCTGGACGCGCGGCCAGCACAAGCTCCATACCCTCGGCAAACCCATCCGCCTATCGCTCTACCTCGACCAGACCCATTCGGAGCGCCTTAAGCACGGCGTCGGTGCGGTTCGAGACGCCTAGCTTGCAGTAGATGTTGCCGAGATGCGTACGTACTGTCTGCTCGGATATCTGCAGCCGGGCCCCTATCGATGGATTGTCTCTGCCCGCAACTACCTCCCGCATGATCTCGCACTCGCGCTGCGTCAATTCCGGGACATCCCTTTTGTGGGATGCCGACGATATGGCGGAAATCAGATGCGCCGCCGCTTGGCGGTCGATGATCGACTCCTCGCGCTGGACGGCGCGTATCGCCTCCAACAGCTCCTCCGGTGGAGCGTGCTTCAGCAGATAGCCCTTCACCCCCAGCTCCGCGCATCGGAGGATCTCCGATTCGTCATCGAAGCTGGTGAGCACCACGATGGCCACGTCCGGCCTTGCGGACTTGATCTCGGCGGCCGCCTCCACACCGGACAGGCCGGGCATGCGCAGGTCGAGAACCAAGACGTCCGGCGAATGCTCCAGCGTCTTGGCTACCGCGGCCTCGCCATCCGCCGCCTCCGCGACCACCTTCATATCGTCTTGCAGGTCGATCAGCGACTTCACTCCGTGGCGAAAGAGCGGATGGTCGTCGGCCAGCATTACCTTAATCACGGCTTGCCTCCCCCGGAACTGGGCCGCATCGGTACGGCGGCCATCACGCGACATCCGCCTCCTTTGCGACAATCAAACAGCAGATCACCGCCAAGAGCTTCCATCCGCTCTCTCATACCGATCAGGCCGAACGATCCTTTGCCCTCAAGGACATCCTCGTCGGGCAGGTCACTTCCCACGCCGTCATCGGCCACTTCCAGCGTCACATGGCCATCGCCTGCCTGCACCGCCACACGAACGTTGTGTGCCCGCGAGTGCTGCAGGATGTTGGCCAACGCTTCCCGCATCACCCGGGACAGCGCGATACTGGTCTCGGTCGACATGCCCCCCAACTCACCATCGCTTTCCAGCTCCACCTTGATGCCGCTCAGCTGGGCGAATGTCGCGACCTGACGCGAGAGCACGTCGAGCGGGTCGGTCGCCTCCTGGTCCAGGGTACGCAGGTCGTAGATATAGTCCCGTACGTCGGCCAGGCTGCGCTGCGCGTATTTCTGCAGACGGAGTATCTGCTGCTTGGCCTCTTCCGTGCGCTTGGGCATCAGGCTCACGGCGGCCGACAGGTGATAGATGATGGTCCCCAACGCTTGGGCCAGGCCGTCGTGCACCTCGCGCGCGACGCGTTGGCGCTCTTCAGCCACGGCCAGCCGACCGGCCTCTGAGGACAACCGAGAGCCCTCAATCGTCAGGGCCACCTGCTCGCCGATGGACTGGAGGAAACGGACTTCCTCGTCGGTGAATCGGCGGACCTCCCGCCACGCCAGAGGCATGACCCCCAATCGCCGCCCTTTGACACGCAACGGGACGAAGACGGCCGCACGCAAAGCCTCCTGGTGCGACTTCTTGAACCTCGGTTCGCCCTGCGATGCGTCTAGGACCAGCACCGTGGGTTCGTCGGCCATGAAAGCCCCCCGAAGAACGCGCTCATCCTCGGGCGCGCGCGCACTGCTTCGCGCGAACTCCGCGGAGATGCCGCGGTGCGCCACCAGCATCAACTCGTCATCGTCTCCCTCGCACACATAGACGCCGCCGCCATCGACGCCCAGGAGTTCGAACATCTCGTCCAACGCCGCGAAGAGAACCTCCTTGAGCGAACCCGGGCGGCGCAGCACGCCGGCAACGGCGTTCAAGGCCGCCAGCTCCCGGTTGCGCCGGAGGAGCTCATCTTGCGTGCGGCTCTGCTCGGTGATGTCGTGCCATGAGGAATAGAGATAGGTCCTGCCATCGACCTCGAAGAAGACCATGCTCTCGTCGATTACGATCTTGGTTCCGTCCTTGCGCTTCACCGGGATATTGCGCATGATGCCGTGACCCGCCTTCATGCGTTCCTCGTCCCGAGCGGCGATCGCCTCCCGTTCTCCCGGCTCCTGGAACTCGGTGGCCTTCATCGAAAGGAGCTCTTCCCGAGTATGGCCAAGGAGCTCGGCCGCGCGTTCGTTCGCGTCGACGATTGCCTGCGTCTCAGCGTCCACCAGCAGGACCGCTTCATAGGCCCGCTCGAATATGCGGCGATAGCGCCTCTCGCTGGCCTCGATGCGACGCTTCAGCAGCACGTCGTCGGTGACTTCCCTCGACGTCACGATGAACCCGTTGGCGACCTCCGACCCGTCGGTGAGCGGCGCGATAGTGGTGTCCCAGTAGGTCGAGACGGTGCCGTCTTTGGTCGGGAGTTTGAGTTCTGCCTCCGGAGCAGAAACCGGGCGGCGGGTCTTGCGCGCCTTGTCGAAGCGGCCCGTGACGCCATGTTCCGCAACGAGATCCCGCAGTGGGGAGCCCGGCAGCTCTGGTATGCCCGGCGGCCTCAAGCGTGCCAGGAGTTCCTCCGCCTGGCGGTTCGCCTGGACAACATTCAGGTCATCGTCCAGGAAGATGACTACCATGGGGGCGTTGTCCACCATGGTCTCAGAGATGTAGCGCAACGCCCCCGCTTCGGCCAGGAGGCTCTTCTCCTCCCGATGTAGCATGACGTTCTCCAGTGCTGCGGCGGCCTGTCCCGAGAAGACATCCAGGAGGTACATGTCCTCCGCGGTGATCTCCCGTCCAGTGTCGTCGTTGCTGACGAGCACCTCCCCGATCACCCGATCGGCGCTCACCAAAGGGGTGAATGCCGCACTCCTGAACCCGAACAGTTCCCGCAGCCTGCAGTTCACCCGGGCATCAGCGGCCAAGTCCGGGATGTTCACGGCACGGCGCTCCCGCATGAGGAGGGCCGACACACGTTGGTCGCTATCGAGAGGCACCTCCAACTCCCTCAACATCTCGCGGTACTCCTCGGGCGTCCCCGTCCAGGTGGGTGAGACGTGCGAATCCCGGAAGCCTCGGAGGACGTTGCGCTCCTCATCGAAAAGGTCGATAGAAGCCCGGTCGAAACCGAGTATGTGTGTCAACGCTTCGAGTAGGGTGTCCTCAGCCTTCTCGACGTCGGCCCCCAACTGGATGCTGGCGCTCAGTCGCTGAAGCGCCTCCAGCCGCTGATTGAGCGACTTCAGCTTGTCCTGCGCCTGCGCCAACTCCGCGCGGCTCGTGCGAAAGCGCTCGGCGATCTGCCCCTGATATCCGATAGCCGCTCCGGCAAGGATGGCCGCGACGACATCGCCAGGAACAGAGTCCGCCCAACCCATCTTGGCAAGCTGGAAGATGGAATAGCCCCCGATGGTCTCAGCGGCGACGTAGAAGGCCCCCCAGACGGCCCCCACCAAGATGCCGCCCCGAGTGCCGGCGTAGTACGCCCCAAGGAGAATAGGGCTGTAGAGGTACAGCCAGAACGGCGTGCGCCACGGAACGGTCAGAACCAGCAGGAACGCCGTGAAGGCCATGTCGATCAAGATCAGAGGCGGGAAGCGTCTGAGGAGGCGGATAATCGGACGGTTGAAGAGCGTGACCAGGGTATTGTAGAGGACCGCCACCACCACGCCCAGCATCACGCCACGCCTAGGCACCGGCAGAGGCATGCCGACCAGGAGGAAGATCGCCACATACGCGGTGACGGCCCAACGGTAGTATACGTGGAACCAAGTCGTGCCCGTGGAGTCGGCGACCCTGTCCTTTTCCATGTTGGGAACCTCTGCCCTAGATCAACCCCTCCATCTCGTTTGCGGCGGGCGCCGCCCCCGGAACCCCCGTCTGCTGTGGCACCTTCAGCCTGAAGTCGTGGGGGTTGGCCGCCATGGCCACGGCGTCTTCCAGGCTGATCTGGCCGTCCTTGTAGAGCGCCAGCAGGCTCTGATCGAAGCTCTGCATGCCGTAGTAGTCGCCCTGCTCGACGGCGTCCTTGATCTTGGACGTCTCGTCAGGGTTGGTGATGAACTCCTTGATGGTCGCGGTGTTCACCATGACCTCGACCGCCGGCACACGGCCACCGGTGGTACGAGGCAACAGACGGAGCGAGATGATGCCGACCAGCACGGAGGCCATCTGCAGCCGGATCTGCTTCTGCTGGTGCGGCGGGAAGAAATCGATGATGCGGTTGATGGTCTCCATAGCGTCGATCGTGTGGATGGTGGAGAAGACAAGGTTGCCGATCTCCGCCGCCGTCATCGCCGCCTCGACGGTCTCCGGGTCGCGCATCTCGCCGATCAAGATGACATCGGGGTCCTGGCGCACCACGTGCCTCAACGCGGTGGCATACGAGTCCGTGTCGATGCCGATCTCCCGCTGGCTGATGATGCTCTTCACGTCCTGGTGAAGCACCTCGATGGGGTCCTCGATGGTGACGATGTGGCACTTCCGGGTGTGGTTGATGTGGTCGATCATGGCCGCCAGGGTGGTTGTCTTGCCGCTGCCCGCGGTCCCGGTCACCAGGACGAGACCGCGCTGCTCGTCGGCCAGCGTCTTGACGACGGCAGGCAGACTGAGCTCCTCGACGGTAGGCCGGTCGATGGTCACCCGTCGCATGTTGATACTGACGCTGCCCCGCTGGCGATAGATGTTCACCCTGAACCGGCCGACGCCGGAGAGGGAATAGGCGAAGTCCACCTCGGCCCGGTTCATGAAACGGTCCTTCTGCTTCTCGTTCATTATCGAGAGAGCGAGCCGCTCCGTGTCCTGAGCCGATAGAGGCGGAGCCTGCATGAGAACCAGTTCGCCGTGCACTCTCATGCACGGCGGCCCGCCGGCCTTGATGTGAACATCAGAGCCCTGGCATTCCACAAGTGCTTTGAGGACGTCTGCAATCTCCAAGTGAGCACCTGCCTTGAGTAGTCCACCCGCACCCCGGGGCGACGCGCCGGAATCGGTTTCCTATTCTACTGCAGTCGTTCCGGTCATGGTAGCCACGACGCCTTCGGCCAAAGCCGCCAGGTCGTAGCCTCCCTCCAGACATAACGCCAAAGACCGCTCCCTGTGACGCTCGGCCGTGAGAGACGCCAGCTCCCCGGCCATCTCCCGGTAGGCGTCGGCGGTCAAGTCCAGGTTCGCCAGCGGATCGCGCCGGTGGCTGTCATACCCGGCCGAGACGACCACGAGCTCGGGCTCGAACTCCCGAACCGCCGGCAGCACCACGTTTCGGAAGCGGTCAAGGTACTGCTCGGCGCTCGTGCCGGGAGACATAGGGATGTTGACGGTCGCACCGATGGCCGCGCCCGCACCTTTGTCTGCGCTGTTCCCGGTCCCGGGGTAGAGGGGCTGTTGATGAAGCGACACATAGAGCACGTCGGCGTCCTCATAGAAGACCTCCTCGGTGCCGTTGCCGTGGTGCGCATCCCAGTCGACGATGGCCGCGCGCACTATGCCGCGGTCCCGTTGCGCGTAGCGCACCGCGATGGCCACGTTATTGAAGAGACAGAAACCCATCGCCGCCCCCGGCCTAGCGTGATGCCCGGGCGGGCGGCAGAGCGCGAAGGCCGGTGTCCCGCCGAGGGCGAGGTCGACCGCCCGACAGGCGGCTCCGGCAGCCAGGAGGGCCGCCCGGAACGAGTCCGGGCCGACGTGGGTGTCAGGGTCAATGTAGCCGCCTCCGGACGCACAGACGCGGTGGACGTGATCGATGTGTTCCCGCGGGTGCACCAGTCGCAGCGTGTCCTCACCGGCCGGCTCGGCCGACACTTCGGTCACCGTGAGACCGGTCGCCGAGAGGACGGCCTGGCGGATGGCGGTCAGACGCTCGGGGCGCTCCGGGTGACCGGAGCCGGAGTCGTGCTTGAGGCAATCCGGGTGCCAGACCAGTGCGACTGCCCTGTCGGCCATCGCGGCAGCCTCCCAACGACTAGGGGCGCGTCGCCCCTACATAGTCCCAGCGGTCCCCGAGGCTGCTGATCTTCACGACGTCGCCGGTATGAGGGGCGTGGATGAAGCTCCCCCCACCCACGTACATGCCGACATGGTGGATCGGATTGCCGAAGAAGACGAGGTCGCCCGGCTGCAGCCGGTCGCGGGCGACGTGCGTGCCGGAGTTGTACTGATCCCCACTGTAGTGGGGCAACGAGACGCCCACCTGCGCGTAGCACCACATAGTGAGGCCCGAGCAGTCGAACGAGTCCGGACCCGCGGCGCCGTACTGATACGGCTTGCCGAGCTGCGTCAACGCGATACGCACGACATCGGAGCGCTGTCCGCCCGTGCTGACCGAGATCTGCTGTGCGACGTCGGCCGAAACCTGTCTCTCGAGGGCCGCCTGCCGGGCCGCCTCGATCGCCTTGATGCGCGCGATTTCCTTCTTGATATCCTTCTTCAGCCCTCGGAGCATCTTGCGTCGGTACGCCAGGCGCTCTTCTATGTCGGCTTTGTGCGCCTCGACGCGCCGCTTCATGGCCGCCTGGCGGACCTCCTGGGCCTTCAGGTCGGCGCGGCGATGCTCCACCTGCCGCTTGTGCGCCTTGATGGCGCTGACGATGCGGCCGTCCTGATCGCCGATCCGTCGAAGCAGATCCAGCCGGGTCAGGAACTCGTCGAAGCTCTTGGCGCCAAAGAAGACCTCGACGAAGCTCACCTTGCCGTTCCGGTAGATGCTGTCCAGTCGCCGGCTGAAGACCCGACGGCTGTGGGTGAGGACGCGCTTGGAGCGGGTGAGGTCGACGGTCGCTTCTTCGATGCCGGCCCGCGTTTGAGCGAGCTCCTCCTCGGCGTGGTTGTACTCCTCGATGGCGATCTCTAGGTTCTGGTCGTAGCGGTCGATCTCGGACAGGACCGCCTTGGCCCGGGCCTTCAAGGCACCGAGTGAGCGCGGGCGGGCCGAGACCGGCGAGGCGACGACCACGAGCGCAAAGAAACACGCCACCGCCACCGCACCAGCACCAGCACCAGAGAAACGCTTGGTTCGTCCCATCCTTGTCATGTCTCCCTTGTTTCGGGCCGTTCACGAACACGGTCGCCTCATAACAAGGCGACCGGCGCAAAACAATATAAACTATAGCACGGATTCTCTACCTGGGCAAATGAAGAGACGCGGCGTCCAAATGAGTAGTTCTAGCCCTCGAAGAAACGCTTAAGTCCGTCGAAGACGGCCACGGCCACCTTCTGACGGAACACCTCGGTGCCGAGCAACTCAGCGTCGTCCGGAGCGTCGAAACAAGCCGGCTCCACGACCACCGCCGGCATAGCGGTCTTCCTCAAGCATCGCCAGTCCGCCGACTGCGTGCCCCTGTCCGGCAGGCCGACAGAGCCGGTGAGCTCCACCTGGATAAGCCCCGCCAGCTTCTCGCCCGCCTCGGACAGGCCGTTCTGAGAACCGAAGTAGTAGCAGGCACCCCCGCCGCCGGGGTGGTCGCAACCAAGACGGAGGGCGACGAAGACGTTGGCACGGGCCTCGTTGGCCAGCAGAACGAGGTCGTCTTCCTGTCTCAAGGTCCCCGGATGAACGACCTCTGCGCCGAGGATCTCCAAGAGATTGGCCAGGCGCGCGACCAGATCCAGGCAGACCGCCGTGGACGCTTCCGGCGTGGCACCCCCGCAGTCCTCCGACCGACAGTCGACGAAGACCCGGCGACCCTTGAAGACAACGGCCGGGGATCGCCGGCCGACCGGCGCTTTGGGGACCGGCTTCTGGTTGGCGTTCAGCACCATGCGCAGACGCTCGAATGCCGCGAGGGTGGATGGGCCCACGATTCCATCGCTCACCAAGCCGCTCGCCCGCTGGAACTGACGTACTGCCTGATCGGCCTGGGGCCCGAAGACCGAATCCTCGTGACCCGCATCGAAGCCAAGTGTGTTGGAGTACCGTTGCAGCCGAGCGACGTCGTCTCCTCGAAAGAACGGTGTGCGCAGATACAGCAGCCGGTCCCCGAGCTCATAGGAGGCCTCTACCAACTCTTTCCAGGTGCGGCCGCCGACGATGCCGTCAACATCGATGCCCCGGTCGCCTTGAAAGGCCAGCACTGCGGCCTCGGTATCGGGACCGAAGATCCCGTCTGGGCCGGCTTCGCCCAAGTCGTATCCGAGACCCTGGAGCCTGGACTGTATGTCGCGTATCGCGTCGCCGCGCTCTCCGCGCTTGAATACTTCATCCATGCAGACGAATCTACCATATCCGGCAGCCCGCCAGAGACCGTCAACTTGAGCGCCCTCAGCCAAAAAGGGTAAGCTCGCACGAACACACGGCCCAGGACCCCTTCTGGCGCGCAACAGACGCACGCGGGACGGTGACGACGGTGGCAGAAGAGCACAAGTCGACTTCTCGCGAGGAAGACGACGCCGACCTCGCAGCCCAGCGACAGCACCTCCAGGAGCGCAGCCGCAGGCGCGCTGAGCTTCGCGGGCAGCGGCTTCGCCGGCAGATGACGGCCCTCGGGGCGACCTCGGTCGTCGCACTGGTGATGGGCATCCTCGTCTACATCGGACTGCAACGTTCCATTCAGGCGGGAACGGCGGCAAAGATGCCCGCTTCCGCGGTCATCGAGGCCGGCGCGCGCCGGATGAAGACCGTGGCAGCGCAAGTCCGAGCCCGTCGGCGCCGGGCCGGTGGCCCGTCAGACGGGTCACCCGGCGAGATCGTCATCGTCGTCGCCGGCGACATGATCTTCGACCGGCGTGTCCGCGACCTCATGCAGTCAGATGGAACCGACGCTCCTTTCTCCGGCGTAACCGCCCTCCTCAAGGATGCCGATGTCACGCTGGCCAATCTCGAGTCCCCGCTCTCCAATAGGGGCAGCCCTTGGGCCGGCAAGGACGTGACCTTCCGCGGCACCCCGGCCGGGGCCTCCGCAATCAAGTCGGCCGGCATCGACGCGGTGTCTATGGCCAACAACCACGCGCTCGACTATGGACGCGAGGCGCTGGTCGACACGATCGCCAATCTCGATCGGGCGAAGGTGAAGCACGCCGGCGCGGGACGTGACTTGACAGAGGCGTTCCGTCCGGCCTGGATCCATGTCGGAAAACGCAAGGTGGCCTTCCTGGCGTTCAGCTGGATCGTCCCCAACGGCTTCTATCCGTCGGCCACTGGCGCCGGGGTGGCCGGGACGCGGGACCCGGCAGTCGTGTCTCGTGCCGTCCGTCAGGTGGCCCGCCGGGCCGACTTCACGGTGGTCTCCTTCCACTGGGGAATGGAGTACCAGGACTACCCCCTGCAGGACCAGGTCGCCCTGGCTCACGCGGCAATCGACGCCGGCGCGTCCCTGGTGATGGGGCATCATCCTCACGTCATCCAAGGAATCGAACTTTACCGGAGGCGGCCGATTGTCTACAGTCTTGGGGATTTCGTATTCGACCACTACAGTCGAAAGACGGGCGAGGCGTTCCTGTTCAAAGCCCGCATCCGAGGCAGACGACTCTTGGGTGCGCGCGTGACGCCAGTCTACCTTTCCTGGAGCGGACAGCCTCAGCCTGTCGGAGGATCGGAGGGCGCGCAGATACTCGGCAGGTTGCAGGAGATATCGGCCAGGTTCGGCACGAAGCTAGTGCTCCGGGGAGACTACGCGACACTTCGGGGACGGTAGTGCCACGGGAGGATCTTGGAGGTGACAACGATCGGGTCACGTAGATACACCATCTTGCTGATCACTGTCTGGTGCGTGGCCCTGTCAGTCGTGGCGTCCGGTTGCCTGGACATCGACATGCGCACCCGGGTGCGCCCCGACGGGTCAGGCATCCAGAACATCCGGGTCGGCATAGAGAAGAAGTACCTGGCCCTGCTCGACACCGCAGCCCTCAAGGAACAGCGGGGCACCCTGGAAGAACAACTGCGCAAGTCGCTACCGGCAGGGAGTCGTCTCACCAGGACCGAAACCGGCGGCATCGTCTACTACTCGACGGAGATCCCGTTCCGCGACACGGACGAGCTCCGGCACCTTCGCTCAACGCGATCCCCCGGCGCGACTTCCGGCGGAAAGACCCGCGGGAAGACGGCCCGTCCATTCGGAATCACGTCCAGCCGGATATCGTTCCGCGCGGCGCACGGTCTCGCGGTCAGTGAGTACACATTCTCGGAGTCGCTCGCTCCCGGGTTCAATGGCAAGACACCGGAAGAGCAACAACTGCTCAAGGCCTTCACGATGAGCTACGCGCTGACCATGCCGGGGAAGATCATCCGGTCGAACGCCGACGAGATGACCGGCAGCCGCGCCGTCTGGAAGCTCTCGCCGATCAAGGGCGGAACGGTGACAGCCACCTCCCGCGTGATCCAGTGGGGAACGCTCTGGTGGATCGCGGCGGGGGTCGCCGGCGCCCTTCTCCTAGTAGCGCTGGCCCTGCTCGCGCTGTTGCGTCGACTGCGATAGTCGGAGGTTCTCACCCATGGCGAAGAGGCCGTTGCGCCTGAGACGTGAACGCAAGGTGATCTCCACCGCCATGGTCGACATGCCCTCGGAGCCGGCCACCCTGCCTTCCCCGTCAACCAAGACGCCCGCGACGGCGAAAGCAACCCGTACCGAGGTCGGCCGGTCTGAGAGTGTCGAGGAGCAATCAAGGCGGACACTACTTCACGATCAACGACGGATGCGGTTCACGCGACAGATGGCCATCGGTGCCGCGGCCGTGGGAATCGTGCTCATCTCACCCTGGGCCTTTGGCCGAGTAGCGCAGACGGTCCACGACTCGCGGACCAGGAGCGCCGGGGAGCGCGCGGCGACAACCACCCGAGCCGCAACCCCGCTCCCCAAGTCGCTGTCCGTCAGGGAGGAGCCCGTCTTTCGCCCGCCCGGCACGCCCAAGTTCGCGTCGGCCGGGCGGCTGTCCCTCTTCCTGCCCTACCCGAAGTCGAAACTGACCGCCATGGAGTTCCACCAGGCGACCAATCCGACGGCGCTGCCCATGACACCCTTCGGTCTGGCCTACGACCGGCTGTCGCCGGCGCGCCGTACGAAGCTCGTGGCCATGAAGAAGCGGGGCTCGAAGACCCCGATTGTCTACCACACGGTATGGCGCCGGGGGCGCTCCGGCCGGCCGGACCGGGCCGTAGACATCGGTGCCAAGGCGGGCACCCCGGTCCGGGCCCCAGTCACCGGTACGGTCGTCAAGGTACGGCGCTACCTGCTCTACAGGTGCTACCCGGACTATGAGATCTGGATACGACCGACCGGCCTCCGTTCAGTGGGAGTCGTCATCATCCACATAGACCGTCCCCTGGTACGTGCCGCCGATCATGTCTACGCCGGGACGACCGAGATAGGGCACGTGCGAAACCTGGCCCGTTACATGAGCCTACAACTAGACTCGTTCAGCAAAGACGGCGGGAACCACGTGCACCTGCAGGTGAACAGGATACCGAAGAAGAAGGTGCGGAGAGCGACCACAAAGGGTGCGGGTCGCCGCGGCCGGTCCGGGTAGGCAGAGCAGATTGGGACCTCCGTACAAGACTGAGCGCCGGTGTCGATCCCCACTGGGGACTATCTTGAAGACTCCTCCTGCGACCCCTGCGGGTCACCTGAGAACTTCAGACAGCAGCACCGGCGCTCAAACCGGAAAACCTATCGCGCTACCTATAGCTTACATCGCCTCCCAACATCATTGTACTCCACCCGGCAAGATTCCGCTCGGGGGGTCGCTGTTGCGGACCGGTCGGCCGGCCGCTAGGGCGCTAGGGAGACGCCAGGGACGAGCGCGCCTTGGTGCTGGTGGGGTCGATGCGAAGAGCGAGCTTCCACTCCCGGATGGCTGATGCCCGGTTGCCCGCCTTGGCGTAGACGCGGCCGATAGTCACATGGAGATCCGCGATCTTGACATTGCTGTGAGACAGGCCGATCAGCCGGCGATACTGCTCGATTCCCTTCTGGTACTCTCCCGTGGCCACGTACATGTCGCCGAGCTCGCCGGCGGCAGAGAAGTAGCCCGAGTCGATTGCCAGAGCCTTCTTGAAACAGCGGACCGCCTTCTTGTAGTCCTTGCGCTGGCGGTAGACCGCCCCCAGGTTGTACCAGACCTCGGCGTTTCTCGGACTGAGCTTCAGATACGCCTCATAGTGCTGGGCCGCACCCTTGAGGTCGTTCGTGGCATCCAGCGACCAGCCCAACATCTGCTCGGCCTTGGCATTGGCGGGGTCGTACGCCACGGCTTCCTTCAACGCCTGCGCGGCGCGAGGATAGTCCCCGAGATCGAAGTACTTGATTCCGGCGGAGAACGCGGCGTTCGCTTGGCGGTCGGAGCCGGCACGGGCGATTAGACAGGCGCCGAGCAGCAGGACGACAACGATAACGCCGATGACCGGCCCAAGGGCTACCTTATGGGCTGACATTGCGGAGACCCGCTTGACCAGCTCTTCGCGGATGGTCGAGTCATCCAACGGCAGCCCGTATTCGTCGACCAGGGGTGCTGCCGGGGCAGTAGCCGATGTAACCTCCGGAGCCGCTGCGGCACCCGGAACCGACGCAGCCACCGGAGCCGCTGCGGCCGCGCCGGGAACGCGCGGCGGTCTAGGCGCCGCGGACCGACTGCCGGCACCCCCACCGGGGGCGGAGTTGCCGGCCGGTCTGTCTTTCTTGCCTCTGACGTGCTTCCCTGCCATAGTCCCATCCTCAGACAAGTCAGTGGGGAAGACCGCTCCGAGACCACGCACCGTGTGCCGCTGGAATCGCAAAGATGCATCGGCCCATGGATGTATGTGGCGCTATCTTACAACAACCGGTAGAGATGTCACTAGCAGATGCGCCGGTAGATGCATGTGATCCCGGTTCGCCTCGCCCAGTGGTCAACCACCACAGCGCACATTCACCCACCCCGCGTGTTGGCACGTGCTCGTTTTCTGGTATCATGATAGACCCTGATATGTTAATAATGGTAAAGGCGTCACGCTACGACGCCGATGGATATGGCAGATGCAGTGCCCGGCGTCCGTGTATCCCGGGAGAGGTACGGTGGAAAGAGAGCGACTCGACCAGGAATCGACACTTGCGCTAGCCGTACCCGAGCAACCACTCGCGGTGTCTGTCATCCTACCCGTCTACAACGAGGCTGAGACCCTTTTTGACGTCTACAACGAGATCAAGAAGGTCCTCGACAAGCGCGCGTTTGAGTACGAACTCGTCTTCGTAGACGACGGGAGCACAGACAATACCTGGCTCGTCCTGGACGAGATCGCGGCGTGCAACCCGCGCGTCCGCGCCCTCCGCCACCGGCGCAATTTCGGCAAGGCGAGCGCGCTGGCCGCCGGCTTCTCCATTGCCCGGGGCGACATCATGGTGACCACCGACGCCGACCTCCAGTATGACCCCAATGACATCCTACGGCTCGTCGACAAGATCGATGAAGGATATGACGTCGTCTCGGCCCACAAAGTCATCCGCCGAGACCCCATCTCCAAGCGGTGGCCGTCCAAGTTCTTCAACTTCTTCGTGCGTCGGGCGACCGGCATCGAGCTCCACGACTTCAACGCGGGCCTCAAGGCCTTCAGGGCCCAGGTCGCGAACGACCTGATCCGCTACGGCTACGGCGAGCTGCACCGTTTCTTCGCTGTCATCGCGGCACGCAAGGGCTACGGCGTGACGGAAGTACCCGTCGAGAGCTATCCGCGGCCCAGCGGGAAGTCGAAGTACGGGATGGAGCGCTACGTGCGCGGGGCACTGGACTTCCTCACCGTCTTCTTCCTCTCAGACTACATGGAGCGCCCGCTGCATCTCCTGGGTGGGCTGGGACTGATGCTCGGAGGCGCCGGGACGGCGCTCCTCGCCTATCTCACCGTCTTCGGTCTCGTCTACGGTGAGTCGATCGGCGGACGTCCGCTCCTCATGGTGAGCATCCTGCTCATCCTGGGTGGATTGCAGCTTCTGGTGACGGGCCTCTTGGCCGAGATGATCCACAACGTCGAACACGGCAAGGAAGGCCGGGCTAAGGTCGCTGAAGTCATCCGCGTCGACCGCCGAACCTCCTTCAGCCTCACGCCCGGGGTCATGGTGGACCGCCGCCGCGGCCGCAGAGCCGCTTCGGGCGGCGTTGCGCAACCTCTATCGCGGCCGCCGTCGGGACCGTCGACCGACGAGAGCCGGCGGGTATCCGACCGGTCACTGTAGTCGCGGCCCTACCTCCCGCGCCAGTACTCCACGATCACCCCAGTCTGTTGCAACACCAGGCTCGCCGCGAGCAACGGCGCAATGATGACTATCCTGGGATCGAAGCGGTGCGCCCAGAGGAGCCTCCCTGCGCTGGACATCCGCCGACGGACGAAGACCCCGACCTCCGGAACCTTCCGGGCGAACTGGTACTTAGCCCGGCCGCGGCGGAAGAACCAGCGCACGAACCCGCTCAGACTGGAGCGGGGAGGGTGCGTGACCTGCGCCGCGGGGTGGTAGAGTATCCGCTTGCCCGCCTTGACCATGCGGTACGCGAGCTCGGTGTCCTCTCCGCCCAGGGTCAGCGACTCGTCGAACCAACCGACCTCGTCGAACACCGCGCGGCGCACGGCGCAGTTCAGCGTGGACAGGTTGTCGGTGAGTCCGTCCGCGTCGACGTGGAACATCGTCTCATAGCCCGCTGAGCCGCCGGCCGGGAAGCCCAGCGCCGAGATGCAGTCCCCCAGCAGGGTCGACGACGGGACTGTTACGCCACCCATCACCGCGTCCAGCGACCGGTCCTCCAGGGGCTCGAGCAGCGTCTCCAACCAGCCGGGTTGGGGTTCGCAGTCATCATCAAGGAACACCACCGTGTCCCCGCGGGCCGCCTCGAGCGCACGGTTCCGGTTGTACCCGAGTCCCCGCCCCACCGGGATTTCGACCCACCTCACCCCGCGACCGTCCGGTTTCTCGTCAGGGTCATCCGCGTCTGTGGTCTCGACGACCACGACGACCTCCGCCCGCAGCCGGGCGCACAAGGCGACGAGCCGGCTGAGGAGCTGATCGAGCTCCGGGGTACGCCGGATGGCGATGATGCCGATCGAGACCGGAGGGCGCGGCGCCCCGCAGCGCCCCTGTTCAGGAAACGCTGCGCCGGTCAATCGGCCCTCCCCGCAAGACGCGCCAGCGGGTCACGCACCGCGTAGTATCGGCCGGACACCTTCAGCCGGAACATGGGCCACGCCTCCGTTCCATACATGGCGATCCGCCGCATCTCGTAGCGGTCCCGGCCGCCCTTCTCGACGGTGAACGCCGCGTCGAACCCGGCTTCCCGCACCGCCTCCTTGGCGTCGGGCGAGAACCTCCCGAACGGGAATGAGAAGTATCGCGGAGTCAGCCCGCGCTCGACGAGGACCGACCGTGACGCTGCAGCGTCGGCCAGCGCCGCTTCCCGCGATAGCCCGTGAGCGCTGAGGTGCCGGTGGCCGTGCGACTGGAAGGATATCCCACGCGCGGCCAACTCCGCCACTTCTTCCCAATACAGGAGTTCAGTCACCGCCATTCCCTCATCCGCCCAGGTGTTCTGCCGGCCGACGAAGGCCGTCGGGAGGAAGACGGTCGTGGTCCGCAGGAGACCCAGCCGATCCAGCACATCGAAAGCCAGTGTCCGGAAGCTGGCGAGGCCGTCGTCGAAAGTCACCGTGAAGCTCCTCGGGTCGTTCGGCCGCCGAGCCGCGCCCGTCCGCGCGGCCACCGCGCGCTCCAGGCTGGTCGGGACGAATCCACTCTCGAGCAGCCAGCCGAGCTGGCGCTCCAGTGCCGCGCGCGTGACCTCATAGCGGGTCGGACGGCGCTCGACCACATCGTGGTAGGCCAGTATCAGGGGCCAATCGCCATCCATGAGCGGCTCCCGCTAGTACCAGGTCCGGCCGGACAGTTGCTGCAGACGGCGCATCATCGGCCTGGTCAGCCGCGGGCCGCTTCGCCTCAGTTCCCGCCACCTGCGAACGCCCGCCACAAAACCTCCCGGAGTCTCCAGCGGGCGCCCGGCCCGAACGGACTCCACCAAGCTCCCCGCCGTCCAGACGGCGACCGTCGTCTGGGCATAGGGGAACGGCAGGTTCCGGGCCGCGGTCCAGATGCGGTTGCGAAGATAATGATACTGTCGGCCGACCGTGTTGTCCGGCCCTTGAAGGGAGAGATGGACAACCGTCACGGCCGGCGTGAAGACCATCCGGTAGCCGGCCCGGAAGAGCCGGTAGGCCAGGTCCAGACCGATCCCGCCGTAGCCGTAGTCCGCGGGGAACAAGCCGACATCCGCCAGCGCCGTCATGCGAAGGGCCACGGCCCCCTCCAGGAAGTACCCGATCTCAGTCTTGTCGCTCGGAAGCACCTTGTCCGCGCGCGGCACTTCCTTGTGCCGAATGGAGCCATCGGGTGCCTCGACCTTGAAGCAGAGCGCCGCCAACTTCGTGTCGCCGGCGAACGCCTCCGCCACCGCCGCTGCCGCCCCGCGGCCCACCAGGTAGGCGTCATCGTCCAGGAGGACGACGACGTCGCCGACCGCCTCTGATATGCCGAGGTTGCGCGCCGCCGCCTCCCCACCCGGGCTTCCCAGCCGGATCACCCTAGCCGAAGGGAAGTCCGCCTGCAGCATGGCCGCTGTTCCATCGGTCGACGCGTCGTCGACGACCACCACTTCCTTCGGCTCGTAGTCTTGAGCGTAGATGCTTTCAAGACATGTCTTCAGAGCCTCGCGACGCTCCCTGGTGGCCACGATATAAGAGATGGTGAGGTCATTGGTCGTCATCGCCGCTATTCTACCAGTAGTAGCCCTAGGCCTTTTGTGTTTTCATAGACACCGATGAGCGCCAGTGGCCCGGAGAACAGAACACAGTCGCAGCGGTTGCGGCTCCTCGCCGTCCTCGTCCTGGCGGTCCTTCTCACCGCAGTTGCCGGCGCGGCCTACGTCCGATTCACCACCTACACCTTCGTGGTGCTCGGCGACAATCGTCCACCCAAGGTTGGCGACCCCCAACCCGAGGTGTTCGCCCGGCTGCTCGAGATGGCGCGTGACGAACACCCGGCCTTCGTCATATCGACCGGCGACATCGTCACGGGTTCCAGCTACCAGCCCGAACTGGTGGCCCGCCAATACCGCCAGTTGAGAAGGCTCGTAGGCCCGCTCGGGACGCCGTTCCACGTGGCCCGGGGCAATCACGACGCGACCAACCCGGAGCTGTTCGATTCCTTCACCCACCGCCCACACTACTATTCCTTCTCGCGGGGAGGGGCCACCTTCTGGGTCCTAGACACGGAGTCCGAGTGGGCCCCCGGCTCGATCGATCGAGACCAGTTGGCGTGGTTGAAACGCAGTCTGGCCAGCCACCGACGCGACCGCTGGAAGTTCGTGTTCATGCACCGCTCCTTGGTGACCCCCGGGGCCGACCGCGCCCCCCCGGCACACCAAGGCTTCTCGGACCTGGCTCTGGCACGTGAGCTCGAAACTCTGTTCGAGAGGGAGCACGTGAACATCGTGTTCGGAGGACACGTGCACCTCTTCGACCATCAGAAGCGGGGACGCGTCGACTACATCACGACGGCCGGCGCCGGCTCACCGCTGTACGCCGCCGCCAAGCGCGGCGGCTTCTACCACTACGTCGTGGTCACTGTGGGCGTGTTCGGCCCGCGGGCTGAGCTCGTCAGAGTGTCCGGGAGGAGGGAACCGATAGAGCTATGAACCTCCAGATCGCGGTCCAACTCACGCCGCCCTTGGTCGTCCGATTCGAAGGACTGCCTCCTCACGTCGCCCAGTTCCTGCTAGGCGAGTATGGCCGGCTACGCAGCCCAGAATGCGAGGACGGGCAGGCGGACTTCGTCTTCCGGTTCCTCGACAGCATCCACCGATCGGCGGATTGGGAGTCACTCACCCCGCACACGATGCTCTGCGGCGACTCCTTCATCCTCCTGGACAAATCCGGCCGTGCCCGCATCACGTTCAGCGAGAGCGGCCCCGAGGCGGCGGATATCGAACACGACGCATCTCTGGACTTCGTGAGGTTCCGCGTGATCGACCCGGTGGTCACTGCTCTGGCGCTCCAGCGCGACGGGATGGTGGTGCACGGTTCCGCGACTTGCTCCCCGCAGGGCGGCGTCCTGCTGCTGGGACGCCCGGGGTGCGGCAAGACCAGGACCATGCTGGAACTCGTCGCCGCCGGCCACGGCTACGTGGGAGACGACCGGCTGCTGCTGGCGCACGGGTGCAGGCTCCTCCCGCTGCAGGGCCTGCTCGGGCTGAAGATGAGCGCCCTACAAGAGCACCCGGCGCTCATGAGAACCGCGTCGCCCGAGGGCTATCGAGCGGCCCGCACCGGGCGACGCGCCTTGCGTACCGCCCAGATGGCGCTTCGGGCGATACCAGGCAACGTCGCCCGGCAGGCGGCCGAAGGGTTCCGCCGAGTCGAGGCAGACATCGATAGGCACGTCTTCCTGGTCGACCCAAAACGGACCCTGCCGGGATCCACCTTCCACGACCAGGTCGACGTGGCGGTCGCCTACCTGCTCAGCTGCGGGTCGCCGGAGCTGGTCGAGAAGGCGCCGCGGCCGGTACTCGAGAACTGGCTGCTCGACGCAGCCGCTCACGAACACGAGGCACTGATCGGGCTCCTCCGGCCGGCGGCCCTCGTCCGGCCCCGGTGGAGAGCCCGTTTGGACGAAGTAGTGACTCGGCTGCGCGAAGTCGCCGACGGCGCGTCTGGGAAGTTCCCCGCGCTGCGCGTCAGGACTCCACCCGGCGCTGCCACAGGCGCGGCCACGCTACAGATTCCGAGCGCGCCGGCCGACACCTCAGGAGAGAAGCCTCTTTCCTGATAAGCCAGCATCTCCCGACAAGCGAGCATCTCCAGAGACACAAGCGTCTGGAAGCGAGGAAGACCGAGTGCCGGAAAAGCCGAAGAGCGTAGCCCGCGGCAGCATGTTCGGGATGTCAGGTCAGATATGGTACCTCATCACCGTACTGCTCCTCTACGCCTACCTGGGACGACAGTTCGGGCCGGCCACCTTCGGACGGTGGCGGGTGGTCTTCTCGATTCTGGTGTGGTTGGAGCTGTTCGTGGACTCAGGTCTGACCAAGACCACCTCCAAGAGGATCGCCGAGGGGAACGACGATCTGGGACTGGTCATGCGTGGCTCCTACGCGATGCAGGCCGTGGTGTCCTTGATCATGTTCGGGTGCGCCCTCCTGCTGGCGTGGCCGGTCAGCCTGGCCCTAGGCGATACGAGCCTGGCTCCACTCATCCGCATCGCGGCGCTGGACATCCCTCTCTACGCCGCGTTCTCGATGTCCCGCTCCATGTTGGCGGGCATGCGGAGATTCGAGCACCAGGCGGTCGGCATGTTCGTGTATCCCCTGGCCAAGCTGGTGTTCATCGCGGGCCTTGTCCATGGCGGCTGGTCCGTTGCCGGGGCGCTGGCCGGCAACGCACTGGCGTCGGTGGCCGGGTTCGCCGCCACGGTGGTTCCATGGAACCGGATCACCGACTTCGACCGGAAGTGGCAAGACGTATCCCAGCAGCTCGGCTTTGCGGCCGTTCCGTTCCTCGTCTTCGGCCTGATGGACGCATTCCCCGCAAGCGTCGACCTCTGGTCTGTAAAAGCCCTGATGAGGAGCAACATCGCCGCGGGTTTCTACGGAGCGGCTTCGGGCCTCGCTCAGACACCTATCCTGATGTTCAGCGGGCTGTTCGTGATACTCTTCCCATCGATCGCCAAGGTCAACGCGGAAGGAGACACCCGGCTAGTCAGCCAGTACGCTCAGCAGGCCATGCGCCTTGTGCTGCTCATCACCTGTCTCGGCATTGCCCTGACCGTGTCCACCGGCCGTCAGGTTCTTGCCCTGGTCTACTCGGCCCCGTTCGCCGCGGCCTATGTCCCGCTCGTGCTGCTCGTGGTGGGCGCGTCGTTGCGCACCGTATGGGCGACGTGCGCGGAAATCATGCTTGCCCGGAGCCGCCAAACGGAAGCCCTCGGTCTGCTCGCCGTGATGCTCGTGGCCGAGTTGGTCGCTCTCGCGGTGTTGATTCCCCGTCTTGGGCTGATCGGCGCGGCCCTTAGTGTGACGGTCTCGGCAGGCGTGATCGCCGCGGTCGGAGTCTTCCGCCTACGGCGTTTGTTCGGGATGCGGCCGCTCAAGACTCTGGTGAGAGCCGGTGCGGCCGCCGGCGTCGTGGGCGTGGGTATCAACGCGATGTCTGTACCCGTGCCGTGGCTTCCATTCGCCTGGCTTGCAGGCGCGGCGGTCTATCTCGCCCTGCTTCTGATCATGCGCGAAGCCAATTCTGACGATGTAGCATCTATCCGACAGGTGTTCGCAAGAGAGAGAGCATGAGGCCAATTGGTCAAACATCCTGGAGCACGAGAACGGACTGAACGGGGTGAGAACGACAAGCAGTCTGAGGAACCCGGGCGGGACAGCCCGAGACAGAAGCCGGCCGCCGCACATCGGGCCTGGAGCCGCCTGACCGATTGGCACGACCTGCTACCCGTGGCCCTGCTCACGCTGGTTGGGTTGCTTCTGCGGGTCTCCAGCATGGAAACGCGTGGCTACTGGCTGGACGAGGCAACCACCTGGAAGCAGACGACCATGGCCATCTCCGTCATGTTGGCCAAGATGTCCCGAAACGTTCACCCACCCCTCTTCCACCTGAGCATGCACTACTGGATAGGCGTCTTCGGCAGCAGCGAGGTGGCGATGAGGGGCTTCTCGCTGGTGCTGGGAACCGCCGCCATACCGTTGGCGTTCCGCGCCGGAAGAGCGATCTACGATCGCAGGACGGGGCTTATCGCGGCAATCTTGGTGAGCGTCTCCCCATTCCTGATCTGGCAATCCCAGGAAGCCCGCATGTATTCGATGATGTTCCTCTTGGCGATGCTTAGCACCACCTACTGCTGGCTGGCATTCAGGGAGAGTCGCGTTGCGGATTGGGTAGGCTACGGGGTCTTCACTCTCATGGGGCTCCTGACACAGTACTTCTTCCTGTTCCTCTTCGTCAGCCAGGCGGCCTACTTCGCCCTCTACCGTCTGATGCCCAACCTGCGGGCGTGGAGACGCGACCGGGCGACCGGCCCAAGACCGGCGGTTCGCGCTCGGGGCACCGTGCCGCCTGTGGAGGCATGGCTGATCACCTGCTTGATCGTAACGCTGCTTTTCTCGATATGGTTCGTCCCTGTCCTCTTCAAGCCGGTCGTGAAGAGCCATATTGCTCAACCACTCAACTACGGCTGGGCTCCGCCGCGGCTGAATCCTCAGTTCAACTCGACGGTGCAGGTCCTCGTTGAGATGGCCTGGGGCTACCATTCGGTTCAGACGACAAGTGGCCTGGTCGCCATGTGGCCGGCTCTGCTGTACCTGGCCATCGTGCTTCTGTCATTGGCCGGGCCGGTCACTGATCGGACCCGCTTCCTCATCCTCACCGGCGCGGGCAGCGCTGTCGTGATACTCCTGCTCGGACAGTGGCAGCCGATTCTGGCCTCGCGCTACTTCATGGCGGTTTCGGTGCCATTGATGATACTGATAGCCAGGCTGGTTGCCGTTATGAGACCGAAACCTGGCGCCACAATGGTGGTTCTTCTGGTCATTCTGATGTTGGCGGCCTGGACCGATCAGTCTTTCAACCCGAGAAACAGACTCCGCTGGGACAACCGCGAAGCCCTGGGGGTCGTCAAGAGGGACTTCCGCCAAGGGGACGTCATCTTGGTCGTCCCCTGGTTCATATCGCCCCTCGTCCAGTACTATCTTCCACCAAGGGTGCTCAGGCACGCTCAGGGATTCCCGAAGTTCGATGCCGGCGGACGCCCAAAGAACACCTACCTTCAGCTGGACAAGGACCTGCGACGCATCGTGGGCAATGCGCCGCGCGTCTGGATGGTGCTCAGCTGGCAGGACACGCGGCAGGTATACGAGGACGGCTTCAACATAAGGTGGTGGCTACGGAGCCAGCGATACGGGCTGAGGCGTGACCGAAGGCTCCGCCAGGTGCGGCTCCTGTTGTTTACGAGACGCCCGGCGGGCGGGCAGCCACTCGCTCCGGGGGAACCTAGCAGATGATAGAGATCGACGAGCCGCGCAGGAAGAGCTACCTCAGGACGTGCCGCGTCCTGTCGGTCCTATGCGTCGTGGCGGCCGCTTTCTACCTGCAGTGGCTGCTGTTCCAGGCAAAGCCCGACAACCTGGCACTGTTCTATCTCCTTGTCGGCGCCGAGGTCTTCAACATCACGCAGGCCGCCGGCTTCTGGTACACGATATCTGTGCAGAAGTGGACGGAGCCGCCGGTCCCGGACTTCAGCCGAACCTGCGAGACGATCGACGCCTTCGTCACAGTTTGCGGTGAGCCGGCGGAGGTAATCGAAGAGACCGTGAGGGCCGTAGCGGCGATGCGCCATCCTCGACTAACCGTCTGGGTCCTCGATGATGATTTCTACTCGGACGACGCTTCGCACATCGCCTGGCGCCACCGCGCCAGATACGTCTCGCGGTCCAACCGGACGGGCGCTAAGGCAGGTAACATCAACAATGCCCTCAGGATGACCAAGGGGGACTATGTCGTCATCTTCGACGCGGACCATGCGCCGCGACCGGACTTCCTTGAACAAACGATGGGCGGCTTCGAAGACTCCAAGGTAGCGTTCGTCCAGACCCCTCAGGTCTATCGCAACCGCGCTGGCAACAGGGTGGCCGCCGGGGCGCACGAGCAACAGGGCCTGTTCTACGGACCGATCTTGAGAGGCAAGAACGGTTGCGGCGCCGTCTTCTCCTGCGGCACCAACGTCGTCTTCAGGAGAACCGCGCTCGAGGCCATCGGTGGTCTCGCCGAGGACTCCATAACCGAGGACCTGCGGATGTCGCTCATGCTCTTGGCGAGAGGCTACACGTCGTTGTATGTCCCGAAAGTGCTCGCCCACGGGCTTGGACCCGTCGACACTGCGGGGTACTTCAGCCAGCAGATGCGCTGGGCGAGGGGCGGCCTAGACATCTTCTTCTGGAAGAAACCATTCTCCTTGGATATGTCAGGCGGCCAGATGATCCAGTACTTCTTGAGCTTCATCTATTGGTTCACAGGATGCGCGTACGCCATCTACCTCATCCTCCCGATAGCCTTCTTGGCCACGGGCCAGCGTCCGGTCGTGGCCCCCAACGCGTACCCCCTGTACTTCTTTCCGTACGTCAGCATAACTCTGCTCACGCTCGCCTACGCCGCAGATTTCAAAGTAACCTTTCGCGCGATCTGGTTCACGCTGGCATCGTTCCCAATACATATCGGGGCCCTCTTCTCGGCGCTGTCCACGAAGGCTGCGACGTTCGTAGTGACACCCAAGGGCTCGTCGACCCGGTCCCTTCGTCCGGTCTTCTTCCAACTCACGATGATGTTCCTGCTTCTGTACAGCATGCTGTTCGGTCTGCGGCGTTTCGGCCTCAATGCGTCAGTGCTGAACAACGTGGCCTTCGCACTGGGACACATGGTCATCATCCAGGGCTTCCTGCGGATAGCCGTACATCCCCTACCGCCCGGAGCCCGCGGGGCGCCGGCCGCTGGGGGAGCTGACCAGGCCATCCCTGAAGCGTCGGCGGCGGCGGCACCGGTTGCGGCAATAACAGACACATTCGGCTCTAGCTGGGGGAAGTAGTGGAACGACCCGCTCGAAAGGCTTTCGGTTGCGGAACGGTATCGATCGTTCTCTTCCTCGCGCTGTCTGGTTGCCTCGTGGCGCGCAGCCTTCTGACGACCAGCTCCATGGACGGAGACCCCCGAGGTGGAGGTCTCCTCGGCAAGATCGCGGGTCCCTTGGTGCCCACGGCCATGCCGCTGCCTACGGGAGGCAAGGTTCGCCCACCGGACCACGGGAGCTACCTGGGCGCCTACTACCCGCCGGCGCCATTCAGGACGTCCAACGTGAACAGATTCCGCCGGTTGGCGGGAAGAGACACATCCATAGTGATGTGGTACCAGCCGTGGGCGGCCGGCAACAGAAGCAAGTTCGATGGGGGAGCCACCATCTCCGTCTTGCGGAGAGGGAGAATCCCGATGATAACCTGGGAGCCATGGAATCCAGGCCCGGACGCCAACATGCTCCAGAATCCGGCCGACCAGCCCAGGTTCACCCTCTCAAGGATCCTGCGGGGTGACTACGACAAGTACATCAGAGCATGGGCACGAGACATCAAGGCCGTCGGCGCCCCAATAATGCTCAGACCGATGCACGAGATGAACGGCGGATGGTACCCGTGGGGCGGCCTGGTCAACGGCAACTCGCCCGGCGAGTTCAGAGCGACCTGGCGCAGGATACATCGGATATTCAGGCAAGAGAAGGCTCTGAACGTGACGTGGGTGTGGAGCATCAACCACGAGAGCGTGCCAGACACTCCCGAGAACTCCTACGCCGCATACTATCCGGGTGACAAGTACGTGGACTGGACCGCCATCAGCGGCTTCAACTGGGGCACTTCCGGCCCGTACTCGCACTGGCGCTCCTTTGAGTACTGGTACCGGCGCCCCCTCGCCTTTCTCAAACGCCTCGGCAAACCCATAGTGATCGCGGAGTTCGCCTGCGTCGAGCAGGGCGGCAGCAAGCCGGAGTGGCTGCGGGACGCCTACGCGCGCATCCGCGCCCCACACCCCGCGGTCAAGGCCGTCCGCCCGCACCACATGGGGCCCACCATCCACCTCC
>CAYWVN010000009.1:0-4803 GCA_964461725.1 uncultured Coriobacteriia bacterium | reverse complement strand
GCTGCCGGCCGGGCGGGGCGGCAGCAGGCCCGATTGGCTGCGGGACGCTTACGCGGGCATCCGCGCGCACCACCCCGAGGTCAAGGCCGTCATCTACTACAACGCGCGAGAGGCGGGTGTTGAGGGCGTGCAGGATTGGCGCATCGACACTTCCCCGTCGAGCCTGCGGGCCTTTCGCCAATCCGTGGCCTCGCCCTACTTCACCGACGAGACACCGACCGCGCTTCAAGAGTGGACCCGGTCGCTGAACTGGTACGATTGGGTCTATCTCGACTCCGTGAAACGCGCCTACTAGCTTCTTCTCCCGGTCCCCGCGATTCCATTCCGGAGCAACCGAGAAATCCGGCCAAAAGGAGCTAAAGAGGTGCGACCACTCAGCCGATACACTAAACGCAAGGAGTGGTCGGCGTAAGGACCTCGGTCCAAGCCCGACAAAGGCAAACCCGCCGTGAGGCGGGGGCGCAAAGCCAAGGGTCTCCAAGAGACAGCCTAGCTGCCGAAGGTGAGGGAAATGAAGAGGTCCGCACTTGTTTTGACCGCCTTAGTAGCGTTGATGTTCACCTCCCCGTCCGCCGCCGCAGCGGCAACCAGGTCTCTAAGCTCGCTTCGTGTGTCTCCGGTTGTCTTCACTCCCAACGCCGACGGCACGGGCAGTCGGGCGGCCGCGATCTACCGGCTCCGGCGTCCCGCCTGGGTCACGGTGCGGGTATATCTCGGAACGTCAGTGGTGAAGACGCTGCGGCTCCGCCGCTATACGAGGACCGGGCGCCATGTCGTCCGGTGGAACGGCATCAGCGGAAGCGGGACGATGGCGGAAAGCGGCGTCTACCAGTTCCGGGTCGTCGCACGTTCGGGCAAGAACAGGTCCCGATCGACAAGAACCGTCATCGTCGACACGAACCCGAGCCCCACCCAGACTCCGATCACGACCTCGACCCCGACTTCGCCCACGACAGCGACCGTCCCCGGCTCGGGGAATCCCGATACTGCCAGCTCGAACCGGTGGGTGGGCTACTTCGTCCCCGGTACCCCTTGGCAGAGCATGGACCCGCTGACAACACTGGAGTCGAAAACGGCCCACCCCGCGAACGTCGTCATGTACTACCAGGCCATCGTCTATCAGTGGGACGCGAGCTGGATCACCAAAGTAGTGGAGCGTGGCGGCACGCCGATGGTTACCCTCGAGTTCTGGAAGCCGGGCGGCGGCGCGAACCAGCCCGAGTACACCTTGAAGAGGATTGCCGGCGGCGCCTTCGACAGCTACCTCGAGCGGTACGCGGACAGCCTGAAGGCGGTCGATCACGAAGTCTGGATCCGCCCGCTGCATGAGATGAACGGCCGCTGGTACCCGTGGAGCGGGACCGTGAACGGCAACACCCCGGCAGACTTCGCAGCCGCCTGGAAGCACGTTCGCCAGGTCTTCCTTGACCGCGGTGTGACGAACGCCAAGTTCGTATGGAGCCCCAACCACGAGAGCGTGCCCAACACCGCCGAGAACGCCATCGCCAACTACTGGCCCGGCAACGAGTACGTCGACATGGTGGCCTTGGACGGATACAACTGGGGAACCACCCAGAGCTGGAGCCGCTGGAAGTCCTTCGGAGAGATCTTCGGGGCCGCCTACAGCACAGTCACCAAGCTCACGTCCAAGCCGGTCATGATCGGCGAGACCGGAACCACCAACATCGGCGGCGACAAGGCAGCCTGGATAGCCGATATGTTCCAGAGCATCACCGCCAGGTACACGCAGATCCAAGGCGTCATCTGGTTCAACGAGAACAAAGAGTGCGACTGGAGGCTGGATTCCGACGCGACGAGCGCGGCCGCCTTCAGGGTCTCGGCGGCGACGTTCAGGTAGGCGCCACCGAGGCGACTTGACAAACAGCCTCACCGGAGTCGGCTCTTGGCGGCTCTGAAGCGAAGGGCCGGCAGGCAGCGCCGGCCCTCTGCTATTCCCGGAAGCAGACGCCCTTCCCATGCCCTTTTCGGGGAGATTCCGCCGATTTCTTATGGCACGTGTTCGGCCCGAACGCTATACTGACTTGCGATGGATTTGATGCCCCGCCTGCCCGCCGTGTTTGCTGCAGTGTTGATTTCGGCGACCCTTTCGCCGCAGCCGGCCCTGGCCTCTGTTCCCCGTCTCAGCGATGTGCGCACCTCGTCATCGGTCTTCTCCCCGGACGGCGACGGTGTACGGGACTACGTCGTCATCGCCTACCGACTCAATGCCCCGGCATTGACCACGGTGCGCATCTACAGGGCAAATCGGGTTGTCCGCACCCTCCGGCTGCGCAGCTTCAGCAAGGCCGGTCGACGCACGGCCAGGTGGAACGGGCTTGACGGTCGCGGGGCGAGAGCGCCAAACGCCGACTATGAAATCCGCGTGGCCGCCCGCTGGAACACAGGAGCGATGTTGGCTAGAAGGCGCGTGACGTTGAGAGCGAGTCGCCTGCGCTGGGTGGGCTTCGCCGTTCCCGGCGTGCCGTACGAGAGCATGGACCCTCTGACCCAGCTCGAGGCACAGGTCGGACGCCGCGCGAGGATAGTGAACCTCCATCAGGCCCAGGTCTACCAGTTCGACCCGATGTGGACGCAGCGCGTCCGCGAGCACGGCGCCACATTGATGCTGACTCTTGAGTTCTGGCGGCCGGGAAAAGGACCGAACCAGCCCGAGTTCAGCCTGAAGCGGATCTCGGGCGGGGCCTACGACGGGTATCTGCGAGAGTACGCGGACCGGGCGGCCGCCGTCGGTGACACTCTGTGGCTGCGCCCGCTTCATGAGATGAACGGCCGGTGGTACCCTTGGGGCGGTATGGTGAACGGCAACACGCCGGCCGATTTCGCACCCGCCTGGAGGCACATCAGGAGTATCTTCCTCTCCCGCGGCGCCACCAACGTCAAGTTCGTGTGGAGCCCTAACCACGAGAGCGTACCGATAACGCCGGAGAACGCGATCTCCGTCTACTGGCCCGGGGACGACCAGGTGGACCTCGTGGCGCTGGACGGATACAACTGGGGCACGAGCCAGTCGTGGAGCCGCTGGAAGACCTTCGGTGAGCTCTTCGGTCGGGCGTATGGGGAAGTCACACGGCTGACCGGCAAGCCTCTCATCATCGGGGAGACTGGGTCTTCAGATGTCGGCGGAGACAAGGCGGCCTGGATCGCCAGAATGTTCGGCTCCGTGCCAACCACTTATCCGCGAATCTCTGGCATCTGCTGGTTCAACAAGGCTAGCGAGCAGGACTGGCGCCTGAACTCTGACCCGGCCAGCTTGGAGGCCTTCCAGGCCGGAGCTGCGGCCTTCTAGGGACACCGCCACCGCCGCTCCTGCAACGTGGCTGTGCCGCTAGGGGCCTATCGGCGGGTATCTCGCGACAACCTCCGCTATCGTCGGCGTGGGAACCTCGGTCTCCACAAGGTAGTCGATGATTCTGCGGAAATAGGTCACCGAGGTGTGATATGAGGCCGCGTCCTTCGAGGGCCGTATCTCATGGAACGTTAGAATCAGCCACTTCCTGCGCTCCCGCGCCTCGTCTATCCACCGTCGGACCTCCTCGAAGGGAACGCTGTTGTCGACGCTCCTGGAAGACAGCCCGAAAGAGGGCGGGAGGTCGTTCAGTTTCAGCCAGCGCGTCGTCCGCGAGGCCACGTAGTATCTGGCGGCCAAAGCACTGACGGCGCGATTGTGATCTCCGTTCGGATAGGCGACCGTGGTGACCGTGAACCCCAGCCGAGCCAAGATACTCCGCGACTCCCTGAGCTCCCTAGCCATCCGTGCTGGCGAGATCTGGGTTAGGCGAGGATGGCTGACCGTATGCGACCCGATCTCCCAGCCGTCCTCGGCCATTATGCGGAGCTGCTCCGCACTGAGGAACCGGCGGTCGCCAAGGTGGTCGGTAACGTAGTAGATGGTGCCCCGAAGCCCGCTGCGGCTGGCGATCCGGTAGGCTTCGAACTCGCTCGCCCAGCCATCGTCGAACGCCAAGCTGACAGCGCCAGTTGACCGCAGCTCAGTGGGCCGTGTGAGGATGCGCGCCCGTACTGGGGCTTCGCGAACGGCGTCTCCGACCCAGGTACGGGAAACGCCTGCGCCGCCCCTCCCCGCACACCCCCCGAACGCAATGAGCAGGACCGAGCCGAGGAGCCATGCGGCTGTCGCCTTGCGGCCTTGAGGTCCTCCGTCTGAAACCGCCGCGCGGTTGGCCGTATCCACCCAGTTGTGCTTCCTCTCTTCGCTCCGCCCCGATGCTTCGTGGTGGCTAAACGAGCGGCAGGCGCCCGCGTCGGGGCGCGATGATCACTGAGCCCGGCACCTCATCTTTCGGCTTGGAAGGCGCCTTCCTCGTCCGGCGCGTGCCGGCCGGAGTCTTGGGTGTGCTCTTGGCAGCTTTCTTGACGACGGTCTTCTTGGACGACTTAGCCGCGACCTTCTTGGCGGGCGCTTTCTTGGCGGTCTTGGCGGCCCCCCTCGGAGCGCTCGCCTTGGCGGCAGGTGCGACTCGAGCGGCAACCTTGGGCCGCCGGGCACCCGGCTTGATCAGCGCCAAGTGCAGGATCTGGTCCACGTGATCGACCCAGATGAAATCCAGCTCCTCGCGCGCATGCTCCGGGATAAGCTCCAGGTCTCTCTTGTTCTCCTCCGGCAGCACTATTGTCTTCAGGCCCGCGCGATGGGCCGCCAGTACCTTCTCCTTGATGCCGCCCACGGGCAAAATGCGGCCCCGCAAGGTGATCTCGCCGGTCATGGCGATATCGCGGCGCACTTTGACCTTGGTGAGCGCCGAGACGAGTGCCGTCACCATC